>PMTY01000122.1 GCA_003167155.1 Candidatus Cybelea tumulisoli
CCAACCAAGTGATTAAGAGTCACCTGCTCTACCAATTGAGCTAGCGGTGCGTCCACGAATTCTTCGGGAATGAAAACGTGCGCCCTCCGGGACTCGAACCCGGGACCAACGGCTTAAAAGGCCGCTGCTCTACCAACTGAGCTAAAGGCGCCTGCGTTATTTTTGGGGTGACTGACGAGGATCGAACTCGCAACCTCCGGTGCCACAGACCGGCGCTCTAACCTATTGAGCTACAGTCACCATGAGAGAAGCTTCTTTCCCTCCGGCTGCCCAGCATTCACGCTCTAGCGACGAACCATCCTGCGCCCGGAGGGACTCGAACCCCCATCTTCGAGTTTAGAAGACTCGTGCCTTATCCTGTTAGACTACGGGCGCGAAGTGAATGGTCGGGGCGACAGGATTCGAACCTGCGGGCCTTCCGGACCCAAACCGGACGCTCTACCAAGCTGAGCTACGCCCCGACGCCTGTGGCCACCGAAGAGTCTCAACCGTTCTCCGGCGATGACAGTTTGCGCAGCGGACCTCACACTTCGCGATTTCTCGAACTATCCTCTGCCATGCCGCTCCCACCCGAACCAACGTGCTGATGTCTGACTCTTTAATGCTCCTTACGTGATCGAACTCAAGGACACGCAGATCGGCTTCACCACAATCAAGGCAAGGATGAGAGCAAAGATACTCCGTAACCCCGCGGCGACTGCGCGCGCGGTAGCGCGCGGTGTTCATCATGCGCCGCTGATTATGCACTTGCTTGTTCCGGCTATAATGAGCCTTGCTATATTCGTTCTGACAGGCTCGGCAGCGGCATGCCAGGCCATCGCGATGTTTGGCGAAACATTCGAACGGAAGTAGTTGCTGACAAACCCCACATTTCTTCATGTTGAAGACCGTAGCACTCCAGAGTGCCAACAGTATTGCACTCGGGAAATTCCTTCTTCAATCTATTAAAACAATAGAGAATGGTAGCCGACATACGTCGAGAGATCGCCTTGGAATACGTCGCCGGCTAGTAACGAAACCGCTTCGATCCGCAAACCGGCGCGCAGCGCCGCGCGCGCGATCCGCAAGTTCGATCCCGGAACCAACGCGGTGCACCAAGACGCGCCGTACGTCCGCGTGAGCGAGAGCAGCGCGTACGCGAAGATCTGCACCAGATAGGCTTGCGACGCGCAGGCCAACGGCCCGATGCGCCCGTCGGGCCAGACGTAGCCGTACGCAATAAACTCGCCGCGCAGAAAAAACGCGTGGCCCGTCGCGCTGCCGGCGAACTGCTGGTGATCCGCGTCGCGCGGCGTGCCGCGAGTCTGGGCGTCGAGCCCGCGCAACCCGAAACCGTGCGAGACGGGGTCGATCGTATCAACCTCAAACCGATAGTCGCCGGCGGCCATCTTTGCCAGCTCCTCTTCTCGCGGAATCGCGCCGGCAAGCCGTACGATCGGCTCGCGCAGCATCATGCGCTGGCGCAAAGCCAGCGCCACGCCCCCGGCATCGCCGGGATCGACGAGCATCGCGCGCGTGCGGTCCCCCGCATCGCCAAAAGCTGCGACCAAAAGCTCGCCGCCCACGCCGGTACCGCGATACGAAGGCTCAACGAACAGATCGCCCACGTATCGCTCGGCTTCCGAGTCGTGCGCAACGGCGATTCCCACACGTTCGCCGGCGTCGCGCGCGACCCAAACCGTCCCGCGTTCCGCCGAGGCTAGCGCAAGCCGAACCGCCGTATCGTCGCAGTTTCGCCGGCGCTGGATCGCTCGAACGTCTTGGGCGCCCGCGGGTCCGATCGCAAGATCAGACACGACCGCGCAAGGCCGCGAGCAATGCATCCGCGGCGCGCCGTCGATGGCTGACGGCGTTCTTCTCCTTCTCGCTCAGCGCGGCGAAGCTGCGGCCGGATGGCGGATGAAAGAACAAAGGATCGTAGCCAAAACCGCCCGCACCGCTCTCGACTTCTAAGAGGTAGCCGGTCACGTGACCGGTCACGACGAGCGGCTCTCGGCCCGCTTCGATCAAGGCCAGCGCGCAGACAAAGCGCGCCGCGCGACGATAGGGTGGGACGCCTCGCACCTCGGCGAGCAATGCGGCGCGACGCTCCGGCCATCCGATATCCGCTCCGCCGTAGCGCGCCGAGTAGACCCCGGGCTTTCCCTCAAGGGCGTCGACTTCTAGTCCGCTATCATCGGCGAGCACCATTCCCTCGATGCCCCGTTCCCGTAGGATCGCCGCAAGCGCTTGGGCTTTGATAAGCGCATTGCCGGCGTACGTATCGGCATCCTCAACGACGGCGGGATACTTCCGAGGCTTTGCGAGTTCGAGCGGACTCCCCGCAAAAATCGCCCGCAGTTCGCGGAGCTTCCCCGCGTTCTGCGTAGCGACGAACGTCTTCACGAGCCAAGCCGCAAGACGGCCATGAACGCCTCCTGTGGCAGCTCGACCTTTCCGACGCGCTTCATCCGCTCCTTGCCGACTTTCTGTTTTTCGAGGAGCTTGCGCTTACGCGAGATATCGCCGCCATAGCACTTCGAAAGCACGTTCTTGCGCATCGCCGTGACGGTTTCGCGGGCGACGATCTTTCCGCCGATCGCCGCCTGTATCGGCACCTCGAACATCTGGCGGGGAATCAGTTCCTTGAGCTTTTCAGCCATCGCGCGTCCGCGCGCAACGGCCTTGTCGCGCGCGACGATAAACGAGAGCGCGTCCACCACCTCGCCGTTGAGGAAGATCTCGAGCTTCGCGAGATCGCCCTCACGATAGCCGATCACCTCATAATCGAGCGAGGCGTATCCCTTGGTCTTTGATTTGAGGGCGTCGAAGAAATCGACGATCACCTCGATCAAGGGCATCTCGTAGGTCATGATCACGCGGCCGTCGTGCAAATACTCCATGTTGCCCAGCGTCCCGCGACGGCCTTGCGTAATCTCCATGATGGCGCCAACGTACTCGGGCGGCGAGATGATCGTCGCCTTGACGTACGGCTCCTCAATCGAGCCGATCGTCGTCGGCGGCGGAAGCTTCGAAGGATTGTCGACCATCAGCGTGCTGCCGTCGCTGCGCACGACGCGGAACAGCACAGACGGAGCGGTTGCGATCAGGTCCAGGCCGTAGTTGCGCTCCAACCGCTCTTGGACGATCTCCATGTGCAACAGGCCTAAGAAACCGCAGCGAAAGCCGAATCCCAACGCCACCGAGCTCTCGGGTTCGTAAAGCAGCGCGGCATCGTTGAGCTTGAGCTTTTCGAGCGCGTCGCGCAGCACGTCGTACTGCCCCTCGTTTGGATAGAGGCCGCAATAGACCATCGGCACGGCTTTTCGATAGCCGGCCAGCGCAATGTGAGCCGGGTTGGTCGTCGACGTAATCGTATCGCCGACGTCGATCTCTCCCAGCGATTTGATGTTGCCGATCACGTAGCCGACGGCGCCGAGGTCGAGCGACTTCGTTGGGCGCATCTGGGGCACGAAGATGCCGACCTCGGTGCATTCGTAGACGCGCTGGTGCGCCAGCGACATGAAGCGCGTGCCGGCTTCGAGCCTCCCGTCAACCACGCGGACGTAGCTGACCACGCCCCGATAGGGATCGAACTGCGCGTTGAAGACCAGCGCGCGCAGGTGGTCGCAGTGGCCTTTCGGCGGCGGAATTCGATGGACGATCGCTTCCAGGATCTCTTCGATGCCGACCCCGTTTTTGGCGCTTGCAAGAATGCATTCGCTGCGCTCCATCACCAGCAACTCCTCGATCTCGCCCATCACGCGCTCCGGATCGGCGGCCGGCAGATCGATCTTGTTGATGACCGGAATGATCGTGAGATCGTGCTCGAGCGCGAGGTGATAGTTCGCCAGCGTCTGCGCCTCGATGCCCTGAGCCGCGTCGATGATGAGGACGGCCCCTTCGCAGGCCGCGAGCGAGCGCGATACTTCATACGAGAAATCGACGTGTCCCGGCGTATCGATCAGGTTGAGCTGATACTGCTCGCCATTGCGCGCTTTATAGTTGAGCGTAACCGGATGCATGCGAATCGTGATGCCGCGTTCGCGCTCGAGGTCCATTGCGTCCAGCGCCTGCTCTTCGAGGTCGCGCGAGGCAACCGTGCGAGTGATCTCGAGCAACCGGTCGGAGAGGGTCGTCTTACCATGGTCGATATGCGCGATGATGCAAAAGTTGCGAACGTTGCTCGCGACCTCGATACGATGTGGGCGATCGGTTTTGAGAGGCAAGCTAGAAAGCTTAGAAAACCGGTATGCAGCTATTGAAGACGAGATGCCCCAGGGCCGGCCGAACCAGAAGCTGCAAGGCGAAGAACAGAATCAGAAATGCGAGATCGAGTCCGCCTACCGGCGGAACGACCCGGCGGATAGGAATCAGCACCGGATCGATGATCGAGGCCAGGTAGTAGACCCACCGTCCCCGGCGCAAATCGGGAAACCACGACACGATCGCATACACGAAGAGCAGGATCGTGTAAATGGTGACGACCCATAGAAGCCCTTGTGCTAGATCGCAAACGAGCAGATTCACGTACGAGCCGTTCTACGAAGCTGCCGAACGAGCCCGCTCGATTGCTTCGAGTTCCTCCGGCGACGCTTGCACCGTCGGCTTGAACGCCGCAACGGGTTTGCCGTAGGTACGCGTGCCGTCGCGGGAATAGATGCTCGTCATCACCGCGCCGTCGCCCTGGCGATTGAGCAGCGCCAAAGCATACGAGAGGCCGGACTCGTTATCGTTGAAGGCATCGTATCGCACGAAGCCGCAGCGCGACAGATCGGTTGCGGCTAGCGCTTCGAGCCCGCCAATTCGTGCGGAATCGCTCTCTAGGGCGGCGCGCAACGACGTGTTGCCGCTCTCGAGCGCCGCGAGGCGGCCGGCCGCGCCGCCGGCGCCTCCCGAAATCAGACCGTCGTGCAGCTCGAGCAGCTCGCCGGCGCGCCGGAGCGCGGGGCGCACGACGATGGCATGATAGAGCGCCAGCGCCAACAGGGCGGCTGCTAGGGCCACAATGGCCGGATAGACAGATTGAAACTCTTGCATAATTGACTTTTTCAAGACCACGACGAGAGCCAGGTGGATCACGGCACCCGTAAGGGCTCGCTTACCGTTGCTACCTTCCGGTTCTGGCGGGGTTCACAAGTTTACGCCGCGTGAAGCCCAACTCCCATCATGGCCAGGCAATGATAGCATATGCCCCCGCGAGCGCGGGGAAGCGGCTTTGCCGTCGCCAACGATGCTTGCATGGTTCGAGCGCTGTTGGCAGCAGGCATTACATTAGTCGCATCCACGGCATGGCTGCACCTTGAAAGCAACGATATCGTCGCCGGTCACGCGATTCCGAAGATCTTCATGGCGCGCGCGTGCGGCGGCCAAAACCGCTCGCCCGCGCTTGCCTGGAGTGGCGCGCCGCG
The DNA here is from genome assembly GCA_003167155.1 of Candidatus Cybelea tumulisoli. GTDB lineage: Bacteria > Vulcanimicrobiota > Vulcanimicrobiia > Vulcanimicrobiales > Vulcanimicrobiaceae > Cybelea > Cybelea tumulisoli. Next base: position 5,391 of record PMTY01000122.1, read on the forward strand.
CGGCACGGCTTCGTTCGCCATTATTATGCACGACGCCGACGCTCCGATTCCGGGCGGATTCTACCATTGGGTTCTATACAATCTGCCCAGTGGGACGCACCGCCTCGAGCCTAACATTAAGCTCGCGGCAGACCAGATCGGCCAGACCTCGGCGGCGCGCGCGGAGTACCATGGCCCGTGTCCGCCTCCCGGCCCCGCGCACCACTATGTGATAACGGTCTATGCGCTCGACCTTTCGCGTATTTCGGCCACGTCGCCGCTGCGCGGCGCAGAACTGGAGCGCAGGATCGATGGTCACCTGCTCGCTCGAGGAGTTCTCGAAGCGACCGCCGCTACCAGCCCCTAATTCCGACGAGGCCGGACCGTATCCCCGAGGCGTCGAAGTCTCGGCATTAATGGACGAAGTTATCATCAAGGTCCGCGAGAGCGGCCCGTACCTCATACGCGGGACGGTTACACTCACCGACGCCGAGGGAAATCCTTACACCGTCGAGGGCGCAAACGTCGCGCTCTGCCGTTGCGGCGGCTCGCTGACGAAACCGTTCTGCGACGGTACGCACCGCACCAATGGATTCGCAGCAACCGAACGGGCAGCGGCGGTAGAGCCGAGCGCTCCATAAGTGCCGTCGTATCTCCGGGAAGGCCGCGTTCCGCATAAGCGCCACATTCAGTTTCGGCGCCCAGACGGTGGCCTCTACGCCGAGGAGCTCTTCTCGACGAAAGGTTTCGAAAGCGTCTACTCGCTGATCTACCATCTGCGTCCCCCGACCGCGACGCTGGACGTGCGCATCTGGGAACGCTCTCCCATCGCTTTCGCGCCCAACGAGCCGCTGCGTAATCGCCATTTCAAGACACCGCAGGTCGCTGCGGAGGGGCGCGATGCCATCGAATCGCGCACGCCGCTCCTGGGCAACGACGACGTCGTTATCTCCGTCGCAAACGCGCAGCGCCCGATGGAATACTTTTACCGCAACACCGGCGGCGACGAGTTGCTCTTCATTCACTCGGGCGCCGGCGTTATCGAAAGTCAGTTCGGAGAGCTGGCGTATCGACCGCATGATTATCTCGTTATTCCGACCGGAACCACCTACCGGGTCGTACCGGCATCCCCAACGCGCATGCTCGTCCACGAGCTGACCGGTACGATTACGATTCCGCGCAAGTATCGTAACGAGTTCGGGCAGCTCGAAGAGCACGCGCCGTACTACGAGCGAGACTTTCGCGCGCCGGTACTCAAGCCGCCCGTCGACGCACAAGGCGAGTATGAAGTTCGCGTCACCAGCGGCGGACGCCATGCGATCTACATCGTTCAGAATCACCCATGCGACGTCGTTGGCTGGGACGGCTATTGCTATCCCTACGCCTTTAACCTCGAAGAGTTCGCGCCGATCACGGGAAAGCTGCATCAACCGCCGCCCGCCCACGCGACGTTCGAAGCGCCGGGCGCGGCGTTCTGCGCCTTCGTGCCGCGCTTATTCGATTACCACCCATTGGCAATTCCGGTGCCGTATAACCACTCGAGCGTCGATTGCGATGAGGTGCTCTATTATGTGAGCGGAAACTTCATGAGCCGACGCGGTGTAGAGGAGGGTTCGATCACGCTTCACTCGGCCGGCGCACCGCATGGGCCTCAACCCGGCGCCGTCGAGGCGAGTCTCGGAAAGACGTCGACCGACGAGATCGCTGTCATGATCGACACTTTTAAGCCGCTGCTGCTCGCGGAAGCGGCCTTTGCGTGCGAGGATCCGAGCTACTTCCGCTCATGGATCGAAGAGCCGGCGAAAACTTAGATTAAGCCCGCGGGGCAGTGCGCTACGCGTTAGCTGGTTCGATTCGCCCCCGAGCACATCCAAATCCGATTCGGCGCGCGCCCGCCTTCTCGCACCATCCGCGCAGCGTGACTTCGTCGCCATCCTCTAAGAAGCGACGACTCTCGCCGTCTGTGAGAGTGATTGGACGCTCCCCGTTCCAGGTTAGCTCGATCAGACTTCCCTGGCTTCCCGGTTCGGAACCGCTAATCGTTCCCGATGCAAAGAGATCGCCCGGCCGCGTGACCGCTCCGTTCGCCGTCGCGTGGGCGAGTTGTTGCGCGACGTTCCAATACATGCCGGCAAAGCTCGTCTGCGAGATCGTCTGAGGTGCGATGCCTCGCTCTTCCATTTGCTGCGTCTGAAGATCGAAGGCGAGGGAAATCGCATATGCCCACGGTTCGTCGACGCGTAAATACGAAAGCGGCGGCGGCTCCTGGGGCGGGCCTTGCACGCGAAACGGCTCCAAGGCATCGAGCGTCACGATCCACGGCGAGACCGTCGTCGCAAACGATTTGCCCAGGAACGGCCCTAGTGGCTGGTACTCCCACGCTTGAATATCGCGCGCGCTCCAATCGTTGACCAGGAGCAGCCCGAAGATGTGCTCGCGCGCATCGGCAACCGCGATCGGCATCCCCAACTCGTTGCCCGGCCCCTCGACAAAGCCGGTTTCCAGTTCGATATCCAGGCGGCGGCTAGGTCCAAACTCGGGCGCTGCGTCAGCCGGCATTTTGCGCTGTCCGCAGGGGCGGCGAATCGGCGTTCCATCGATCACGATCGTGCTCGATCGGCCATGATAGGCAACGGGCAACCATCGCCAGTTCGGCAGCAGCGCCTCGGCATTCGGGCGGAAGAGCCGCCCCAAGTTCGTCGCATGCTCGATCGACGAATAGAAGTCGACATAATCGCCGACCTCCATCGGCAGGCGCATCTCCACCGCAGCCTGCCGGCAGAGGAAACGCTCGACGTTGGCGTCGCGCAAGCGCGAGTCGCCGCCGATGCGAAGAAGCTGCGAGAGCCGCTCGCGCAGAGGAGCCCAGGTTTGGCGCCCGGCGGCCAAGAGAGGATTGAGCACCGGCGCCTGCAGCAGCTCGCGCTCGCAGACGTCGTCGAAGAATCCGGCCTGCGCCGCTTTAGAAAGGTCGAGAATCCGCTCGCCGATCGCGACGCCGAGTCGCTGCGAATCGCCGCGCTCGAAGACGCCGAACGGCAAGTTCTGGATTGGAAAGTCGCTCTCCGGCGAGACTGAAATCCACGACTCGAGTCGAGGATCCGTCGTATCGTCCGGCGCGATCATGGCGTCGCGAAGACTCCAAGCGCCGTCAAATCCGCGACCGGCTCTGAAAAGCTGCAGCTGCCATAGGCGACAAACGCGCTGCGCCGGCAAGCCTCCAACTCACCAAGCTCGATGCGCTCATCCCCCCAGCAAAGCGTCGCGTCTTCGAAGTGAAATTCGGTTGGGTCATCTTCTGCGACGATCCGTTGCAGCATCGGACCATCGACGCGCGGCGCCAGGGCAGCCGCAGCCAAAATATTTAAGAAGCCGTGCATCGTGAAACCGCTGGCAGCATCCACATGGCGTACCGGATGGTGCAGCCCCGCGGTCGCTTTGAACGGCACGTGCGCCGCATTGGCGGCAGCGAGAAACTCCGCGACTTCGTCCACGCTGGGAAAGGCCTCCGCCGTCAGTCCGCCACAGCGCAACTTTGCACCGCAACCGGCGCGCATGACGGCGCTCATCGCGCGCTCGACGACCGCCTTCCACTCCCCGCGGCGCGCGAACTCGACGTAGACCGGCAGATCGGATAGCCACGCCTTCTCCATCAGCTCGCGCAGACGCTGCAGCGGCTCGTCCGGCGCGCCATCCGTAGTGAAGGCGGCCGGCAAAGGAACCTCGAGCGCTTCGACCGCAACGCCCTTTCCTCGCAGCGCTGCCGCCGAATCGATCCGCGATCCAACGGATTCCAGCCATGTATCTGGATCCGAGCCGCCGTCGAGGATGACGGAGAACGGGGTGTCGCCGTTTTGCGGCGAGGAGGACAAGGTCGTTGCCGGGATGATGAAGCGTCCGAGCATCCACGCATGCGGGCCACCGCGCGCCTCGCGGTATTCCCCGGTTGCTTGCGCGAGCGAAAGCTGCGCGGGCGGGAAGAGGCCCGCGTAGTCGACCAATCTCGCAAAAGCGCTTCGTACCGAAGGGCGCGGCGCGACCGACGTTTCCATGCCGCCCGCTTTCGACAGGGCACCCGGCGAAGCTTCGCCAAGTCCGTTTGATATGAGCACAGCGACCGAGGCGCGCAGCAATCCGCTCGCGCAAATCGACTGGGACTACGTCGAGTTCTACGTCGGCAATGCCAAACAAGCGGCCCATTATTACATGTCCGCCTTCGGGTTCGATCAGATCGCGTATGCGGGCCCCGAAACGGGCGTGCGAGATCGCGTCAGCTATCTCTTGGCGCAGAATAAGCTGCGCTTCGTGCTTACGGCAAGTTTGCTTCCCGACGACGACGTAGCGCGCCACGTCGCCTTGCACGGCGATGGCGTCAAGGACATCGCGATCCTCGTCGAGGATGCGAATGCCGCCTTCGAGATGGCCGTGCGCGGGGGCGCTCGCGTTCTGCAGCCTCCGACTGCCTTCGAAGATGCGACCGGCCGCCTCATTCGAGCGACGATTGCCACGTACGGCGATACCGTCCACTCCTTCATCCAGCGCGACGGCTATGCCGGCATCTTCGCTCCCGGCTTTGTCGAAGCGCATAAGAGCCTGCCGACTGCGAAGAAGCCGGGGCTCTCCTTCATCGACCACTGCGTCGGCAACGTCGGCTGGGGCGAAATGGACGCCTGGGGTGATTTCTACGGCCGCGTCTTCGGCTTCTCGCAGCTCGTCTCGTTCGACGACAAGGATATCTCGACCGAATATACGGCACTCCGCTCGAAGGTGATGACCGATCCGCGTAACCTGGTGAAGTTTCCGATCAACGAGCCGGCGCAGGGCAAGAAGAAATCGCAAATCGAGGAGTATCTGGATTTCTACCACGGCGCCGGTGTCCAGCACATGGCCATCCGGACCGACGACATCGCCGCCACGATTCGGGCACTCAAACAGAACGGCGTGGAGTTCCTGGATACTCCCGACTCGTACTACGACATGCTCGAGGAACGCGTCGGGAAGATCGACGAGGCAATGGAGACCTTGCGAGAGTTGCGCATCCTCGTCGACCGCGACGACATGGGCTATATGCTGCAGATTTTTACCAAGCCGCTGCAGGACCGGCCGACGCTCTTTTTCGAGATCATTCAGCGCAAGGGCAGCCTTTCGTTTGGGAAAGGCAACTTCAAGGCGCTCTTCGTCTCGATCGAGCGCGAACAAGAGAAGCGCGGAACGCTATGATTAGCAGCACCGGCACTTCGACAGGCTCGGTGGACCGGTCTCGGCTGCTCGACTGGTATCGCAAGAATCGCGAGCGGTCGGCGGGGCTCTTCGCGCTGATTCACGACGATGCGTTCTACGATCGCCCGATTCCGCTGCGCCACCCGTTTGCGTTCTACGAAGGGCACATTCCGGCGTTTAGCTATCTGACCCTGAACGAACGAGCGCTGCAGGAAGATCCGCTCGACCCGGTGCTAGAGCGCCTCTTCGAACGCGGGATCGATCCCGCGACGCTCGACGACGCGCGGCGCCACGAGCGCGCCGACTGGCCCCACCGGCGAGCCGTCGCGGCTTTTGCTGCCGAGTGCGACGAACGCGTTCGGCGCGCGCTGCAGTTCGGCCCAATCGAAGATTCGACGGTTCCGCGGCTCGTGCGAGCCCAGGCGGCTTACACGATCCTCGAACACGAGGCGATGCACGACGAAACGCTGATCTATATCGTTCATCAGCTCGATGCGAGCCGTAAAGGATTCGTCGCGCAGCACCATGACGACCACGCACCGCCTGCGAGCCATCGGCGCACGATCGAGCGCGGCATCGCAACACTTGGCGTACAACCCGGCGAAATCGCCTTCGGCTGGGATAACGAGTTTGGGCGCACGCAAGTCGACGTTGCCCCCTTCGAGATCGCAACGTATCCGGTTACCAACGCGGACTGGCTGCGATTTGTCGACGGCGGCGGGCCGGTGCCGAACTTCTGGAAGGAAGGCGACGGCGGGTGGTCCCTCCGCCTGCTCTTCGAGACGATTCCCTTGCCGCAATCGTGGCCGGTCTATGTGACGCAAAAGCAGGCGCGGGCGTATGCGAGTTGGGCGGGCTCGAGGCTGCCGACGGAGGCCGAATACCATCGCGCCGCCTTCGGGACGCCGCAGGGCGACGAACGCGCTTTCCCTTGGGGCTCTGAGGCCCCGGCGCCGCACCATGGCAACTTTGATTTTGCGCGCTTCGATCCCGAGCCGGTCGACGCACATCCCGCCGGCGCGAGCGCCTGGGGCGTTGCCGACTTGATCGGCAACGGTTGGGAGTGGACGTCGACGCCTTTTGCGCCGCTGCCCGGATTCGAGCCGATGGCATCCTACCAGCAGTATTCGACCGACTTCTTCGACGGCAAGCATTACGTGATGAAGGGAGCCAGTCCGGTGACGCCGCGCGAGCTGATTCGCCGCTCCTTCCGGAACTGGTTTTTCGACGACTATCCTTTCATGTACGCAAAGTTCCGCTGCGTGTCACTTTGAAGACCCCAATCACCGTTGCGTACGGCGACGGCATCGGGCCCGAGATCATGACGGCAACGCTGCGCATCCTCGATGCCTCCGGCGGCCAGCTCGAGCTCGAGCGCATCGAAATCGGCGAGTCAGTCTACAAGAAAGGCTTGAGCAACGGCATCGAACCCAGCTCTTGGGACTCGCTGCGCCGCACGAAGGTCTTTCTCAAGGCGCCGATCACGACGCCGCAAGGCGGAGGTTTCAAAAGCCTTAACGTCACCGTTCGCAAGACGCTCGCGATGTACGCCAACGTTCGCCCGTGCGCTTCGCTCTATCCCTACGTCGCGACCAAGCATCCCCGCATGGACCTCGTCATCGTCCGCGAGAACGAGGAAGACGTCTACGGCGGCATCGAGCACCGTCAGACCAACCAGGTGGCGCAATGCCTGAAGCTGATCTCGCGCCCGGGGAGCGAGCGCATCGTCCGATATGCGTTCGAGTACGCGCGCGCCAATAAGCGCAAAAAAGTCACGTGCTTCACCAAAGACAACATCATGAAGCTCACGGACGGCCTATTCCATCGGACGTTCGACGAGATCGCGACGGAGTATCCCGACATCGAGCACGAGCACTGGATCGTCGATATCGGAGCAGCCAAGATGGCCGATACGCCCGAGGCTTTCGACGTGCTCGTCATGCCGAATCTCTACGGCGACGTGCTCTCGGACGTCGCCGCTCAAATTACCGGCTCGGTCGGCCTGGCCGGATCGGCAAACATCGGGGATCACTGCTCGATGTTCGAAGCGATCCACGGCTCCGCGCCGCGTCGCGCCGGCCAGAACCTCGCCAATCCGTCGGGCCTGCTTCATGGCGCCATCCTGATGCTGGTGCACATCGGACAGTCCGACGCCGCCGAGCGCGTTCACAATGCGTGGCTGCGCACCATCGAGGACGGCGTGCACACCTACGACATCTATAAAGAAGGCACGTCGAGCGAGAAGGTCGGCACGAGTGAGTTCGCCGATGCGGTGATCGCGCGCTTGGGCAAGAAACCCGAGCACCTGAAGCCCGTCGAATATGCGAAGGGCGTGCACATGGACCTCGCCATCCGGCCCGCGCCAGCCGCCGCGACGAAGGCGCGCGCCGGGGTCGACCTCTTCATCGACCGGCCCGATGGCAATCCCGACGTTATTGCTTCTGAAATGCAACGCTTCGGCGTTGAAGGCACGCGCCTAACGACGATCAGTAACCGCGGCACGAAGGTTTGGCCCAACGGCAATCCCGACACCTATTGGAGCGATCATTGGTCCTGCCGGTTTGAATCCGACGGCGTTCCCTTCACCGCCGATCGCGTCGTTGCGTTGCTCGATGCGGCGAACCGCGCGGGCTTCGACGTCATCAAAACCGAGGGACTCTACACCTTCGACAGCGAGCGCGGCTACTCGCTCGCGCAGGGAGAGTAGCGCGCCCCTAGTTCTTCTGCTTGCAAAGACTGCAGGCAGTGCCTACAATGGATGCATGCAGTACACCATCCGCGGAGTTCCCACGGCAGTTGATAGCGCGCTCCGAAAGCGGGCGCGCCGGGCAGGTAAGAGCCTCAACGAGGCGGTCTTGGAGGCCCTCGCGGACGGTCTGGGACTCGCTACTCAAGCCAAGAAGCGTCGCGATCTCAGCGACCTAATTGGTACCTGGAAGCCCGATCGTGCGCTCGAGGAAGCGATCGCCGACCAAGATCGCATTGATCCCGAACTCTGGCGATGAGGGTCATCCTCGATACGAACCGCTACGGTGATTTCTTCCTAGGCATTGCTCAGACTGTCGAGCTCGTCGAGCATGCTGAGGCGGTATTCGTGCCCTTCGTGGTCCTGGCGGAGTTGCGCGCCGGCTTCGCTTTTGGTCGCCGGCAAGCCGAAAACGAGCGCGTCCTGCGGCATTTCCTCTCGCGCGACGGAATTTGCACGCTCTTCGCTGACGACCAAACGACGCATCAATACGCAGCGATCTACCGACAACTGCGCAAGCAAGGAACACCGATCCCGACCAACGATATGTGGTTGGCAGCGCTCGCGCTGCAGCACGATCTGGCCTTGCACGATCGGGATAAGCATTTCGACCATTTGCCCCAGCTCGTTCGCATCTAAGGCTTAAGCATGAGAATTGTCAGCCTGCTGCCGAGCGCGACGGAGATTCTTTTCGGAATCGGCGCAGGCGATGAAGTCGTTGGCGTGACGCACGAATGCGATTATCCGCCCGAGGCGCTCGGACTTCCAAAACTTACGTCGGCTTCAACACCTGGCGGTACGGCGTCCGCGGAAATCGACCGGCACGTGCGCGCCGCGGTTCACGCCGGATCGAGCTTGTATCAACTCGACAGCGCGCTCCTCGCGCGACTCGAGCCCGACCTGATCGTCACGCAGGAGCTTTGCGCGGTCTGCGCGGTCTCATACGAGATCGTCGACTCCGCCACGAAACTCATGAACTCTTGTCATCCTGAGCGCAGTCGAAGGACGCGCATTATTTCGCTCGAGCCGACCAGCGTGGATGACGTTTTTGCAAACATTACGCAGTTGGGCGAGATTTCCGGTCACTCGACGGAGGCGCGTAACCTCGTTGCGCGGCTGGAGTCGCGCGTAGGTGCGTTGCGCGCGAAGACCGCCGGCAGGGCAAAACGGCCGCGCACGCTCGTCCTCGAGTGGACCGATCCGCCGATGAGCGCCGGCCACTGGATTCCCGAGCTTGTCGAGCTGGCCGGGGGCATCCCCGTGCTCGCGAATCCCGGTGCGAACTCGCAGCGGCTGGAATGGAGCGCGATCGCGCAAGCCGAGCCGGAGGCCGTGATCGTCGCGCCGTGCGGCTTCGACCTTGCCAAAACCCGCCGCGCAATCGAAGAGCTTGAGGCAGTCGAGACGTGGAGATCGCTTGCCGCGCGGCTGGCCGGGCGAGTCCTAGCCCTTGACGGCAACGCTTACCTGAGCCGCCCGGGGCCGCGCTTGGTCGATGCGGCGGAGATCATCGAGCGATGGTATACTGTCGGCGCGGAGTACGCTGGATGACCGCGCTCTCATCGACGAAAGTCGATGGGGGTGAGGAAAGTCCGGGCTTCATAGGGCAGGGTGCAGGATAACGTCCTGTCGGGGCAACTCGAAGGAAAGTGCCACAGAAACATACCGCCTCAAATAGCGGAATTGGGGGGCCCCGGCGGCTTCGCCGCTGGGGGGGCGCAGGCGCGAAGCGCCGGAGCNNCTTAAAATAGGGGGTCCCCAAATTGCGAATGCAATTTGGGGTAAGGGTGAAATCGTGAGGTAAGAGCTCACGGAGCTGCGCGGTGACGCGCGCTCGGGTAAACCCCACCTGAAGCAAGATCGCTCGATTGTGTGGACGGCCCGTCCAAACGAGCCACATCGCATCGAGGCGCTCGGTAACGCGCGCCCCAGAGAGATGGTCATCACCCACTTGTGGGTACAGAATCCGGCTTACAGGCGTACTCCGCCCCTTCGACAGGCTCAGGACAGGCTTCGCAACCGGTGGGGCGCGTAGCGCGTCTTAGCGAATGACAGAAAGCAGAGAATGAACCAACAGCAGCATTTTACTCCCGATATGACCGTTGACGAAGCGTTCAAGCTCCATGCCGGAGCGCGGCGTGTCTTCGCGCGATTCCATCTAGGCGGTTGCTCGAACTGCGCGATCAGCGAGTCGCATACGATCGGGGCGATCAGCGACGATTATGGGATCCCGTTGCCCATGCTCCTCGACAACCTCAACGCACTCTTCGACCAGCGTGCGCTTTCGGTCGGCGATCGTGTCCGCATCCCCGACGAAATCCGTTCGAAGGTCCCGCAGCTTGCCAACGTCGCTGAAATCGGCGAGATCACCGGCGCCGAAGGCGGCGCCTATACCGCGGATTTTGGCGAGGTGCGCCTTCAAGGGCTCGCCGAGGATTTTATCGCCGTCGAAGCCGAGCCCGCAGCAAGCTAGGCCTTTTCTACAGCGGGCGGCGGGTCGGGAAGCCCTCGTCCATGCCGTGCCAGTAGCCGACCTCCTCCTCGCCTAGCTTCCAACAAAGATAGACCGGCTCGTCGCCCCGCATCGAGGGGAAATCGATCAGCCCGAGATCGATGTCTTTGACGACGCAGCCGTAGGACTCAATCCGATAGATCAAGCGCCCGATCTCATGTTTGAGCTCGGCGAAGCGGGGGGCGGGCAGTGCGGAGCGCATGCCCGCCAGGCGGGGGCGGCTTGCCGGTTTGGTATGGTGAAGCGCCGGATCCGACTCGAGGAGTTTAATCGCAAGCTCTCTGCGCCGCGTCAGCAGCTCTTCAATCAGCGGCTCCAGCTTGCAAATGAGGGCGTTGGCGCGCTCGGGCGAAAAGAGCTTCATATGGGTTCGCTGCGCATCGTCTTTGTCACGGGGCTCTCCGGTGCCGGCCTGAGCCAGGCAATAAAATCGTTTGAAGATTTGGGCTTTTACTGCATCGAGCACCTTCCTCCCGCCGTTCTCGAAAGCGCTGTGGCAGCGCTCGAACAATCGGGTGTGACGGACGTTGCGGTGGCGCTCGACGTTCGCGGCGACGCGCGACTTGGTGACGCTCGCGCGGCAATCGATCGCGTCAGGGGCACGCACCTTGTGCAGATGCTCTTCCTCGACGCTGCCGACGACCTGCTCGTCCGCCGATTCAGTCAGACGCGGCGGCGCCATCCGTTTGCGCAGACGGGCTCCGTGCGAGAGGCCATCGACGCCGACCGGCGGCTGCTCGCCCCGTTGCGCGAGTGCGCCGACGTGGTCATCGACACCACGAACCTGACCCATGGTTCCTTGAAGGAGCGCATCGCCGCAGCCTTCGTGACGGGCCGTCCGGTGCGCCTCGCCGTTACTTTCGTTGCGTTCGGCTTCAAGTTCGGTCTGCCGACGGATCTCGATCTACTCTTCGACGTGCGCTTCTTACGCAATCCAAACTACGAGGAAGCGTTAACCAGCAAATCCGGTGACGATCCCGAAGTCGCCGCGTTTATCGAGGAGGACGCTTCGCTCGCTCCATTTCTCGCCAAGGTTACCGATTTGATCGATTTCCTGCTGCCGTGCTATCTCGCCGAAGGCAAGTCGCAACTTACCATCGGTATCGGCTGCACGGGCGGACGTCACCGCTCGGTTTATGTGGCCGGCCGACTCGCGCAGCGTTACTCCGGCGACCGGCGCATCGACGTCGCACTCGAAACTCGCGACCTCGTGCGGGCAGCCTGATGCGCCAGCGCGTTGCTCGATCGTTTCAGTGGCTCTTGCCCGGCGCCGGCATAAAGCGCTGGATTCTGCTCGCCGTTTTCGGGATCTTCCTGCTGTTCGACGGCATCTCGCGCTGGCTTATTGCGTTGGGCAGCGGGATTCACGTTAATGAGATTCTCGACGGCATCGTCGTCGATTATTTCTCGCCGGCCTATCTCACCGGAGTTCTGGGGATCGCCGGCATTGCGTTCCTAAGCATCGGCGTCTCCATGTGGATGCGCGCCGTCGCGCGGATTGCCGGCAGCCGCCAACCCAAAGGCTTTCGCGACGCGTTGGCGGGCAGGCGGCTGCAGCAGGGCTACAAGATCGTGGCCGTGGGCGGCGGCACCGGACTTTCGACGTTGCTGCGCGGCCTCAAGCGGCGCTCGAGCAATCTCACCGCCATCGTGACGGTCAGCGACGACGGCGGATCCTCCGGACGCCTGCAAAAAGAACTGGGCGTTCTGCCGCCGGGTGACGTTCGCAACTGCCTGGTCGCGCTCGCCGACGACGAGGCGATGGTTACCGACCTTTTCCGCTACCGGTTCACCGAAGGCGAAGGCCTGAGCGGACACTCGTTCGGCAACCTCTTCTTGGCGGCAATGACCGGCATTACCGGAAACTTCGATCGCGCAATCAAGGAGTCGAGCCGCGTGCTCAACGTCGTGGGCCGCGTTTTGCCGGCAACGTTAGGGGTCGTGCGGCTCTGCGCCGAGCTCGACGACGGCACAATTCTCGAGGGCGAATCGAACATCTCGCTGGCGAAACGGCCGATCAAGCGCGTCTTCTTCGATCCTCCGGCCGCGGCGCCGCTGGAGGAAGTGATCTTGGCGATTCGCGATGCCGACGCCATCGTTTTGGGGCCGGGATCACTCTTTACTTCGGTCGCACCCAACTTCTTGGTGAGCCGCATAGCGCGCGAAGTCGCCGACGCTTCGGCAGTAAAGATGTACGTTTGCAATGTCATGACGCAGCCCGGCGAGACCGATGGAATGACGGCCGCCGATCATCTCGAGGCATTGATTGCCAACGCCGGCGAACGCGTCTGCGACTATGTGATCGTGAACGACGAACCGCCGTCGCGCTTGTTGTCGGCGTACGCGCAAGAGGGCCAAGTGCCGGTGGTACCCGACGTGGAGCGAATTGCCGCGATGGGCTTCCATCCCGTGTCGGCAGCGGTGATCGGCGAGACCGAGACGGTTCGGCACGATCCGGATCGCCTCGCTACCGTCGTTTTGGGCATCGTCGACCGCACGGTTGCCGACCGGGCGACGTTGGTCAAGCCGGCGAGTGCATATCGCCGCTCGACCGCGTTAGGCTCGAGCTAATGAGGTGGTGGGGTTGCCTGAGTGCTTAGCGTCAGGTTTAGCGTGAAGGGTTTGCCCGGCTCGATCGTCGTGCTCGACGATTGCGCCGCATAGCCGGTAGCCTCGACCGCGTAGTCGGCGATCCCGCTGGGAACCTTGTCGATCGAGTATTTGCCGGTTGCGTCGCTGGTTGCCGTCAATACCGTATCGACCGTGACGAGTGCGCCGCGGATCGGAGCGTTGGTGGCAGAATCGACGATCGTTCCCGACATACTCGCAAAACCGGCGGCCGGCGGCAACTCATCGGTATTGCATCCGGGCGTTGCCACGTACAGCAGCGCGATTGCGATGGAGAGCCTGCCCACGAGCGAATTCATAGGTGAAGGTGTTCGCCACGCTGAAGGCGGCGCTCCTATGGCAAGCACCGCGCCATCCTCCGGAACGTCAAAACTCACCTACTGCGAATCGGCACTAGAGGCCATCGGCCATACGCCGCTGGTAAAGTTAAACAAAGTGGTCGACGGCGCCACGTGCCTGGTGCTTGGCAAAGTTGAGTACGTGAATCCCGGAGGCAGCGTTAAGGATCGCCCCGCAGTCGCCATGCTGGACGCCGCGGAAAGCCAAGGCCTGCTCAAACCCGGCGGAACGATCGTCGAGCCGACGAGCGGCAATACCGGTACTGGGTTAGCAATGGCCGCCGCCATTCGCGGCTATCGCTGCATCTTGGTCATGCCCGACAAAATGTCGCGGGAAAAGATCGACCTTTTACGCGCCTACGGCGCCGACGTGGTGATCACCCCGACCAACGTTCCGCCGGATTCACCGGAGTCGTATTACGGCGTCGCCAACCGCCTTGCGTCGGAGATACCCGGCGCATTTCAACCGAATCAATTTCACAATCATTTCAATCCGGATGCGCACTACCATACGACCGGTCCCGAGATTTGGGAGCAGACCGGTGGCGAGATCACGCATTTCGTCGCCGGCATCGGAACCGGAGGAACGATCTCCGGCACGGCTCGCTTCTTGAAAGAAAAGAACCCGGCGATCCACGTCGTCGGGGCCGATCCTGAAGGGTCGATCTACTCCGGAGATATTCCACGCTCGTACGCCGTCGAAGGCATCGGCATGAGCTACTTGCCGGAGACCGTGGACTTGCGCGTGATCGACGAGATGGTGCGCGTTTCGGATCGCGATTCATTTTTGATGGCGCGCCGGATCGCGCGCGAAGAGGGTTTGCTCGTCGGCGGCTCTTCGGGAACTGCGGGCGTTGCGGCGGTGCGGCTTGCCAAGACGCTGGGACCCGACGCGATCGTCGTCGTCATCCTGCCCGACTCGGGCCGCGGTTACATGTCCAAGATCTTTAACGACGACTGGATGATCGCCAACGGCTTTCTGGCCGATGCAAAGCGCCGCGCGACGGTCGGCGACGTTCTGCGCAGCAAGACGCCGTTGCCGCCGCTGCTCACCGTCCAGCAGGACGACACCGTTAAGACTGCGCTCGACCTGCTGCGCCAGTACGAAATCTCGCAACTTCCCGTGATGCGCGGAACCGAACAGGTTGGAAGCGTCAACGACGTCGGCGTGATGCGCAGCGTCTTCGATCATGCGGACATCCTCCATCAACCGGTCAGCGAGGTCATGGGCCGGGCCTTTCCGGCACTCGAACAATCCGAGGAGATCGAGCTTGCGTACAAGCTCCTGACTATGGCTAATTCGGCCATCGTCGTAACCGACGACGGCGAGCCGATCGGCGTGCTGACACGCCAAGACATCATCAGCTTCCTCTCCACCAGCTCCGGCGTTGTCCGTCCAACGACAGCATGAAGTTCGCAACCAAAGCGATTCATGTCGGACAGGAAGCCGACCCGGCCACGGGTGCGACGATCGTCCCGATCTATCAGACCTCTACGTATACGCAGGTGAGGGTCGGGGAGCACAAGGGCTTCGATTATAGCCGCACGATCAATCCAACGCGCTTGGCCCTGGAGCGTCAGCTGGCTTCACTTGAGGGAGCGCGCTACGCCAGCGCTTTTTCCAGCGGCATGGCGGCGACGTCGGCCGTGATCAACCTGCTCTCGGCGGGTGATCACGTCGTAGTGGGCGACGACCTCTACGGCGGTACGTACCGGCTCTTCGAACGCATTTTTGCGCGGTACGGCCTCACCTTTGCCTACGTCGATATGCGCGATCTCGACGCCGTCGCCGCGGCCGTCCGGCCGAATACGAAACTCTTCTGGGTCGAAACGCCGAGCAATCCGCTGCTGAACATCGTCGACATCGCGGCGATTGCAGCGTTGCGCCGGCCTGATCAGATTGTCGCGGTCGACAATACGTTCGCGACCCCGTACTTCCAGCAACCGCTCGCGCTGGGAGCGCAGATCGTCGTTCATTCAACGACCAAGTATATCGGCGGCCATAGCGACGTCGTCGGCGGCGTGGCAATTACCGACGACCCCGAGCTCTACGATCGAATCAAGTTCGCGCAGAACGCCGCCGGCGGAGTTCCCGGGCCGCACGATGCCTGGCTGACGATGCGCGGTGCGAAGACGCTGGCGGTGCGCATGCGCGAGCACGCGCGGAATGCCCAAATGGTTGCCGAGTTCCTCGAGTCGCGGGACGACGTTGCCCGCGTGTACTATCCGGGCTTGCCGTCGCATCCGCAGCACGACCTCGCGCGTCGCCAGATGAGCGGCTTTGGCGGCATGCTCTCCTTCGTCTTACAGGGCTCGGTCGAGCGCGCGCTCGACTTCGCAAGCCGGCTGACCTATTTCAGCCTTGCCGAAAGTCTCGGCGGTGTCGAATCGCTGATCTCACATCCGGCGCGTATGACGCATGGCTCCATTCCAAAGGAAGAGCGCGAACGCCGCGGCATCACCGATGCGCTCTTGCGCCTCTCAGTCGGAATCGAAGATGTGGACGACCTGATCGGCGATCTTCGCCGAACGCTCGATGCTACGGCTGATAGAGTGGGTACCGAACGGCCGTTACTTGCTTGAGCACCCTTTTCGCCTCTTCGTCGCTTCCGTCGCCCATGCGCGTCGTCTCCGCGAGTACGATTCCGCGCTGGCCGTCGGCCCAAACGACGGCATACTCTTTTTTCGCGTCGAATCCGCTGCCGTAGGCGACTTCAACGAAGGTAGCCGGCATGCCGTTGAGCAGCGTCATCGGCGTCTTATTGCGAATGAGCGTACCCTCTTGCCCGCCGTGGGTCTGACTTTCAAACTGCCCCTCCCACTGCGCCGGTTCGGCGGTGTAGGACTCCATGGCAAGCGTGATCGTCCGCGCGTTTTCTTTGCCCACATCGATAACCCACGTGGCAACCGGTTGCAAGTCGTCGCCGAGCTGATCTAGCGCAGGGTACTGCCGTTGCACCAGCAGGGCATCGGCGGGCGCCGTGAAGTCCATCGCCGGATCGCTATAGGTATGCGGGTCCGGCGTTGGGGTCGGAGGCGGTGGAACCTGCGCGACGACGCGCGCAAAGCTTGCCGCAGACAGCAGCAGCACGCCGAGCAGTAGAATAAATAAAAATCCGAATCGTTTCATTCTTGATCCAACACGGCGGCAAGCGCCGGGAGCGAAGTTTCGTGGCGGTAACCGGTGTTGCGGTGATCGTCGTCAAACTCCTCGTGCCGCACCTCGAGCCCAAGGCCACGAATGCGGTCGGTAACGACCCGCGCACCGATATCCAGATTATATTCATCGCGCCGTCCGCAGTCGAGATACCGAAGCCGCAGCCGCGCCAGCGCGTCGCGACGACCGGCGACGCGCTCCGCCGGATCGAAAGCAAGCCAGCGAGAGAACACGTCTTCCCGCAGCTCGCCGGTGCCCCGGTCAAACGGCAGCTCGAAGTCGTAGGCCGTGGCACTTCGCGGCGAGTAGGCGGCCGCGTAGGCCAGCATCTCCATCGTCGTATAATCGGCCGGGGCGCGCTTGGGCTTGCGTTCGAATGCGTCGAGGTATGCGGCAACGTCGAAATCGTGCGCTTCAAGAGACCGGTGCACCGTCGCAAACGCCGGGATGTGAGCGTACCGAAAGTACGCGTCGCCGCTATGTGAGGCGAATGCGGCAAAGACGCCTGGATGCTCGAGCACGAGATGCATCGCTCCGAATCCGCCCGAGGATTTGCCCAAGACTGCGCGCCCGCCTTCGGATGCAATCGTTCGATAGTTGCGGTCGACGTGGCCGACGACGTCGCGCACCGTGTAGGTCGCATACGCTCCGTTGTGGATCGAGTCGACGTACTGCGAGCCTCCCAAACGGGTAAACCCATCGACGAGCACCAGCATGACCGGCGGCATGCGTTTGGCTGCGATCAGCCGGTCCGCCCATTGCACGACGTTGGTCTCCCATGGCCGCGACGATGCCATCGCGGCAACATCGCCGGTATAGCCGTGCAGGACGTATAACGTCGCATACCGGCGCGAACCGTCAGGATCGTATCCCGGCGGAACGTAAACGCCCGCCGGCCGCGTTGTGGGATCGCCAAGTGGATTGCCCGCGAGTGCGTCGCCCTGCACGAGATCGACGTGCAGCGTTCCATCGAGCCCGAGTAATCGCGAAAGCGCAGAACCCTCGTGCATCCAATTCTCTTTCGTCGCGCCAAGAGCCCGCGCCTAGCACCGCGAAGCTGGCAAATCGTATGAAGCGCGCGATCGATCTGCGGGGCGCCGTGTCGATTAACGTCATTACGATGATCGGCATCGGTCCGCTGGTGACGATTCCGCTCGTCATCGCCGCGCTGGGCGGTCCGCTCGCGCTGATAGGCTGGATTGCCGGTGCAATTGTGGCCCTCTGCGACGGCATGGTGTGGGCGGAGCTCTCGTCGCAGTTCCCCGGATCGGGTGGAACCTACGTTTATCTCCGCAACGTTTTTGGCGCCGAAAGCCTCGGAAGGGCGCTCGCCTTCCTTTTCAACTGGCAGTTCCTCTTGTATGCTCCGTGCCTTTTGGCCAGCGGNNGCCGCCATCGCAATCGGCGGCGCCACGATGATCTTGCTGTATCGGCGCACCTCGCAAGTATCGGCTTTGAGCGCCTTGCTTGCCGTCGCGGCGACGGCGACGGTCGCGTTGGTTGCTCTCGCGGGGCTTTCACACGCCGACTTCACGCGCGCGTTTCACTTGAGTGCGCCGATTCGCTTTGGCGGCGGCCTGCTCGCCGGGTTTGGCACGGCCCTCTACATTACGCTCTACGACTACGTGGGTTATGCCGACGTGGCACTGCTCGGCGACGAGGTGATCCGGCCGCGGCGGACGATTCCGCTTTCGATTCTGCTCTCCGTGTTGCTCGTCGCGATTCTCTACCTGCTCTTGCAAATCGGGGTGCTCGGGGTCGTGCCGTGGCAATCGCTGCTCGATTCACACGGTCAACCGACGGCCCAGGCGCAATATGTTGGTGCCTTTGTCGTCGAACACACTTGGGGGCGTGCCGCGGCGCTCGCGGTCACGCTGCTCGTTCTGGTAACCGCGTTCGCCTCGCTGTACGGGAATCTACTGGGATTCTCGCGCATCTCGTTCGCCGCGGCGCGTGACGGTGCGTTCTTGCCGGCCTTTGCGAAGCTTCACCCGCGAAAAGAGATTCCTCACGTGGCGCTTTTGGCTGTCGGCATGCTATCGCTGATTGCAAGCCTGTTCACGCTCGATCAAGTGATCGCGTTCTTGACCGCCGGCATCGTGCTGATTCAGGGAGTCGCCCAGGTCCTGGCCCTCTTCGTGTTGCGACGGCGCAAGATCAGGGCACCATTTACTATGCCCCTTTACCCGTTCCCCGCAATCGTGGCGCTCGCCGGATGGTCGCTGGCCTTTGCCAGCTCCGGCACCGCCGCCATTGCGCTGGGCCTGGGCTGGCTCTTGGTTGGCGCAGTCGTCTTTCTCGTCGCCGCGCGCAAACAACGGTGGTGGCCCTTCCTTGCGCTGCTCTTCATCTCGCTCGTTCTTCCGGTGCCGGCTTTGGCCGCGACGTCCGCCCCGAGCTGGTCGAACTGGAACACTTCACGCGTGACCGCCGAACGCGGCTATCCGGTTTTTGCCGTCGACGGAAAACCGTTTTTCGTGTACGGCGCGGCCTTCTTCTACGAGCGCATCCCGCGCGAGCGCTGGCGCGCTACGCTCGCCGCATACAAGAGCTTGGGCATCAACACGATCGACCTCTATCTCATCTGGAACTGGCACGAGCCATCCGAGGGCGTCTCGGACTTCACGGGGGCGACCGATCCCCGCCGGGATCTTCTCGGCCTGTTGAAGTTGACGCGCCAACTCGGCTTTAAACTAATTCTGCGGCCGGGGCCCGTGATTCGCAACGAATGGCGTAACGGCGGATATCCGGCGTGGTTGCTGCAGCGTCCGCAATATAACATGCCGTTGCACGACATTCTGGAGGGGCGGTACCCCGCTACCGCAACGCTGCAAAACGCCCACGCCGATGCAGCCGC
>PMTY01000086.1 GCA_003167155.1 Candidatus Cybelea tumulisoli
CGCGTGCGCGGGACTTCGGACTCTACACGATCGTGGACGCGGATACAAACGGAGTTATCGCTCAGCGTGGTGGCAGCGCCTCGGGGCTGAACATAGATCAGGTGGAGGCATGGCTAAACCAGCCTTAGCACTCAAGACTCTGATTGCGCGTGAGCAGCCGCATCGCACGGACCAGTGCCATCGAAAGGTCTCTGCGAAATAGAATGAACCGAAGAAATATCTTCGCTAGAGTTTCGAGCAGGGCGCACCTGACCGCCAGCCTCATTTCTAAAAACTTAGGGTCAACAGCGTGCTCGTCAAAAGAGGAGCCGGGGCTTAACGCTTGACATTTGGTAGGTCCTCGGGGTTGCTTCCGACGGAACCGCGAGAGTCGTATTCGGGTCCGTTACTCCTAGGCAGATAAGCTGGCTGCGCCGAATCACATCTGCGGCAGAAGCCTTCGGGCTTCAGGAGGGCAAAGGTGCAGATTCCAGGTTTGAGCCGTTACGTAGTTTGCATCTGCGCGGCTGCAACAATGCTCGCAGGGTGCGGCGGATCACAGCTGCCAATCGGCGCGGCGGGTGCGATGCCTCGAACTTCTGCGATAGTGAAGTATGCCGGCGGTCGCTCGTGGATGCTGCCGGAGGCGACCAGCGAGAACCTTCTGTACATCGCCAACGACAACGGCACGGTTACCGTTTACTCTTACCCACAAGGGAAAATGGTAGGCATTCTTCTTGGTTTCGACGTGCCTGAAGGGGAATGCGTCGACTCGGCCGGTGATGTTTTTATCACCGTCTTCGACCTTCAACAGATCATTGAATATGCGCACGCGGGTACCAAGCCGATCGCCACCCTAAAAGATTCGGGACACTATCCATGGTCGTGCTCGGTGGACCCCACGACGGGCAACCTCGCTGTATCGGACGACAACGGTACAATCGCTGTCTACGCCAAGGCGAAGGGCACGCCCAAGGAACTAAGTACAAACATAATGTCGCTCTGGTGCGCCTACGACAATAAAGGCAACCTATTTGCCAACGGAAACAACGATACGGGCGTTCCAGCGCTGACGGAGTTTCAAAAGGGTGGATCTGGTTTTGAGCCGGTTAATCTTTACCCTGACGGCGACGGGTATGGCGGGGTTCAATGGGACGGGAAATACTTAGCTATAGGCGATGGGGGCATGGACGTCTACAGGTTCGCAATTGCTGATGGGAAGGGCACGGAAAAAGCAGAGCTTACGCTCATCGGTAGCACCACGACCGTCTTCTGGATTCAAGGCTCGACGATTGCCGCCCTCAACGATCACGCAAATATCGGGATTTGGAAATACCCGGCCGGCGGGTACCCGACCAAGATCGTTTACCGCGATGTTGTCTACCCTAACGGCGTTACGATTAGCGCAGCCAAACAACTGCGGACCGCCAAACACTTTAAGCTCGATAAGGCCTAGGCGGGACGGGCGACTCTACTGAAGCAAGTCGCGGAAAGCAGTTCGAATCGGTCCGTGCTACCACGGGATGCTCTCAGGCTTTTCCGATTTGATTTCCTAAGATGAGAGATGCGATCGGAACGCTTTTTCAAGATAGATGGTAGCCGCGTGACGAAGCCACCTCCTCCTCTTGACGGCTGCAACCTATCCCCCCGATAGGGGTTGGCGTGACGGCCGTTCGGTGAGGGTCCTTCGGCTAGGCGAAAACCGGGGGCTCGAGTATCCCCGGTCAAACCATTGCCCAGGTCTTGCGAGCTAGGGTGTACGCCCCACAAACGCCTCGAACCTATAACGCTTCCAGCATACCTTAGAGCTTGACTTCCAGCATAGCTTCGGGTATACTTATGGTAGTTCACTTGACAACTGAAGGGAGAAAAGGTATGTACGCCGTGACCAGCCTAGCCGAACGTCGGCAGGATAGGGCCTTCGAGATCTTGACCGCCTACTTCAGCGACTATATCGAGAGCCTTACACTCGAAAGCCCGGAGCGTAACGACTTCATAGAGTCCCTCGCCGAATGGGCGGAAACCGCCTAGACACCGTTTCCCAGTAGCAAGCCCCAAAGCCGCGTGTAGGCGAAATGCCTATGCGTGGCTTTGGCATGCCCTGGCGCGATTCGCTCGCCGGGGCTTTTTTTTTTACGCCGAGGGAGCGGTCGCGATTCCCCCTTAGTGGCGATCGTGATTATATCGCCCCGACCTCGGATTCCCATCAGTACGATTACCGTGCGTTTCGGATGAGTCGGATTGCATCAGCCTTTGTGGCGATCACGGATTCCATCGCAATCATCGGCCCCTTAGTGGGACGCCATCCTATGATGCAATAGGTGTGGATTTCATCCGTCTCCATCACTCCTTAGTGGCAAGGTCGACTCAATCGTCGCCGGATGATGATTCCGTCCAGCTCTTAGTCTTAGTGGAGACGGTGATTGTATCGCCGCCGGATGAGAGTGCGATGGACCGTGTCGGCCGGTAGGTAAGCGCGGCGCCTTCGTTAGTGTGTCGCGAATGCTGGCGAATCCAAGGCGATGGTGCGATGGAAGACAGGCGCCCCGACAAAGATACCGGTCGCGATCGTAACATCGCTTAGAAGGGTCGAAATACCGCGGTAGGATTGCGGCGAGCGGCATCGGTCTCTAGTGTACACTTGACTACCTTGCCAGATTCACTCTCCATCGGGATTCCATCAGAACCATAACCCAATCGGACAGAATCCTACCTCAGTGGAAAAGTTGATTATGGAGCGACCGAGTCGGATTCCGTCCCGCAAGATGTAAGGATTGCATCGGCCCCTTAGTGGCGATCGAAATGGTATCGCCCCAAGATCCGATTCTCGATTTGACGGATTGGCTGCCTTTTTTGGTAGGTGCCAGGGAGGTAGTTCTTCAGTAAACTCACCGCCTTGGCATTATTCATTGTTTGTCTCACCGTTTTTCCGCGCAGTCTTTGCACTCGCTGAGGTTACCTTTGGGTTCGATGAGGGGATGGTTAACCGTTATTTTGTTTTCAGGCGGCGAATGCACGCGGGCTCCCGCATATTTTGAAGGATCGCGTACTAGCCGCTTGAACGCTCAAATGAATGCGAAAGTACTACGGTGCTGTCGTATGCGAGAACGGTCACCGTCTCCATGCACTTTTCCAGCCGGGAGACGTGCCCGATCCACGATGCGGCAAATGCGGTACGCCAACACTGACGCTGTGCGAGGAATGCAGCGCCCCCCTTAGAGGCATGATGGAGGCCGGGGGGCCGAACCAAAGCGACCATGTAAAAGACCACTGTTGGAACTGTGGAAAGCCGTATCCCTGGCGCAAGAAGCAGATCAAAAACGGTCAGAAACTTCTAGCTGTTCATTTTGAGATAGAGGACTGGGATCAAGCGACCAAAGATCGCCTCCGCGAGATAGCCGGGGAGATTGAGACCAACGACGCCAGCGGAGAGTATATCGTCGCGGTTGGTACTTGGCTAGAGCAACGCGGAGGTCCGGCAGCCAAAAACCTATTGTGGGACCTGGTAAAGTCAATGGGAACCGACGCCGTTAAAACCTACGTCCAGGCTAGGTTTGGAGTACCTCTTTAAGGAGTATATGGCGACACTGTATGCGTGGCCGCTCGTTCTCAGTGTGCCAACTCCGCCGGCGCCGCCGTTCATCATTCAGATCTCTGCGCCACCGCCGACGTGGACCTATTTCATCCCGCTTGCGGCGGCTTTGACAGTAGTCGTAGGCGCTCTTATCGCTTATGTCGGTACCTTGAGAGCAGCGACGATAGCATTCTCTGCCGCCAAAGAACAGTCGAGAGGAGCGATCGAGGCAACTCAGTTACAGCTTGATGCTGAAAAGGAGGCGCGTGAACGCGCTGAGGAAGTAGAGACTGAGCGCCAAAAAGCCCGAGAAGAACGTCACTATGCTGCGGTAAGAGTGCAACTTTGCAAGATGCTCGAACGCGCCGCACATGCCATAATAACCGAGGGAGAGGCTCCTGGCAAAGACGATGTTTACAACGACATCCTGTTGCAAAGGTTCCGCCGGGTGTCCGACCGAGCGTATGATCTTGAAATCATTGAAGCACTTAACCAAGAGCAAGCCGACAAGCTACTTCATGCTGTGTCCATGAACGAAGCACTACTTACATTTCTTCTTCCTCTATGGAAGGATGACAACCCTTCTGCAGCAGACGTAAAGAGAGTGCGGCTCAAGTGTGCCTCTGCCATAAGAAATATCGCGGACGCGCTCGTCGCCTTCGAAGCCTCTGGAACGTACTACGAGAAAGAGGCCGACAGGATCGGGAAGCTGGCCTAATCCCAAAAGGTCGGGCGGAGTTTGATTCTTTCCGATCCCGTGATGCATGATTCGTGGGTAATCGGCCGCGACCGTTTCGAATCGAACCGTGCCGTCCTTCGCGAGTTGCGTCGAAGCGTCGGTCTGGAACAGCGTTAGGCGTTGCTAGGATGCCGTTGTCGAGGCTTCCAGTGGCCTGTGCCGTGCGAAGGCTCGGCTGCGATTGCTGGCAGGCTCAGGAGCGATCACCGCGATCGAGGGCAGCTCTGCGTTTGTTCATTAGGTCAACGGGAACACCATCAGCGAAGACTCACTCGGGTTTGATCGCCGAGGCCGGAGCAGATTAGATGGGATAGGAGCGGATTGAGCGCGGTGAGAGTCGCCATCACCACGCACTCCAACCGCCGCACTTTGTTCACTGCCCAAGCACAACAACCGATTTAGCCGGCGGCTTAGGAGGGGATGGGAGACCACCTGCTTTTCTGAGTCGATTGGGGTGTCGGCTAGGTATCGAAGGGAGGGGTCTACACCTAAAAGAGCGCGTCGGTTTCGTGGATGAGTCTCGCAACATCTAGAACCTGACTATACACTTCAGGCGAAATATTGTTGCTTGTACGCGAATACGCTTCTAAGAGTTCAATCTGTCCTACCGCGACCTGATGAGCCTGGGAGGCCATTTCGTGGGAATATACCGCAGGGAGGTGCAGTTCCGCTACGGCTACATCTTGGCTATCTATCGCCCCTTGCATTCCATCGAAGACCATATCAACGGGGCTGGCGCCCCTCATCGCCGCTGTTTCTTGCTGAAGCGCCGCACTGCACATCGGAACCGCATTGGCAAAGTCGTTCGAGTTCATCGCGTCACCGCAGCCGTCGGCGCGAGCCAACGAGGGAATGAAGGCCATTAGAATGGCGACAAACGTAACCTTAGCAACCATGCGCTCAGCCCTTTCACGAATCGTCGGGCGAGGTCCTTTGTTGGGTCTTAAGCTGCTTCCGCTTCATCGTTGAACGTGGGAATGTCTGCCTTCCAAACGTCATCGGCAAGACTGGAAAAGTAGCTCCGACACGCACCGTAGTCTTGCCCTGTGCCGTAATGGGGAAGCGGTGTCTCTAGCCCGTTGGCAGTCATCGCCGGTGAGTTGGGGAAGTAGCATATGCCGGTGGCCACCTCGACGTGACCGACGAGCAGACTGCGCCCGGTGACGATCTTGCAGCCCGCCCTAATGACTCGCTCGCAGAAGCTCAAGTCCTCGGGCATTTGCCCTATAAGGTCCTGGGTCTTATCGTCGAGTCTACTGTCGTTGAAGTTAGCGTCTTTCCAAGGTAGCCGATTGAAAGGCTCGGGGCCGACCTTCGTAAGCAGGTCACGGCGAATGACGAGCCAGTGGCCACCCGCAATGGTGAGCGGGATTAACTCTCCCGGATTATAGGACAGTAACGGGAGGCGCTCGCAGTACGCCGAGCCTGGAGTTCTCTGGTAGTAGATAACCGGCGGCGCGTACGCCTCGCGCCTGCAGAACAAGCCGGAGACCATGTCTACGTCGGGATGATCTTCGAGAATGCGGACTGCGCGATCTACGTGACCCCCGGGCCACCATGCGTCGTCGTCTACCCACAGGGCGTACTTGGGGTCGAAGTCGAGGTAGGTTGGGTCTAGCTCCCGGGCATCCTTGGCGAGTTGATTGCGGGCTTCGACTACCGGCTTACGGAATGCGGTGAGGAGTTTGTTCGGGTAGCCGTCGAGATGCTCTCGCAGGCAAAGCATGGTCTCGATCGAGACGGCTCCCCGCGTAGGCATACAGACGATGAGGCCGAGCGGTTTTGAGTCGGTGGGATTCAAGTGGAACGGTCCTTTGTATAACGGTGGTTAATGCGGACCAGGCTTACGGAGGAGCCTGTTAGAAAGGCCGGTTCAAGTAAGAGCCAAAACGGAGAGTACCTTGCATCGTTTCTTTGCATCAGCACTTGCTTTCGGCTTTGTCGCGCTCGCCGCCGCCCCGATCTCCGCGCAATCCCCGGCCCCACTGGACAGTGCTCCGATTACTGTTTCGCAAGTCCTCGTAGCCCACGACACTGACGGCGTGACCTGGGCAACCTGCCTATCGTTCACGAACAACACTAAGCATGTTATCCAAGCAGTCAAGTTTGGGTTTAACTTTCAGGACGCCTTTGACACAACTGTCGGAAGCTACAACGGCGACCGTGTTGGGGAGTTCATGCCGGGAGTCTTGATTCAAGGGCCGGAGTCCTTGGATATCGTCGGCTTCGGTAATATCGTTCAGAAGTCGCAAAACTGCTGGGTTTATCCGCAACGCATAGCGTCACTTTCTAGCGTAGTAGTTACGGTCCTTAAGGTTCGTTACGGTGACGGCACGGTTTGGGTTAACGCGAATCCGGCACCCGCATTTAAGGCGTCGTACTTATCGGGCCTTGGTGACGAGCCGCATCCAACATACATCTATTGTGGGATTTTCCCGATAAAGTACGATGTGCTCGCAAAATATCCCGATAACAAGTGCTGGAAAGCGTACCAGGCTGCCCATGCCAAGTGGCTGCAAGCCCATGCGTCACCAGCACCCAGCCCGTCGCCCTAGGGTTTACGCTGCCAGCATTCCGAAAACGGTAGCGTCAAGCTGACCACAGAGGGCGGTAAGCCGCTCTTGCAATGGGAGGTTACAGCTTACCCCCGTTCCGGGTGTTAAGCATTCGCGACGGTTCCAGATGCTCGCGGGCTCGTCGTAGTAAATGATCGAACCGAGGTATGAGAGCAGACTCTGTACGGCTTCAGCTAGTATCCACGGGGCGATACTTTCATACTTCGACAGATGCAGCGGGCCGACTACGAGGTCGGAGATGCGCTGCTCGGTTTCCTTGACCTGTTCGCGCACTGCCATCAGATGAAACCGGGTGAGGTCATTCGATAGCTGGCGGAGGAGTTTGCGCTCTGCCAATAGGGTAGCGAGGGTCTCTTTAAACGGGACGGATGGATTCAAGGGATTCTCCTTTGGGAGCTTATTATTTCGGGTGTACATTCGATACTGTCGAGTGGTAAGGAGGTGGACGAGAGCGGTTAGCCGCAGAGGCGATTTATGGACGCTCTCGATCACCTTTTCAAGACCGACAAGATTGATATTTTTAAGCAAGACGGCTCACTTGTAAAAGCGAACGTCCCCGCGCAGGTAGACCGGAAAACGATCGTGATCTCGGACGTAAGCATACCTATTGAGTGCGGCTACAGTATCAAGCGGCTTTTACCGGCCGGTATCGTTGAGGAGTACGTAGTTGAGGACCCTGGATTCGACCAGGGTATGCATCCAATGAAACCGCAGTACTGCGTGATTGTCCGTCGAAAGGACGCGATTTCTAGGCCGCCTACAAGCATAAGCTATCACGTCACAGGGGTGGGAGCCCGCCTGAACATTGGCACCTACGACTCCTCGCACAACGTAATCTTTCAGCAAGGCTCGCCAACGGAGCTATTCGAGCAGCTAAGGAAGGTCGCGGCCGCTCTGCCGGAGTCTGATCGCGAAGCGATCTTTCAGAGTATTGGCGACATGGAAGACGTGCAAGGCAAGCCGACTTTCCTGGACCGCTACACGGACTTCATGGCGCTGATAGCTTCGCATGTCACTGTCTTTGCTCCGATGATTCCAGCGTTGACCGCTCTTTTACCTCACGCTAAGTAAGGGCCGGGCCGTTCATGGGGAAGCTAAGGGGCCGGACAGCTTGGATATAACGACAACGGCCGTGACCTTGTTGGCTGGCGCAGGAGTGGGCGCCATCGTGACCGTTGTAGGCCAATGGTACGCAAAAGACAAGGCCGAGCGGCGACGGGACGCCATTACGGGCAGACAGGTTTCGATGATGGTGGCTACCTTGGCGACAATGTTCGTTGTTGTGAAAGAGTCCGCCACGGAGTTTGATGCTCGACGGCTACCCGAGCTAATGAACTTTATCCGCAGTCCGCGATTTCTGGGCGCGGTAACGCGAGAAGAACTAACCAGCCTCGCTCCGCTCGCCAGCATGGAGGTTCAACACTTGCAGTTCGAGCGAGTGTACGACCGTCTCGTAGAACTTCACCGAAAGGCGCTTCTCGGGCCCCTTAGCCCGGTCGAGACAGGTGAGCTTGACACAATGGAAATGGCGCTAGGCTCGTATGCCAAAAGATCATGGCAGACACTCGATGGTGAAGTTCGTCCGGCAATCACACGAATCACACAGCGCCTCGAAGCTCGGGCGCATAGCCTTTTGTACGATCCGGAGGGATAACGCTGAACGCGGCTCTGGGTCCCGTTCAACAGCGATTCAACAGAGGGGGTCGAGACCATCGGGTGGTTATGGGCTTCGATCAGGTGCGGTAGGCGGGGATAGCTCCATTATTAGTCAAGACAGCCGATACGGAATAACCTCTCAACGACTTTGGCGAGGCAGAGGATGAAAATGATGCTATTGTCGGCGCGTCTGAGCGCCTTATTCGTTCTCATAGTTATTGTCGCAGCCTGCTCATCGGCGGGTCACTCACCCCTGGTGCCCCCTGGGGTGGCCTCTACTTTGAGCCAGGGAAGAGAGCTTACTCATCCGCTTGCCGGGTCGTCGTATAAAACGATCTATAGCTTCGAAGGCGGTAGCAGCGGCGCAAATCCTTCCGCTAGCCTCCTTGCCTGGAACGGCTACCTTTACGGAACGACTTCATGCGGACATTATTACAAATGCAACGGCAGCAGTGCCATTTTCCGAGTAAACCCGTCCGGCAAAGAGGCCGTGATCTATCGGTTCAACGGTGTCGAAGCTGCCGGGGGCCTCATAACCATGAATGGTAACCTCTACGGCGTTGCAGATGAAGCGTACGGATACGGAACCGTTTTCGAGGTCAACTCGGAGGGGCGCGAACGTACAATCTATCGGTTCAAGGGGGGGACGGACGGCCACTCGCCGTCGGGAAACCTCCTGGCGCTAAGCGGTTCGCTCTATGGGACGACGCGGACGGGGGGCGACTATACTACCTACGGCTACGGCGACGGCACGGTGTTCGCGGTAACGCTCACAGGCAAAGAGCGCATATTGCATTCGTTCACGGGCCTGGACGGTGAGGATGCTAACGGCAGCCTCGTAGCCATCGGCAGCACGCTCTACGGCACCACACTTCTTGGGGGTGAGGCATACTGCGCAGGCGCTTATCCGTTTTCGTCTTGCGGAACGATCTTTTCCATCACGAGCGGCGGAAGGTTTCACTTGTTGTACCGCTTCAGAGGAGGAAGGGACGCCGCCAATCCGTTTGCTGGTCTGTCAGTTTACAATGGGGACCTGTACGGCACGACGCTCGGAGGGGGTATCGGAAGCGCGGGCGGATGCGGCACAGTTTTCTCTATTACGACCTCGGGACGGGAAAACGTTATCTACCGCTTTAATTGTAAGAAAGGCAGCGCATTTCCCCAAGCTAATCTGGCTGTCGATAACAAAACGTTCTACGGTACAACTACGGGGGCATCGTGCGGAAACAGCTATGGGGAATGCGGGACAATCNNCACCTCTTCCAACGCGAACCCGATGGGCTTAATCCCGAAGCTGGACTAACGTTGCTAAACGGCGTTTTCTATGGTACCACGGCGTACGGAGGGTCGAAGTATTCAAACGGGTATGGCACGGTATATCGAATATCTCCCTGATTAGGCATTTCAACGGGGCATAGCATGGTGGACAGCGATCTTTGCACCGGAAAGCTAGCTGAGCTACAGTGATACGACGCTTCAAGAAGTACGTCGCGCCTGTTAGGGTGTACACTCGACACTTTATCGAGGGGAGATGGGCCGCTGTGCTATGCTGGAACAGCATCCCCTAACCCGAGGGGAAGGTGTCCAATGATGGCGCACGGCGCTATGAACAAATAGGACCCTTCGGGGTCCACCTCCGATAAGTCGGAGTCACTCATGCCTAACAATAGGCGGCGGAAGCGCGAACCGCGCTTCTCTATCAAGGCAACGACGTTCGATCGCTACGAACGGGTGATCGCCCTAGTAGCGGCGCATTTAACGGTGATTAGTTGGTTGGTAGACTTGCTGGCGCACAAGCACTAAGCGCCAAAGGGGGCGGCTTCGCATTAGGGCGGGTCGCCCCTAGACCCGATCTTGCGGCAGTGGAAGTTGCAGCTCGCGTAAAGCAGACGTTGCGCTTTGCGATAAGTGCCATTCCGAACGCCCTTTTGTCCCAAATACGCTCTCGAACTCGATCGTTACGTCGAATCCTTCATCCGCCTCGCCAAACTCGTACAGGTGCGGCGTAATAACGTGACTGTTCGCCCCAGCTTTCAATGGCAAGAGGGCTTGGCTCAGGGACGATGCGTGCGGACTCGGCGCAGAACTCTTGGGAGCGATACGAACGCTAACCGCTACCGCGGGACCGCCTCCCTGGTTCTCGACGCGGAATGCTATCTTGATAAGGATCTTACCGAACCTCGGCGGCTGAAGACTGTATTCGACCTCGCTCAAGACACAGACCGGGGCTAAGCTCTCTTGGTGGTGTCTGTCGGAGAGCTTCGTAGCGGCCACGGTATCGCCAGCAAGGGCTACGGTCGCCGCGTGAAGTCTAGCGGTGTAGATAGCCAACGCCACGGTCCCGGCGACTAAGACAGTCGTCACAAGGGCGAGCAGTACGACCCCGAAGTCAGTAGTCCGCACTATCGTGAAGCCGTAGAAAGACCATGCCGCCGGAGTGGTCGGAGCGGCAGCCAGCAACCACGTCACGACGTTCCCTTGGCCCGCACAAGGACCCACGCTACGCCTGCGATCGTGACGATAATCGCCTCGCGCATCCAGGCTTTGTCGCGAGCCGCAGACTCAAGCGGTGCCGTATAAGGGTCAACACTTGGCGACGGCACAGCCCAAGGGTCGGGAATAACAGGTATAGGTGAACCAAAAGGGTCGTTCGGGTTGACCCGCGTTTGAGGTATCGGCGTCTGCTGCACTCTCGCCGCGAATCTATCGTCGTACTGCTTCATGGCGAAGTAGTTAGCGACGGACGCGCCGACCAAGAATAGCAGGATGGCTATGCGGAACGGATGCACTGACGTTAGCCTCGTCGTCCGCGATTGCGCGTCGTGTTTCCCTTAGGCTTTGACCGAGCCGCAGGGTGCGCTATCGAAACCTTAAGGACCTCAGACTCTTTGAAAAGCTTGTCGCAGTAACCGCAGTGAAACCGCTTGCCCTCGGGCGTGTCGCATCCCGTGAGCGCCTTTCCGTGTCGGGACGGCTCGCAGCGGTTCGGGCACCTGTAAGAGTACACGCCAAGATTATATCACGGTCGGTTTTGCTCACGGGACCGCAGACCGTCTCGCCTCTCATCCCCACCGGGACCCTTCGTGTCACGCTCGTGTCACAGACGGGTCCGAAAAGGGCCGACTTGGATCGGAACGGTCAGGAACCGGGGCATTGAAAAACCCCTATCCAGTACGGGTTTTCAGTATCAGTCAGGACCGGCCAGGACCGCTATATTCGCGTTCGACTCCCGCTGGGGCTAGACTCTTTAACCAGCCTGCGCGGAATCGCAGGCTTTTGCACACCTTATTGCGTGTGCATATTCTTTGTTTTCCAATCCTCACGAAACGTCGTAGTAATAACTTTATGCGAACATATATTCGTATGGCAAAGGGTTGTTACAAATATGATTGGCCGGCCGTCCAACGCTATTACGACGAAGGTAACGGCTACGTGCGATGTCGCGAGAGGTTCGGGTTTGCCAAGGACACATGGATCAAGGCCATCCGGTGCGGTAGGATTGTGGTGCGCCCGAGACAATGGCCTTTAGAGCGCATTTTGCAAGACTCGAGGAGCCGCTACACGGTCAAGCGCCGCTTGCTCGCGGCCGGTCTGTTGAAGAACGCGTGCGAGGAATGCGGCCTCGCTGAATGGCGGGGACGCCCGCTCGCAATTCAAATCGATCACCGCAATGGCGTGAACGATGACCACCGCCTGGAGAACCTTCGCATGCTCTGCCCAAACTGTCATAGCCAGACAGCGACATATGCTGCGAGGAATCGGAGGCGGTTTCCGCAGGCTTCTAAAGCCTATTCATTGGCGCTTCTGCCTTAGCATGCGACAGCGTGACGCTAAGGACGGGCCCGGCCATTCTCGTGGGCATTCAGTTCGTGTTCCGATGCCGTTGCTCAAGTAAGGAAAGAGGGATTCAAATCATCGATCCAGAGCCTCACCCCGTACCTTTTCGCCACGCCGTTGAAGAAGCGATCGCGAAGAGTCGCTGCCCATCGATTTTCAATACCGATCAAGGCTCGAAGTTTACGGCAAAGGGTTCTTGCATTGCGGTACGCCTTGTAGGATTATCTTTCGGTTACAACGGCGGCGGAACGCATTTGCCGGACGTGACGCGGCAGGAAGCTATGCCGAAGGGGCTTTTACCTGCGGCGAAGGGCGACCCCGCCACCAGACTCAGCGCGCCGGTGGTCGCGTTGATTTGATAGCCGGAGACGCTGCCATCGCCGGTGTTGTAGCTGTTATTGGCCGTATATAGGAACTTGCTCGTAGGGTCGACTGTCACGCCGACGGGATTGCTGGCCCCCAAAAACGGCGACCCGTGAACTTGAGTTAGCGCGCCACTGTTCGCGTTGATTTGATATGCAGAGACGGTGGCGCCTCCCCCGTTCCCCACATACGCGAACTTGCCCGCAGGATCAACTACCACGCTGAAGGGATCGGCGCCTGCAGCAAACGGGGATCCTAAAACCACAGTTAGCGCGCCGCTGGTCCCGTTGATTTTATAGGCCCAAACACCGCCGCCAGAGCTGCTAATGCCCTGGTCGGTCACATAGGCGAACTTGCCGGTGGGATCCACCACTACGCTACCGGGATAAGCGCTTGCAAACGGCGATCCGGTCACCTGTTTCAACCCGCCGGTCGTTGCATTTATCTTAAACGCAGAAATGTTGTTGGAGTTTTGGTTAGTAACATATGCGAACGTACCCTTGGGATCAACCACCACGTCGATAGGAGCGTCGCCTGCCGCGAATGGCGACCCGAAAACCGGAGACAGTGCGCCGGTGGTCGCATTGATCTTATAAGCGTAAACATTTCCGTTGCTGTTAGAGTAGGCCCCCGCGTTGGCCACGTAGGCGAACTTGCCGGTAGGATCGACTGCGACACCCTCGGGCTGGCGTCCAGTCCCAAACGGCGACCCGGCCACCTTTTTCAGCGCGCCAGTGGACACGTCGATGCTATAGGCGGAAACGTTGTCCGAGCCGGCGTTGACCGCATACACGAAGTCGCCCGCCGGATCGACTGCGAGGGCGGAAGGATCGGCGCCCGTCCGAAACAACCCCGTTACGAGAGTCAGCGCGCCGGTGGTCGCGTTGATTTGATAGGCGGAAATGCTGCGGTCGCCGTTGTTGACCACATAGACATACTCAGCCGTAGCATCCGGGACGGCGCCGGAGGGCGTCATGCGTCCTGAAGATCCGGGGTTCGAACATGCGGCGAGGAAGGCCACAATCCCCAGTGCCGACGACGCTTGGGCGAAAACGCAAGTTTCTCGCATCAGAGCCTTACATTGAGCCCGCTACCATAACTAGCCAAAGCGCGATCCCATGGACGCGGTCTGCCGAGCACGTCGGCATCGATGGGCGCGGACCCAGAGCACTCGACCCGAGCGTACAGCAGATGCTCCGTTAGCGGCAAAGGGAGCTTACCCTTGTTTGAGGGTCTGAAAGCCGCCTGCCGTCTCCCGAGGCTAATAACGTCGGCGTCTGTTCGAGCATTTCCGAAACAAACGGCGTCAATCAAGAAGCGGGTTTGGCCAGGAGGTTAGCGAGCCAACCGCGGCCGACGCTACGACCAATGACTTCAAAATCCCTCCGGGATACCTCGACTGGACAGAATGATCTCATCCTTGGGTTGGTTTCCGCTCTCCAGCGCCTTCCGTTGCGCTAGAACCTCGGCTTCCCGCTGCGCGAGAGTGGCCTCGGCTTGTTTCTTCGTCACCGCTTCGAGTGTCTCGCACTTCTGACGACGCTTACCGTCCTCGGGTAGCACGTCGTAGATGATACGGTACTTACTGTCGCCGCCGTCGCTTAGTACTACTGTATCATAAACGGCGAGACAAGAGAAAGCCTTCCGCGGTTTACGTGCGCACGTTGGGCAATTGGGCAGCAGTGGAACGAGAGCCGCGATCAAGCGCGAACGCATCGTCGCGATGGAGTCGGGTTTATGTCTGACCATGCGCGGGTGCAGAGCCGCGCGGTTTGAAATCGTCGGGTAAGGAAGGTTGCGGCAGCTGAACGCGATGGCTTGAGGGGGAAAAACCTCCTCGTTCGAGGAGTAGAAATCCGTATGCCGCAACGCAGAGCGCGGCATGGTGATGAAAGCCTAGGGCGTGTTAACACAAGAAGCGCAGCCCTTCCACGATCAGCGCGAAGTGGATGAACCCGATGAACATCACATCGAGCTTCTCGAACCGTGCAAAGATGCGCCGGAAGCCTTTTAGCCNNACCCAGAGTCATCGCCAGTTGTCGCGTTTCCTCGCCTTCGTAGGCTTTATCCATGAGCAGCGCTATCGGCTCCAGCGGTAGAGTCATTTGGAAGAGTAGGTCTCGACCCTCGGCCGCATCGTGTGCCTGCCCTGGAGAAAGCGAGAACGTCATTGCAGTTCTTGCATCTGCGGCAACCATATGAATTTTGGTTGTCCATCCTCCGCGCGATTTCCCAATGGCTTGCGGGCCGTTTTTTTTAGAGCACCGGTACCATCTGGATGTACCTTGACGATCGTGCTGTCCATGGAAATCGCTTCGATCTTGATGCGGACGAGTTGGGCCCGTTGCAACTCCTCAAAAGCCTTTTCCAGCACGCCCTTCTTGGCCCAGCGGCTCAGCCGCGTGTAGATCGTATGCCAATTCCCAAATCGCTTCGGGAGGCTGCGCCACTTGCAGCCGTTCTCGGCGACGAAAAGAACGGCGTTCAGGACATCCAGATTCTCGAGCTCGACGTTGCCGCGCTGCCTTGGCAAGCAATGTTTGATTCGTTCATACTGTTCTGCGCTGATTTCCACACTTGAATTATATCACATAGAAATGTATTTGTGTTAACACGCCCTAGTTAATGCTTTTTTCGGAAGCGATGGGAATGCTTGAGCGTGAACGAAACGGTCTAGCCGCTCGCATCGAAGCCCTCAAAGAGAACACAGGTAGCTTTCAACCGGAGCTAGACCGCCTACTCGCCACCTGGAAAGACAAAGAGGAACCCGTGACCGGAACGGCTTGGATTGCCGAGGAGGAAATGCCCGATCAGGAATGGGGTAAACGCTTGCGGCTCTTTAACGGTCACTTTATCGACTTCGTGATAACCCGCGATCCTGTCTTGGTTGTCCGCGACAGCAGTGGCTGGCCAGAAGCGTTTGACGTAGGGTTCAAACCGCGGGGCAAAGCGGAAAACTTTGCTCTACATCGGACTGCAGGCAGCGGCGTTCAACCTAAGAGGGATTTAGTCGATATACTCGGCGAGCGGGTAATAGAGCTTGGTCGGCGCGAGGAGCTACGTGCGAGCGTTGAAGATCGACCAACGATTAGGACGTTCTTATTGCAGTTGAAGCGCCTCGTGGACGGGGCGCTTACAAATGGGGCCGCGAGTTAAGGTAACGACGGCAAGCGCGGCTGTTCCGATACCAACCGATCAGCTTTTCTCGCAACTCTCTCTTGGTTTCGGAGTCCTACAACGTCAGAGAGAAGGCGTCAGCGGTCTCGCCCGCTGGCTTCCCCCAACACGGCTTCGCATCGCGGCGGGGCCCGGTAAGTTCGAGGACGGCACGGACGTCATAGTGCCATCGACGATCGTTGAGGCTCAGTCGCGCTTCGAGATATTAGACGCCCCTGTTTTTGTGAGGATGCACTCGCGGAGATGCGGGCCGCAAAATGGAAGGAGGTAACGTCGCGAGGTTCGCTGAGGTTTGGGGGCCGCGAGCGAGGCGCCGAGCGCGATCGCGCTGGTTTGAGCGCGAGATCGTTCCAAAGCCGAATCGCTTTCGCTCAACGCAATCGCTCGCGCGCCCCGCTTGTCGCTCACGGCCTGCTTGCACATCGGAGCCGGACGGCAAGCACCACACCCGCGCCATTAGAGTACGCTCCTTGCGCTCCTCGAAGATAAAGCGCCCTAGACGCCGGTTGCCGATACTGCGCTTATCGCGGAATCACTCCTTTTTGGCGCAGAACAGGGTAAAGGTGCCGACGACACCGGCCGGCGAGCCGTACGGCCAGTAGAAGTGCCATCCCCACTCCCCGTAGTCCGGCGGGCTTTCGTCGGTTCGCGGGGAGTTGTAGGCCAAGTATACCTCTGACGTTTGCCCCGTGGAGTTGAGCGCGAAAGCGCCGTTCACGGCAACCGGATAACTAGCAGGGCAATCTTCGTGGAGGAATATGGATGTCGTACTTGTCGAAAAATCATAGGTAGAGTTTCCCTGCCACCCCTTACTGCTCAGGTAGATCACGGAAGGCCTCATTGGGACCGGCCCCCTTGTGATCGCCAGTGCCGGAGCAGCCAAGCCGCTGACGAAAGCTCCCGCGGCTATGACGAATGCTCCAACGGCCGCGCCGACTCGCACGCGCGGCCTCAGATTGATGTTAGCCATGGAAATGTTCCCTCTCTCCGTTCGGAAACGGGATCCCACGGCTCGGGTCACGCCAAATGCGGACCCGGGCCAGCTCACAGGGCGTCCCGCGGGTCTCGCTGAAGCCTCGAAGAGCAATACCAAATGACTGGACTCGCGGTCGCCTTAGCGTCACTATAGCGATCATTCGGGTCAGCGGGTAGTATCTATTGGTGTACGCCAGGGGTGCATATTGAACTTTGAGCTGCGTGACGCCGTAGCGTCAGACTTTGACTCCTGCATAGCGCTGCTGCCTTCGAGTTTTTTGTGCGAGCCCGAGCGGTACGGAACTTTGCGGACGATGTGGACGGAGATCGTTACGTCCAAGAGCGGGCTCGCGGCCGTGGCCACGGATCCCGTGCGGAAGTCGAGCGTTATCCACTTCGGGTTCGCAGTTTTCGTTTCCGACCAGCGCGCGAACGGCTATCATCGGTGCGTCGCTCCACTGATCGCGCGACGCATCATGGCGGAGTGGGCAGCGGGGGACCACCCGTTTCTGGCGGCCGACGAAATTGCGCGAGCAAATGCCGGCCAGGGCCTCAACGTCGTCATTCTGCACTCCGGCGACGCGCCTGCCGGCGACGGTCTCGACAAACGTGTCTACGCTGCGGATTATGAAGCCTCGCGAAGAATCTTACTCGGGTGGAACCTGCGCAGTTACACGGCCGAGATCTTCACAGGAAACCAACGACGCGACGGAAACAAGTGGGGCAAAGCCCTGGGGTTTCGCGTGGGAGGATATTCTACAGAGAAACTGCGGGGCGCCGGCATTCCGCAG
Source organism: Candidatus Cybelea tumulisoli (assembly GCA_003167155.1). GTDB lineage: Bacteria > Vulcanimicrobiota > Vulcanimicrobiia > Vulcanimicrobiales > Vulcanimicrobiaceae > Cybelea > Cybelea tumulisoli. The sequence continues at coordinate 17,668 of PMTY01000086.1, forward strand.
GATCAAGCGCCATGCGTTTGGATGGCCAGACGTGAGGACGCAGTGGCAAATCCGGGTCTAGCTCCATTGCTCTTCACCTCGTTCATGCCGCCGCATCTTGGGTTCGCGCCGCACGAACAGGAGCTCTTACTCCTCGCTCTCGAGGGACATACCGACAACTCGATCGCGCAAGCAGCACGCATCTCGCCCTCCACTGTGAAGAAACGTCTTCGCAGGATCTACGAAAAAGTCCAGGATGCCAGGTGCGTAGGTGAGCTGCCCCCCGGTTTGTTTACTAATGGGGTACGCGGCGCTGAAACGCGCCGCCATCTCCTCAACTACTGTCGGGAGCATCCAGAAGAGCTTCGGCCGTACGATTCGTGCCATTCACAGCCTCCTGCTATGGCTCAGACAGGTGGTTTACACTTTTACCATCAGTGACAAACCGGTGTCGGCTGCTGCACAAGCAGTCGCATCGGCGTTCCGGCTGCGGTCGCGGGTCCGAGTTGGATTTGCGTTGCTCGTGCAAGGCCCGTAGGGGCCGCCGCCGAGGCTAACGCACCAAGGAAGAAATATCTTCGATTCATGGTCCCTCCAAAGGCGATCACAGCGGACCTTTACACACACGTCCTCGGTGATCTCAAGGCCGAAGCTGCAGACCGTCTCGACGCGATCTTTCAAAGCGCCGAAAAGCGTCGCGCCGTTGGTGCTGAATCGGGCGCGTGGGCCAAATGTGGGCATCGCGGGGCGCCGTGCTCGGTGATGGCCGCCTGCAGGATCTCGTCGCGGTATCGCACGGCGTCCTACATCGCAACGCGGTCGCGCTCTCAGCGCGTCGTACTGCCCTCGATATCCGCGATGGCCGAGGAGTCGAAAAAGCTATACGGTATAATTCTTTTTCACGCGGTCACGAGATACATGCTCCAAGCGCGATGCATCGGATCGCAAACGAGGCCTCACGATCGATCGAAAGAAGCGTGTCGCTCATCGGATTGTTTCTCGTGCGATCATTCTTCGGAGGCTTAAACGTCAAACGTTACTGTCAGCGATTCCGCCATTGTAAGATGAGGACGCAGACTACCAGCTGACGGCGAACGATCCCGAGCTACGTTCCGAATTACGATGAGCAGTTGCTGCAAGCGCACGAAATCCTCTGCGCGAGGGGGTTACGGTTTTCGGGCCTCGCGTGAGGCCGGACGAGCCTTACAAATGGCATTGCGAAGACATTGAGTGGCCTAGGAGCGTCGCGATCGTTGGGTCTTTGCGCCTCCCTCGCGGCGTTACGCCCGTCGCTTTTACGCCAGAGCTCACCCGTCACGCCTTCTCAATCTTGACAAGGGCAGCAAGTAGGCACATCTTAGGTTAAGGGACCTGCTTTGTGCTGGAATCCCTCCTTTATTTACTTTCCAATGGCTGTGTCCACAACCGTAGCGTTCAAGCCTCGCCGTTGTGGATTGAAAGGACTGTCGGATGAGCGTTTGGCCAAGACTTGGTTCGCTGTTTGTGGGTATGTGCGCCGTCGCGGTGGCGGCGTGCTCAAGCGTTGGGACGCAGCCCTCGGCTCCCAGTGCGCTCCCCGATGCCGGGCAAAACTCGACCGCGGCCGTGCGCGAAACGGCTTCGGGGCTGCTGCTTCGGCCGCCGGGGCCGTACACCAGCGCGACACCCCCGTTTAAGCCCGGCGAGACCCTGACTTACGCATGGAATCGCAGCGACACCGTTACCAGATGGTCCGGACCCACAGCCGCGCCGAGCCCGGGGCCGACGAATACCGCCACTGCCACCTTCATCTACAAGTTCTCCGTCGACAAGAAGACCGGCATATATACCGAGATAACCACAGATAAGACATCGACCGGAGAAAAGGCGAAACAATCGACCCTCTTTGGTTTCGTTGCATCGGGGTCGCAAATCACGCAGGTTGACTATTCTTCCAAGGTTGCCGAAACGCTCAACAGCGGCGCGCTTGAGTACAGCGCTTTGACCACTTATCCGCAAGGGGCGACGGCATTCGTCTATCCGGCGACGAGTGGTTCCTCTTGGAGTGGCGCGGCCGCAAGTATTGCCAGCTACTCTGAGACGCAGACCGGATCGGGTGGATACAGCGAAAACGGCAGTAGCACCAATGGCGCGGACGGCTCGTACATCGCCCAGGACCAGGTCGCGAACTACGGCAGCTATGGCGGCTACGCCGAGCAGTACGACTTCGCGTTCGGCTCGCCGGCGACGTACGTGCTTTCTCTACCGGGGCTCGGGGTCAACCCCGAAACGTGGAAGTTCGCTGCGGTGAAAAACAAGCATATTCCGGTAACGGCGTCGGGAACGGCGCCATTGCCCTTCCCGACCGGGACGACCCAGGTTCCCGACTGGTATCCAGGAGGGGGTGCGCTGCCGGACCCCGCGTACGCCGACAATTATACGGTTCCCGGAACGGTGAACATGCCGTCGGCGTGCGGTAAGCTTTCCGGGGAAAAGGCCACGGATGTAAACGAAGCATACTGGGATCTCGACCCAATCTTGGGCATATACGAGACGAACGCGATGGACTACTATCTCGATTCAACCAACACCACTGTGTGCATGGTGCAGGCGCTTCAGGATACGATGTACTCAAATGGCAATGCGTGGGAGAGCCTCGGCGCGTGGGGCGGCCCTTGGTACCAGCTTAACTATAACGCGGCGTGGGTTCTGACCAGCAAGAAGTCGGCCACCCGCGCGCTTGCTCGCGAGCTCAATGCGATGCCGGTGGTACTGCACGTGATTGACGCCTTTGGACGCAACGGCATCCCGGCGCGGCGTCTGCTCAAGCGCCGGCAGTTGTAGGTCAACGAGGCAGCGGCGCGACGCGGGACGAGTTCTATCGTTCCCTACGGCGACCGCGCCGCTGCAACGTCTCGCGACCCCCGAAAAGGTCGGCTTGCGGGGTGGCGCCCTTAACGATTTGCTGATGGCGCATAATCTCTGCATCGTGGTTTTTCAAATTTTTCAGAGAGGCGACACTGGATGAGTCGCGTGCGCCGCTGGGTTCTCATTCCGTTTGGCCAGCGGCGGACTTCAAAACGCCGGCATCCGTCCGCGGCGATGCTTTCAGCGCCGCACAAAAGGGGCAATTGGCGGGACGTCTCTCAACGCTTCCCTAGACTGGTCAGATGGCGATCGCAATTCGTTCGAAGCGTGGCGCTTCGAGGTCGCTTGGTGGAATTTCCTCACCGCGCTGTGCACGATCGGAAACGACTAAAGAAATAGCCTCGCGCGCGTTCGCCATTGCTTCTTCCTCTGTTTCGCGTCGACGCGCTCGTGCGTGATCACGCGTTCCCTATGCGCAACCCGTCCCCGCACTCCCGTAGCAACCCCCGCGCGTCGAACTGCTCCAAAATCGCGAAGCGTTCGGACCATCTCTCGACGAGGTCCGTTAGAATCTTGAGATCGACTTCGACCTATTCTGCAACCCCCGGTTTCCTCACTTTGACGACGACGGCGCGGCCGTCGAATAAGCGGGCTGCATGAACCTGTCCGATCGACGCACTTCCCATAGGCTCCGAATCGAACGTTGCAAAAAGCTCCTCGGGCGGCGCTCCCAGCTCTTCTCGGATAACGTTCGAAATGGCGGCAACTGGCAGCGGAGGGACGTCATCCTCCAATTTCGCCAGCTCGTTTCTGTACGCACTCGGCAGCAGATCGCCGCGCGTCGAGAGCATCTGGCCGAGCTTGATGAAGACCGCCGAGTTCTTCCATCGCCGCCCGTAAGTGCGCAGCGCGCGCCTGGTCGACGTCGTGCTTGCTGAAGCGCTCCTCGAGGATGCCGATGCCGTTACGCGCGAAAACCGACACGATCTCGCGATAGCGCTCGTCCTTGCCGCTGGGTTGCTCAGCTCTGAGAACAGTCATGGGTTCGCCAGTCCGGTGGCTGAGTAAACCACCATCGGAGTTAGGGCGTATCGAGGTTCGACCGATCTCTAGAGGCGATCGGTAAGCGATCGGTGCTTGCGTCGATCGGATGAGCCACGATCCGATAGTCAAAATCTACATTTGCTCTTCCACGCTCATTTTCGCGCACTTGAAATCCTAAGGCGGTCTTACGGGCTACGTACAAACCACGCGTTTCGCCAAGCGGCGTGACAAAGACGTAATACCATCGGCCGTCCATGATTGTGGCGAACGCCGGATCAATTCGAACATTCGAGATGCCGCCGGCCATCCTCGCCGTTCCAATGTCTTCAACTGTTGCCGTTGCCGACTGCGACGCATATGCGAGTACGCGCTGGCCTTGACTGTTGCGGTGCGTCGACTCGATCGTGGATCCGGCTCCGATGTTTCCAGTGCACGATAAATTGGCGTTTGGGTCGATCGTGCAGTACGCCATATTCCTTGTATTATGGCCGACAAAGATGTAGGTCCGCCGATCCTCGGCGTGCGCGCGCAGCGCGGCCTCGTCGGAGCCGCTCGACTCGGCAATCACGCCGTCGCCGGCGGCCGATATCCCGACGACGCCGGCGGGATGCCCCGTCGAAAGGCCTCCCAGGCACGTGACCCCGCTGTTGCAGCGAAAAATGTGGCTGTTGTTCGGAGTCGCGTTCTCGGCCCGCACGATACCAAAGCTCGAAATCGCAGCGATCGTTCCAACGGCGACGACGCCTGCCACTGTTTGTCTCATGAATTCCTCCTTTGCGCTACGGCCTCAGAATGGTACTAGGAACAGCATTGGCGGTACAAGCACTAAGTAATAATAGTGAAAAGAATAATTAACCCGTATTCGCCAGTCTGAAAACTGGAGAAAATACATCCGGGTAAATAGCTACCGCCACCGGTCGCCCGGCGTGGTCACGTACGTCTTCCAGAGGTATCCCCACGGAAGCACGAGCGGCACGACCACGACGCCCAGGAAGATGCCTAAGAACGAATCGGCGATGTCCGGAGCCAGCGTGTGGCCCAGGTGCGGGGGAAGCCACGCTGCGAGCACCCAGATGAGCTTCCACGTGAATTCGAAGATCAGCAGCGGCATCATCCTCACCGGATACCGCACGCCGAGGAGACAGATCAGCGTAAGCGCGCCAAGGAAGCTCATCCCGACGCCATGCCAGAAATCCCACGGCCGCGTGTGATGCAGGATCGCCGGCCACGTTCGCGAGCCCTGCCACAAACCAATCAGGAGATACGAAGCCCTGAGCACGTAGAGGCGATAAACCGGAAGCTCCGGCCTAGATTGTATCTGGACCATGCGTGCCTACGGCGTCATTTACCGACATGTTTCATTTAAACCGGGATTCCCCATATGACCGTTCCTTTCGAGCCGACGCCGGATGATTCCGGGGCATTCGGCCCGGCGGTGTTATTTTAGAACGCCGGATCGAGCGTCGCAAATGCATGCTACTTATACGATTGCACACACGCATCATCTGCATCGCTCGCCATAGGCTGCATCGTATAGACCTTGGTGCCGAATGGTTCGTTTGCCATCTGGTCAAAGGTGCATTGGTCGGCGATTTCTCCCTCGGGACCATCCCATGCCGTAGACACGAGCGGATCGGTAATCACTTCACCGAATTCGTGGCCTCCAAAGATCGTCACTCCTTCGTCAGCTCCGCTCTCATCTGAAGGCGGCTTGACTATGTTCGCGTCGCAGCTCGCGCCCGCATCCGGTATATAGGGCAGATACGAGTACGGAACAAGGTTCTTCTTTTTGTAATAGGTGTTGCTGTGGTAGGAGCACCAGTTCGTGCCAAACCCGACTTCGCTATGGTTGTGCGCCGTCGCGACGACATAGACGTCGTTAGGATCGTAACCGAAGCGGGCGACTGCCTTGAGCGCCTCGGCAGCGATTTCCTGGTCCGTTGGCGTTTTTGGGACTGCCGCATCGTCGTTCCAAGCGCCGCCGTATTGCTTTGCAGGATTGGTGATGTAGGTCTCCGTGCCGCTAGACCCTTCGTAATATTGCGTCTCGATGTTATTGTGACCGCTGCCGCCCATGTTCTTTGCGTACTCTTCCAAGAGCGGCTCTACTTTATTCGGGTCTCCGCCTTTGTTGTAACCCCAGAATGTGAAGTAAAACTTGGGCGCGACGATCACAGCTCCGCCCAAATACGGCACCTGGAAGAAAAGCGGCTGGATAGGGGATTCCTTTGAGTGAGAGGCGGCGTAGCGCGGCACGTGGTAGAGCACTCCATCGGCGTAGCGCCAACCTGGGCCCGTCGGCACGAATCTCGACATTTGGTCTCGTGCGGTAGACGCGCCCATTGGTGGGGGTCCTCCGCCGGCGCAGCCTGCTGCGGCGAGCGTTGCGAGACACCAGAGCGCGGCGGGGATTTGCGTGAGTCTGGACATTTCGCTTACCTTCCCTAGCTAGGCCGCGCGGCGCGAACGCGTTGACGGCTCAATGCGGATTGCACAAGTTCACACCGTTGATTCGAATCCCTGCCGAAGTCATCACGCGGCAGCAAATATGGCTGGTGTGTAATGCCTTTGTTTTCAATCGTCCCGAAACGCTGGGGAAATAACTTTATGCGAATATGCATCCAGGGCTACTACGACGAACGCAACAATGACAGCGCACGAAGCCACGAGTGCGCCCGACCCAACGAGCGCGCGCCAGGCGTGCTAAAACACGAGCTGCATAAGGATTGGCTCTGCGCAGATTCGCGAAAGTGGCCGTGTTTGCTATAAAAGAAAGGGTCGGCCTTTCGCTTGATGATATCCCCGAGGGCGCCGAAGCAATTCAGACTCTCACGCGCCGCATCAGGCCTTTGGAGAAAGTGCTTGAGCAGCCCAAGCATTCAAGTATTCTCATGTTCGCGCAAAGGACATACGCGGTTTTAGCGACGAGGACGTTATCGTTGATCGCGAAAACACTATACTGAATTTTCTCCGGGTTTGAAGAACAGGCTCTTCGAGAGCGTAAAACATCAGGGCGCTTAAGCGTATCGAAGGATTCCTCGGCCGCGTTTGCTTGGCCGAAGCGGCTTCGGCGAATCGTGGCTTGGCTACGGTGGGAGCGAGCGGGGCGAAGCCGAAACATTGCTGGGCGCTGTGGCGTTCACGGAGCAAGGGGCAGAGCACATGGGAACTTCAGATCTGGGCCGCTACGCTTTAAACGTATGCGTGGCGGTAATGCTCGCGGGCTGCGGGAACGGAAGCGGCACGCCGCTTAGCGCATCGCCGGCCAGCCCTTCGACTGCGCTCAGGGTGACAAAGGCGGAGCGAACGCGCCCGAGTGTTACGTACGGAGTGCTCTACAGCTTCCAAGGTGGCTCCGCAGACGGCGAATCCCCGGATGCGGACCTCCTCGACGTCAAGGGACTCTACGGCACGACCTTTGGCGGGGGCGCAAACGGGGAGGGGATCGTCTTTGTGATTACCACGGCCGGCGCAGAAACCGTGCTTCACAGCTTCCCCAGCGGCTCGGGAGACGGCGAGAGACCGGCTGGGGGCCTTATCAAGGTCAAGAGCAAGCTCTACAGCACGACTCTTGACGGGGGCGCAAACGACGACGGAACCGTCTACTCGGTCACGACGTCCGGCAAGGAATCCGTGCTTTACAGCTTCGGCCGCTCGGGAGATGGCAAAAGACCCGGCGGGGGCCTCCTTAACGTCAAGGGGATGCTTTACGGCACGACGTGTTGCGGGGGGGCGAACAGCGACGGAACCGTCTTCTCGGTCACGAC
>PMTY01000183.1 GCA_003167155.1 Candidatus Cybelea tumulisoli
ATGTCGCGCGTGATCTCTTCGGGCCCCAGCTTCGTGTCGCGCGCTTCGCATTCGTACTCCTCGATGCGAATCGAGGTAAAGCGATCTTCTTTGACCATGCGTTCGCTGATCAGGATGGCGTCTTCGTAGTTGTAGCCTTCCCACGGCATGAATGCCACGAGCACGTTTTGGCCCAGAGCCAGCTCGCCCTGATCGGAAGACGGACCGTCGACGAGCACCTGACCGGCCTCGACCTCGTCGCCGACGGCAACGATCGGCCGCTGGTTGATGCACGTTCCGGCATTGCTGCGCACGAACTTGAGCAGATCGTAGGTCTTGTCGATCCCCTCGGCATTTCGCACGGTAACGCCTTTGGCGTCGACCGCCGTAACGGCGCCGGCTTCGTCGGCGACCAGCAGGCTCCCGGAGTCTTTGGCGGCGCGATACTCCATGCCGGTGCCGACGATCGGCGCGTCGGGGCGCAGCAGCGGCACGGCCTGACGCTGCATGTTCGCACCCATCAACGCCCGGTTGGCGTCGTCGTGTTCCAAGAACGGGATCAGCGCGGTTGCAACCGAGACGATCTGCTTGGGCGAAACGTCCATGAGCTGCACGCGCCCAGCGGGCTCTTCGATATACTCCTCGGCATAGCGACAGACGACCGAGTCGGCCGTGATCCTTCCGCTCGGCGCATCGACCGGCGTATTGGCCTGGGCGATGATGTATTCGTCTTCGCGATCCGCGGTGAGATAGACGATCTCGTCGCTGACGATTCCCTCGCGCACGACGCGATAGGGCGTCTCGATGAAGCCGAACCGGTTGACGCGCCCGTAGGTCGCCAGCGAACCGATCAATCCAATGTTCGGGCCTTCCGGCGTCTCGATCGGACAGATGCGGCCGTAGTGGGAGTGGTGGACGTCGCGCACTTCGAAGCCCGCACGTTCGCGGGAGAGACCGCCCGGGCCGAGTGCCGACAAGCGCCGCTTGTGCGTCAACTCCGCCAACGAGTTGGTCTGATCCATGAACTGCGAGAGCTGCGACGAGCCGAAGAACTCTTTGATCGCCGCGACCACCGGCCGAATGTTGATCAATGCCTGAGGCGTGACCGTCTCGATGTCTTGGACGGTCATCCGCTCGCGCACCACGCGTTCGAGGCGCAGCAAGCCGACACGGAACTGGTTCTGCAGCAGCTCGCCTACCGAACGAACCCGGCGATTGCCGAGGTGATCGATGTCGTCCTTGGGTACGATGCCCGTTGCGACTTTGATCAAGCGCCGAATCACGGCCACCATGTCGCCGCGCGAGAGACATCTCGCATTCATCGCCGGCATCTCAAGCCCGGCATCGGTGTATTCGTCGATCACGACATGCGGACGCTCCACCCGGGCGTCAACGTCGGGATTCTCGATGCGGTAATGGAACTTGCCGTTGAGCTTGTAACGGCCGACTCCCGCGAGATCGTAGCGCTTCTCGTCGAAGAAGAGCGACTCCAGAAGCTTCTCGGCGTTCTCGGCATTCTCGGGCTCGCCGGGACGCAGCTTCTTGTAGATCTCCTTGAGCGCGTCCTCGCGGGTCTTGATGTCCTTGTCTTTTTCGATGGAGTTGCGAACCAGCGGACTGTCGTTGAAAAGGCTCAGAATCGCCTCGTCGCCCTCCCAATCCAGGCCAAGGTCGGGACGAGAAAGCGCGCGGATGAAGGTCGAGACGTAGATCTTGCGATTCTTGTCGATACGGACGCCGATCGTACCCTCGGTCTCGTCGTTCTTCGTACCGTTGTCGGTCTCGAACTCGATCCAGGCACCGCGATTGGGGATGATCGTCGCGTTATAGGTCGGACGCGAGTTCGTATCGACGTCTTGGCTGTAATAGACGCCGGGCGAACGCACGAGCTGGCTCACGATCACGCGCTCGGCGCCGTTGATCATGAAGGTGCCCTTATCGGTCATGAGCGGGAAATCGCCCATGAAGATTTCTTGGTCGGGGATGCCTTTGATTTCGCCCGACTCGGCGGTGATCAAGCGAACGCGGACGCGAAGCGGGGCGCTGTAGGTCATGTCGCGCTCGCGGCACTCTTCGATCGTATACTTGGGCTCGCCCAGCGAATGCTCGCCGAACTCCAGAATTAGGTTGCCGGTAAAATCCTTGATGGGTGAAATCGAGGCGAAGGCCTCCGCGAGACCTTCGGTCTTAAACCAATTAAAGCTAGCCTTCTGCAGCTCGATGAGGTTGGGCACTTCGAGCACGTGCGGAATTTTGCCAAAGGAAAGCCGTTCGCGCTTGGGGCCAGGCTCCGGACCCTGCTCGACCGTGAACGCGCCGGTCGGCATCGGAAAGGTCGAGGGCATGGCGCTCGAGTTGCCGATTCCGTCCGTTCCCATCTTCGACGAGGCAGTAGGCCGCCTCGACCTGCCCTTGGTGTCGCCCGAGCTTTTCGCTGGGGACTTCGGAGCTGTCGTCTTCGCCATTATTCTCTTTCTCGGTGGATAATTGATAATTTAACGATTGCGGATGATGCGATTCCGCCGCAGGGCACACCAAAAAGACGAAACACGGGCTCCGTTTACCGGAGGTGTCTCGCCCTTCTTTTTGTGGCAGCTTTCAAGCGCCCCGGGGCATAGGCTACGAGTCTATCACCCGTCGCGGCGAGCGTCAAGGACTCCTGCCTTGCGGGTAGTGGGCTAGTTTGAATCTTGGGGCTTAAGCCATGATACGCCTAGCCCCGTTGATCGAGAGGAGCCTGCCAGGCTCTGGGGTGGATACTCGTTCCCTGATGACCATTTGTATAGCGGCCATTTGCGACGACCTAACGGCGATCGTTACAGCTAGCGACCATATGCTTACTGTGCAGGCGGACGAGGCTCTCACCTTTGAGGCCGATGTCATGCTAAAGATGGGGCACCTAGCGCCCGGCTGGCAAATGATGTATAGCGGCGACGACATTAGCCACCTCGCGCCCTTGATGGGGCGGATTCGCAACGGCCTTCAACAGGCTCGCGGCGACGTGCCGCATGGTTTCCGAACCGTCGCCCACGTCTGCAACAGCGTCTTTCGCGACTATTGGGAGCAGAGTATTAACGAGCAGGTCTTCGCCCTGTACGACACGACCAAACGGGAGTTTTTGGCTGACCGACGCCGCTACAACTCCAAAGAGCGGCTATTCTTGTTCGAGAAGATCGCTGGCTTTGAAATCCCGCTTTGTATGCTGGTCTACGGCTTTGGGCGTGATTGGTCGCACGTTATGACGATTAACTCCCCTGGCGTGGCGGCGCACCATGATTCCGTCGGCTACTGGGCGATTGGCGGCGGCCCGGAAAGGCAAATACGCGTTCTAGAAACGCTCGCGCGAGAGAGGCCGATGGTTAAAGACGTGCCCGATGCTATTCTCGACGTTTGCGATGCGAAGTTTCGCGTCGAAGGCAACGGTATCGGCCGGCTCACAACGGTCACGATTCTAAGGCCGGATGACGAGTATTTTCTCGACTCGGTTGCGATCGAGGAGCTGCATCTCTTTTGGGACTCAACCCATAAGCCACTTCAAGGAACCGATCGCGAATGGGGCCGCAGTATTGTCAAGCGTGCGATCGAGAGCGCCACTTCGTATAACAAACAACAGGAAGGATGGGAGAAGAAAAGACGTGACGCGGGCCTCCACAAGGCTTGATTATGCTTGAGCGGTGAAGTATAATAAAAGCATGAATCGTTTACCGTTAGAGAAGCGTGTCCAGGTTCTTTCGGCACTATGCGAAGGCGTTTCGATTCGCTCTACCGTTCGCATGACAGGCGCGGCGAAAGACACCGTAACCAAGCTGCTTTGCGACGTTGGCGACGCTTGCGACGCCTATCAGTACGCGAACCTTCGCAACCTCCAATGCGCTCGAATCCAATGCGATGAGGTATGGTCGTTTTGCTACGCTAAAGAGCGAAACCTCAAGCGCGAGTTACGCGGGACCGATGGGGTTGGCGATATATGGACCTGGACCGCGATCGACCCCGATACGAAGCTAATGGTGACTTGGCACCTCGGCAAACGGAACCGCGACGACGCTTGGCACTTCATCCGTGACCTTGCGGAGCGGGTGCGCTCGGCAGCGGTGCAAATAACGACGGACGGGTTCAAGGCCTATAACGAGCCGATCGAAACCCTGTTCCCCCGCGCCGATCACGGAAACGAGGTCAAGGTTTACGCTCGGATTCCGTTCGAGGGAGCGGATACCAAATATAGCCCGATGGTCGTCGCGGAAACGATTCGCACCTCAGTATGGGGAGCGCCTGACCCCGACCATATAACGACCGCGCACGTTGAGCGGAACAACCTTTCGATGCGTATGGGGATGCGGCGCTTTACGCGGCTGACTAACGCCTTCTCCAAGAAGGCTCAGAACCATCAGCGGGCGCTGGCGCTTTATTTTATGTATTACAACTTCGTGCGCCGCCATTCTTCGATTAAGACCACGCCCGCGATCGCAGCGGGGCTAACCGATCGCCTTTGGACCCTGCACGACCTGGCGAACCTCCCGGACGTTCTACGGGATAGCGAAGCCGCCTAAAACGTGAAACGCCCTGGAGATTTAGGCCCCTCAGACTTCCTAGCTGGCTTCGCTTTCATCCCTGGCGTACCGCTGCTAATTGTTGGCGTTGCCCTACTGTTCCAACACCATGTGCGCTATGGGCTAACATTTACGCTCATCGGAGTAGGGCTGTTGTGGCTCGCGCTCCGCGATCACTAGCGTTTTGGCCTACAAGAGCGTTTAAGCACCTAGATATATTTTGCTCCTTGACGCTACGCGGTTAAAGTAATTTGGTTACAGTGATGAGTGCTACTATGGTTTCGGACGCCGAGGAAGCGCGCTCTCTGCGCGTAGCTCTTTTATTGCATCTAGCAGACGACGTTTTACGCCTACGTCGTCAACTCGATCAGCTTCTACTTGAAGAAGCATCGCCACAGCCTTCTGTGTAGCAGCCACCTCGTTCAAGAGCCACATAAACTGCGGGTTCTTTCGGAGGGCGGCCATTTCGGCGGTCCTGGTGGGAACCAAGCCTTTAGGCAGGTTGCCAGGTTGTCGCTTAATCGCCATCGTTCATCCCCCATCTCGCTCTTGCGGCCTTAACCGCGATCGCGCGGCGCTCCTCGGCTGTTAGGCTCTCAGCCCGAGCCTTGCCGCCTATCTTGCCGCCCTTGCGCCCCAACGCAACCGCGTGAGGGTTCTTCTTGGCGGTGGGAGGCTTGGCTGGTTTGAGCGGCTTCTTAGGCGGTTCCATCCCGGTAGCTGCGGCGGCGATCCGAAAGGCGTTGACCGCGAAGTCTTGGGATTCTTTTCTTGAGCGCTTCTGCATACTTCATCCTACCATGCCGGAGACTTTCGGGAACCCCCGGATTCAAACTAGCCCACTACCTGCCTTGCGGGTAGTGACGTACTTGACTATGTCACACCCAGGCAATCCGACAAAAGTAGGCAGCCCGAAACTGGAAAGACTGGCTAGCCGTATGTAGGGCAGGCTGAAACGGAGGACCCTCAATGAGCTTGCCGACCGCGATCGTCGTGGCAACTGGAATGGTCTGTGGCACATTTCTGTTGGGATTCCTTGCTTCTATTCTCTGGATGGCCCGCCGCCAATAGGCTGAAGTGGGTCAGTTTGAAAAGGCGTTCCACGCTGGCGGGTAAGTTTGACCTTGGCCCGATAGCCTAGTGCCAAAGAGCGCACGTGCCGTGGCACGTCATACTTTGGTCGATCTCGCCCTCAATTTGAGGTGAGGGGTTCCTACTAAATGGTCGCTTGTTTAGACGACTCAGCCGGGCCAGCCCCGCTTTACGATCACCCCAGAAGCCCACCCACTAAAACTCGTCACGGCAGCGCCGGCGGGGTTCCCTGCGTTCGGACGTAGTATTGCGCGTCTGGCCCGGCATCACGACGAACGCGATTCACTACCAGCCCGAGGAGATTGGTGATTCCGAGGCTTTCAACATACAAAACAGCCTCCCGCGCGAGCTGCGCACTCGTGGTAGCTGCCGAGACTACAAGGATCGTGCCGTCAAGTTTCTCCGCAATGGCTGCGGCGTCGACAACGGGCAATATGGCGGGTAAATCGATAATGATTCTTTGATAACCCTCCGCTTCCGCGTCACGTACCAAGGCATCAAGATCGCCCGATTGAATCAGCAGAGCCGGAGCTGCCAGCGGTGTCCCACTCGTTAACAGATCCAGCCCGCGGACCGCGGTTTTACGAACGCTCTCGGTCAAAGTCGACGCACCGCTTAAGACATCCGTAAGTCCGGAAGCGTTGGTTGTATTCAAGAGCTTGTGCAGTGTAGGGCGCCGAAGGTCGCCGTCGATCAAAAGGACGCGTTGCTGCATCTCGGCCAACGTCCAAGCCACGTTGACTGCCAACGTACTCTTTCCGTCGCCGGCGCGAGGACTCGTGAACGCGATGGATCGCAGGTCGCTCGGCCCGGAAAACCAGATCGATCGCACGAGTTTGAGGAGCGATTCGAGTGCTATCGCACGCAGCCACGGCAGCGATTGCTCGTCACTCGCGTCGAGGTCGGGAAGCGCCCCCAACACGTAACGGCCAAACGTCGCGCGGATCTCCGCCTCAGATCTTGCGCGCCTATCTAAGTAATCCAGAACGACGATGAGTGTCGAGGCGAGGATCAAGCTGATCAGGCCACCGATCAGCAAAATGGCCAAGCGGCTCGGATGCGAAATGGCGTCGTCCGGATTAGCCGCCTGCGTGACGGTAACGTCGCTAATTGCGGTACTCTTTGCGATCATGGCGTCGCTCATGCGTTGCTGCAGCGCTCCGTAGACAGCCTCCGCCTGCCGCGCATCCCGCTCTAATGCCGCAAGCTGCAACGTCTCATCGGGCAAAAACTTAATCATTCTCAAAAGCGACTTCCGCTGCACCGCTACCTCGCCGAGGCCTGCCTCATCCGAGGCGATCTGCGCGCGATATCCGGCGGCCTGCTCCGTAAGCTGTTCGTAGGTCGGATTAACGACCGTGCTCGTCCCTGAAACGACGGTCGCCGGCTCCCGGGCGATCTCCTTTTCGATCTGCTGCTTCTGATCCAACAGAGCAATGACCGCGGGGTGCCGTTCCGTGTAAAGTTTGCGGGCCGCGCCCAACTGCGTGTCGACCTGCGCGAGCTGCGTGCGCAGTTCCTGGACGACTGGATTTGGCGACAACGACTGAGAGCCCGCCGTCGTTGGGTTCATCCCGTCGGATTGGGCGACATCACTGCGAAGCTCTGCGGCAGCCTGACGGCGGTCGAGCATGAGCTGACCCGCCTTGACGTCCAGAGTTGTGAGAGCATTCACGGTCGCTTGAGCCTGCGTGCTCATATCGCCCACCTGATGGCTCTTCTGAAAGGCGCTTAGAGCGCCGTCCGCAGCGCGTTGCCGATCTGCGGCCGCGGGCATCTCCGCGGAAAGGAAGTTTAATGCGGTCTCCGCTTGCGTAGCCACAAGATTGCGCTCGTGCTCGATGAATGCGGTAGCGAACGCGTTCGCGATGCGCGCCGACATTTGACGGCTCGGCCACGTCGCGGAGATCCGGATGATCGACGTGTTGTTGACTGGTTCGATCCTGACCCGCGAGAGTAGAGCCTTGTCCGTCGTCTTTAGCCCCAACTGCGCAATGACCTGACTAGCGACCGGCGCCTCCGACATCAACTCGGCATAGGTTTCGCCGGACTGAATTCCCGAGACAATCATCAAAGCATTGAGGATCGGCAGATTCGTCGGAGCGTCGCCGGTACTTGGTTGCCGCCCCATTCCCACGATAACGCTGGCGTCGCTCGTATACATTTTCGGGGTCGCCAGCAGAGAGAGCATGAGAAGCGCCAGCAATGATCCAAGCGCGATCAGAAATATCTTTTTGTGCCGCTTGAAGATGCCGGCCCATTCGTCGAGAAGGGCGAATGCATCGCGTACCTGCGGCCTTTGCGCTGAGCCTAGAGCAGATTGGTAGACGTCTATCATAACCTTAGATTCCTAGAATTAAGCGGATAATGTTTAGAATGCTGGAGCCGCTCGTTCCCGGCTTCTTCGTCTGTGGCACAAAAACGACGTCTCCCTTTTGCAACTTGGGATCGCCGGCCAGGTTGCCGTGTTCCAGAGCCGCATACATATCGACTTCTTGCGTGGCGTTGCCACCGGCGGAGTCCTTATGGCTGATGTACACGTGACTGAGATCGGACTGCGCGGCCGCGCTGTTCCCCGCTTTGGCGACGGCGATGCTCAGCCGGTCGCCGGCGTGCAACAGCACATCACCGGGATGATCGACCGCTCCGATCACTTCAACAGAGAACGGTTCGCGGGATTGCAGGTACACGACCGCCTCGTCGCCGAGCGGGATATCCTGTGTGGCGTCGCCCTCGCGCAGCAACCCCTGGAGCGACGCCGTCTTCACGGAAGCGCCATCAGTTTGTACCCGAGCGATCGGAAGATCGCCCTGCACCGAACCGTCGAGGCCGCCCGCGGCGGCGATCGCATCGGACAACTTGGCGTCGGACCGCAAGCCGTACTTGCCCGGCGACTTCACGTCGCCCAAGACCAGCACATTAATTTGGCCTTGCGTTGCGACTTCCACGCTCACCAGCGGATTGCGGATATATTGCTGCAGCGCACGTGCGAAGGTTTTCCGCGCGGCTTCCGTCGTTCTGCCTGCAACGTGGACTCGTCCAACGAGCGGAAACTCGACGTACCCGTCGGGAAGAACGCTAACCGTTTGCGTCAGTGCCGACTCCCCGTACACGGAGACCAGCAGTTGATCGCCGGGATGAATCACGTAGGCCGGCTCCGCGGCGATTGCGGCTCCCTCTGCTCCAGCAAAACAAATCGCCAGCACGAGCGCAGCAAGTGGAATTAAACCTTTCATAACACCCTCCATTAATACTGACCGAGGCTTCCATCGTGCCGGCCACGATGGACGGTGCGCGCGAATAAGTACAGAGAGGCAGGCATGAGGACGGCCGTAAGGCCGAGCATCCATACCACCTCGACGCGTAGATCCCAAAGGCTCGCGCCGTAGACCGCGGCGCGAAAACCGTTGAGGGCGTGCGTGATGGGCAACATCCAGCCGATCGCCTGCAATGCGAGCGGCAACTTCGTTAACGGAAGGTAGACGCCGCCAAATAGGCTCGTCGCGCTGTTGACCGAGAATGCCAGCGGACCGGTCTTCTTAAAGACCATCGTTGCCGCGGCGGCCAGCACGCCGATCGGTGAGACGGACACAATCGTTAGAATGAGAAAGACGCCGGCGGTTGCCCAGTTCATATGGTGTAGGTTCAGGCCAAAGAACAGCGCGAGAAAGAAATAGAATACGACTCGCCCAAGCGTCAGCGTGAACGACCACAGCCCCGTGGCCAGGACGATGAGCGAAAGGCTCGTCGGCGTTGCCAAGACCGCCTCCAGCGTCCCGGTCGTCTGGCCCTCGCGGATCGACTCCGCAAAGCTGAGCATCGCATTGTTCTGGAACGTCACAAAGGCGAAGCTGACCACCAGGAAGGTAAAATAGCTCCCGGTTTGCCCGTTGGCGCCGAAGGACGACGAGGGCGCGACTATCATCGACAGATAGTAGGCAATCGTCACCTCCACGAAAATCGCGACCCACTGCGAGTGAAAATATGCCGGATACGACAGCGCACAGCGGGCGTCGCGCACGAAGATCGCGCCGGTCTTGGAGAGCGTTTGACTAACCACAGGCAGTGAGAGCCTTGAAAAGCTCGATCGGCGTCGCGTCGATCGAAGTGAAGGGTTGCAGTGAGGCGAGTTCGCTCGGCGGCGCCACGGCTGCGATGGTGCCATTACTGACGACGGCGACGCGATCGCAAATGGACCACGCCTCTTCGAGGACGTTCGTCGCCAACACGACCGTCTTGCCGCGGCTCTCGACGAGATCGCTCCGTATCATGCGGCGGATCTCGTCGGCGTGAAGCGGATCCACAGCACGCGTCGGTTCATCGAAAAACACGACGTCAGGATCGCTAAGCAGCGCGCGGGCGACGGTCATGCGCTGCCGCATGCCCGACGAGAACTCACCAAAGCGGCGATCGATCGCATCGTGCAGGGAGACTTCCTCTAACGTCTCTTCGATGCGGCGTTGTAGCTGGCGACCCTGCAACCCGGCGAGCGCTCCGAAGAACCGCAGATTCTCGCGCGCGGTAAGCCGAAAATAAAAGCTGCGGTCATCGCTACCGCAGAAACCGATGCGAGAGCGCGCCAGGATCGGGTTTTTCTTAGTGTCGATTCCCTCGATTTCAATCGAGCCGGCGTCGGGAAGGGTCAGCGTGGCCATCATCTTCAAGAGCGTTGTCTTGCCGACGCCATTAGGGCCCAGCAATCCAATGACCTCGCCGCGGCGCACTTCGAGATTGACGTCGTGCAGTACGGTTTTCCGGCGATCGCCGGAAAACGCGTGACGCGCGCCGTGTCGCACCACGAACGCCTTTTCCACGTTTCGCACGGATATTGCCGATGCGTTAGTTCGCAACGTTAAACCTCGCATACAGCGCCGCGTGATGACGCGCCGTGAGCCGTATGTCAAAGCGGCTGCGTACCGCGGCAAAGGCGGCGTCGACGGCCCGCATCGTACCCTCTCGGTCGTCCAGCCACCGCGCTAATGCGGCGGCCACCATTTTAGGGTCGTAACTTTGTGTGACGCAGCCAAGCTTGCCATCCTCCAACAGCTCGCGCGCCCCTTGCCAGGGCGTCGTCACGATTGGCGTGCCGGCGTACATCGCTTCCAGCAGCGCCAGCGGCATCGCCTCGTTGAGCGACGTGAACAACACGACATTACAGCGGCGCATTATCTCGTCGATGTCGTCGCGATAGCCGAGAAAGCGTATGCGGTCGGCGACGCCGAGCGTCATCGCAAGCTGGTGCAGTTCGTGATCGTCCTCTCCCGAGCCCGCGAAAAGTAAGCAGTAGCGCTCGTTTGGACGGAGGTCGCGAAGCTCACGAAAAACGCGGATTGCCAGCTGCTGGTTCTTCACCTTCATCAAGCGGCCCACGTGCAGGATTACCTTGGCGCCTTTCTCGATTGGCGGCTGGACGCGCAGCGCCAACTTGCCGAGTTTGCGTTCCGGGGGTGCGACACCATTGGGAATCACGACGATCCGGTCTCGCGGTACTCTATCTTCTTTAACCAGACGCGTCGCGAGCATCTCCGAGAACGTAACGACCGCGCCGGTCGAGTGATGGAGGACGCCGTTGACGATCCGCTGGAGGGCCTGACTGCTAAAATCGCTATTGTGCTCCGTGTGCACGATGTGCTGCACGCCTGCCATGCGCGCCGCCAAGCGGCCCCATAGCTTACCGTGGTAGCCGTGCGTATGGACGACGCGGGGCCGGTAATCGCGAATGATTCTTACCATCCGAAAGAAAAAGCCGAGGTCCCAGCGCGAACGCCTGCCGGCCGTCAGAACTTGAACCGGCCCCTGCGACGAAGCCGGCCCACGCATCGCGAGTATTGCCACCGAAATCCCGAGCCGATCGAGCTCGCGGCTGAGCAACGTCACGAAGTTTTCCGCACCGTATTGTCTAACGCCGCCGATAATCTGCAAGACCGAACCCGTATCTCTACGCCGCATAGAGGTTCATCATCTCAGCGACCCACCGATCCAGCCCGAAGCGCGCGCGCACGGGCTCTACCTCCACGCAGCGCCGCTCGAAGCGCTCGCGCAACGCGCGCGCGAATGCAGCGGCGTCGTTTGAAACGAGGAGCACGCCGGACGCCTGGTCGGCGATCTCGGCCAAAGGCGCGATATTGCTGGCGATCACCGGAAGGCCGGAACAAAGCGCTTCGAGCATCGTATATGGTGCGGCTTCGCGCCGGCTCGGCATAGCCAGCACGTCGGCGGCCCAATAGAGCGGTGCCACGTCGACGACAAACGGCAGCGCGATCGTCGCCACTCGTGCGGAGAGCTCCGCGACTGCTCTTGAGGGAAGCCCAACTCCAAGGAGAACGACCGGTGGTGAGTCGTCGAGGGCTTTCCAGAGAATATCCGCCCCTTTGACGTCGATGTCGCGTCCGAAATAGAGCACGACGCGATCGCTTCGCGCGATCCCGAGCGCTTCACGAGCTCTTTGGCGTTCTGCGCTACTCGGCGGGCGAAAGTTGGCGGTATCGACGGCGTTGCGAAGTAGTTTGGTGCGCTTCGGTGATATACCGATATCGATCATTGCTCGACGCAACGAATCCGAGACCGCAACAAACCGGTGAACGCCCGCTCCGAACAAGTTGTATTTTCCCGCCCGCGCCAGCCGCCGGAGAGGCCCGGCGCCGTTTTCCATGGAGCTATGCAAGTGCCAGATCACGCGAGCGCCTTGCGTGTATGCGGCAGTCGTTGCTGGAAACGACCAGCCTGCGAAATGAACGTGAACCACGTCCGGGGCCGATCGACGCAGCTGACTGAAGACCTCGCCGGGCGTCGAAGCCGCCGCAAACGAATGAAGGCTCCGCGCGGCAGCCTCGTGCCAGACGGCGTCGTCGACCCTCTTGACGATAAGCGAGCACCGGTCACCCGCGAGGTGCAGTTCATTTGCGAGCGCCACGATCGCCGGCACGAAGCTTCCCGGTGCACGATTGCCGTAATCGGCTACGTGCACGATATGCTGCGACATCTAGGCGAGCGCTCCGATTTCCCGCGCCAATCCGCGCATGATACGTTCGCGGTCGAAGTTCTCGCGCACGAACGCCTGCCCGGCCAAAGCGCCGCGCTCGAGCGCATCTCTTTCTGCGAGGCATCTCTCGATGCCGCCGGCGAGCGCTCGCGCATCGTTGGGCTCCACGTGAATGCCGCATCCGCTGGCCCGCAGCAGCTGCACCGCCTCACCGCGGGCGCTCAATATCATCGGACAACCCACCGCCAATGCGTCGAACATCTTCGACGGTATCGCGTCGATGAGGCCGGCGTGAAGCGGAACGATTGCGGCATCGGACTCAGCCAAGAGTTCTAGACTCTCGGGCCGTGAGAGAACGCCGAGAAAGCGGACGTTGGTCAATCTTTCCCTTTCAATGCGCTCCACGAGCCGGGATGCGTCCAGACCGCCGCCGGCCAAGACGAAACGAACGTCACGCCGGTCGAGCAGTAGTTTCGCGGCATCCAAGACCATATCCAAGCCGGTCGCGAGGCCCATGTTGCCGGCGTAGGCAACCTCGAAGGTGCGCCGCTGCTGCCGCCGCCCGCGCGGCTTGATCTCCTGTGAAAAGTCGAAGCCGTTGGGTGCGAGCACCACTCGTTGGGGCGGCACACCACGCGCAAGGATCGACTCGCGGGCGCTCTGTGTAACCGCAACGACGATCGCGGCTCGCGCATAAAGCAGCTTGACGAAGCGATCCAACGCGCGAACGACGAGACTCCGCGAGCTCCAGACTCCCAACCGAACGCCCATCTCCGGAAAGACGTCGCGCACGTCGACGACGAGTGTGGCGGCGTGCCGCCACGAGGCGACCAGCGCCGGTATCGCCATGGTAATCGGCGGTGACGAAACGATCACCGTATCGGTGTGGCGCAACTCTACGAGCGCGGTCCAGGTCAGCACGAGCGCGAGCGATACCCAATTTCTCAAGCGGCTGGCCAAGGCGCCCGGCTCGGCCAGCGGCGCACGCCGGCGAACGATGCGTACCGGCCCATCGTACTCGACGCAGCCCTTAATGCCGCGGTACGACGCATCGACGATGCCCTTCGGAAAAGTCGGCATGCCGGTGACCACGGTAACGTAATGGCCGCGCCCCGCAAGGCTTCGCGCCAGAGAGGCGACGCGATTGCTCGCGGCACATGGCTCCGGATCGTAAAACTGCGAAAAGATTGCGATCTCCTTGCGGACGGCCTTCGTCATGCAGACCTCCGCAGCAACGTGCGCGCTATGCCCTTCGCGGCGACGAAGCCGGAGCGGCCGGCATTAATCGCCGCTACTTTGAGCCCTCGACGTGTCAACTTCGTGTGGCTCGTGTACTTAACGTTAGTGCACAAGGAGAGCTTGAAGTCTTCTCCGCCGCGCGCAAAATCGTAGCGCCGGAAACCATTTTCAATCGCATGGCGAATGCTCAACGCAACGAGCACGGCGCCGGGTGAGAGCCGCGAGAACTCCGGGTTGTAGCCCATCATGTAACCCAACAGCGTCCTCGACGATGGCTCCAGAAAGGAGCCCTGGGCCGCCAACAGCGTCTCGCCGTCGTGAATCGTCGCGACAACGAAGCGCCCNNCCCAAAAATGCGACGACGCTTTTCCAGGTTCTTTTTCCAACGCGCGCTGTTGATCCGCAGCAGCATATCGACTGCTTCTGCCGCTTCTTCCCTCGGCGCAAATCGAAACCGGTAGCCAGGCAGCGCCTCGACCTTGCGCACTTTGGCGCGCAGGGTGCGTTTCGTCGCGAAACTTCGGCTCCCAACATACTCTTCCCACGTTGCCGGAAGTTCGACGTATGGAGATGGCGTCGGCGCAGCCGGCGTAATCGTATACCGGTCGGGTGAAAACTCTCCGACGAGCATCGCGATGCGCTCATCCAAATAATCGTTCAGGGTGAAGTTATCCCAGGGCAGCGCGTCGATATGCCGCGCGAGGGCCGGGATGACCCGAGCCTCCGCACCAGAAAGCGCGAGCATGCCGGTGTAGTCGCTTCGCGGGATGCCCGCGAGGCTGAGCTCGCGATTGACCGTCGGACCGATCGCGGGAAAGCTCCCGTAGTTGAGGGCGAGAAAGGCGAGATAGGGTCCGTCGCCCTCACGCACGCCGAGCACGAGCCACGGGATCCTCTCGGTAGCCAGGCATGCGCGCATGTACTCCCAACACAGGAAGAAGTTGGCGCGCGAATCCGCGGCATAGAGCTCCCGCCAGCGAGCCTCGAGTCTTTCGATCTCGTCGAGGCGTGAAAAGGTATCGACGACCATCGCTCTATTATGGTCTCGCACGGCATGCGAATGTGAGTGGCGAAGGTCTACGGAAATCGAGACCTCCGGCTGCGTCACTGCCTCAAAACCATGGCCTGCACTGGGCCTAAAGTACCAAGCACAATAGTCGAGCGATCCATCGCGGTTAGGGCCTTTGTCTCCGGGCCGCGACGAAAGATGCTCCACACGGCGCGGCCTCCGGAAACGGTGCTCGCATCCCCTAGAGTCAGCATCCGCGTGTAGCGCCGGCTTAGCGCGGGGACCTCACGCGCCGAGGTCCCCGGGTTTACGACCGTCGCGCAGGCTCCGATCGAACGTCCATCCTGAAAGCACTGCCCGAACTCGCGCACATAGACTCCGCCGCGGTAGAGCGCGTCAATGCGGCCGCCGCCGGCCGATGCTTGCGGCGCAGTCGGAACGATCGCGTACTCCGGAAAGACCGCGTTGCCGTCTGGTGCCGGGGCGATGGGCGCGGCCACGGAATACTTTGGATCGTACGTGAGCCACCATGACGCCAGCGCGAACAGACGATTGGAGGCAGAAGGCGGCCCGTTCATCATGCACAGAGAGTATTTGCGAAACGGCAAATCCGCGAGCAACCCGTCGGCCTGACTCGTCCATTCACCCTTGGAGTCGCTCACCCGCCCGCCGTAAGCGGCCGAATTGAAGCAACCCTCATGATTCGCACCGGCAACGTTGGGGTTCTTGAGAAAGACCCCGTCGTACGCAGGCTTGAACCCATAGCCTCCGTTGATGATCAGTCGTCGCGGGGCGCCGGTGAAAAGAGCGCTCTCGCCGGCGATCCAGGCGGAGTCACTCCTTACCTCCGTACCCACGGCGTTGAAGCCGTAGAACATGCCCGAGCGTGGCGTTCCGTCGGGTCCGCCGAACGTCGATCCCGAGTCGTCCGAGAAAAAGAAGTCGAGATTGGGCGACTTTGCGACGTAGCGGTTCATCCAGAGTGCCACCGCTTCTCGCGCCAACGCATCGGCCGGATTCAGAGACTCTTGAAACTGACCCGTATACGAGTCGCCCCGATGGATGCGTGCCCCATTCGCATCGTGAAACCACGCTTGCTCGCCAGGTCCGAGATCTCCGATCTGACCCGCGCAGCGCCCCGCCGGCGGCACGAACGGCGGCACGCAGTAGGGAACGTACGTCGGATCGATATAGGTCACGGCGAATCGCCCTCCGGCGGCCTTGAACGCGTTCACGTAGCGATTGTCAAAACCGCTCGACTCGACAAAGTCCGCATGCGCGGCCATGAACTGCGCGCTGAGCTTGGCGTTCACGGCCGTTGGCCCAAACGATTGATTGTAGTAAAGGAAGGTCAGTACGTGCGCGATCATGCGAGGCATCCCCGCACCAGCGCGACAAGACCGAGCGCCAGCCAGAACACCTTGGCCGTCGTGAGATCGACGAAGAAGCCCGCCACACACAGGCCAAGCAACGCGCCCATAAGGCTCGCGCGCATGCCGAACAGCGGATGATCGCGCCGCAGCGCCGGCACGCTGCGGACGGTAAGGATCACCGCGGATACCAGCAGTGCGACGCCGACGATTCCATATTCGACGCCGTTCTGCAGCAGCATATTGTGCGCGGCGCGCGACCAGCCCATGTCGTAGGGTTGGAAGACTTTCAAATAAACCTGGTCGTACGCCGCAGCAAACGATCCACTCCCGGCTCCGACCAGCCAGTGTAAGCGAAATGCGGCGAGCCCGGCACTCCAAATTCCCAGACGCCCCGAACCGCCGGTCGCCGACGCTGAAAGAAATCGATGCAGCAAGTTCCCATTAGCTAGTGCCAGCGCCGCCACCGTAGCCACCAGCGCACCGATCTGCCAACGCTCGCGGAGGACCACCATAAAGTAGCCGAACATGAGCGCGACGGCAACGAAGGCTTCGCGCGACGCTGCTAAACTCATCGCGTAGAGCAGCACGCCGATCGCCCCAATCCCGCAGAGTTTGAGCGCGACGTTGCCCGCACGTACCGTACCGACGGTAACCAGGGCAAGCGGCAGCAGTAAGCTATCTGCAAACTGGTTGATATCCAGGCGCTGGTTACCCACTAGCAGAGGAACGCGGTCGGAGACCTCGTTAAGCAGTTGCTGTGCCGCGGTGGGGTGGGCAAGTTCGTGGATGCCGAATACGGCGGCGGCGAGCCCGCCGCAAACGACGGCGGCAAAGACCAGCCTGACGTCGCGCAGCCTCGACGGAACGAGCGAAACGACCGCGTACAGGGATACGAGCTGTACGAGCGTCCCGCTTTCGTGCAGTGCGTTGGCGGTATTCATCGTCCACAGCAGCGAAACACACGACCAAACGGCGAATGCCGTCCAGACCGCGAGCGCCGGACCCGGAACGACGATGTTGCGAGTGCGAACCAGCCACAGGAGCAACGCCACGCCCGAAATGGCGCCACAGAGCCGCGCGACGGTCCCAAGTTCCGGAAGCGACAGCAACAAATCGAAGGGAACCAGCATGGCGTACGCACCATACGGGAAGACCAAAGGGTGCGTCCAGGCAAGCGCAAGCAGAGCCGGCAGCAGCGCGATACCGAGGGCGATGAAAAGCCCCATCGGAAAGGTCGACGCCGCGTACATAGCGACGGCAAGCACGACGCCCGTGAGGACGAGTGGTAGCCACGGGCCGCGCAAAAGCGCAAAGGGTTCGGAGTAGCGTGGCGCGATCACGTCGCCGGGCTCACGATGCGCGTTGCGAGCCTTCCCAAACGCCGGCGAATGACCGTCGGGCTTGCGAAGACGATCGTCTTCGAGTCGATCGCCATAACGCCGTCGGAGTACGATATCGTGTGCGCTCCATGCGAGTCCTTAGCGGCTGCGCCACAGCGAAACCTCGATACGAGCTCTTCGGAGAACTCATACTCGTTCAACGCAGTAACGCGGCTAAACGCGATGGCGTCGCCGTAAGCCTTCGCGCAGTCTTGCGCGGGCCGGTAGAGATGGCCCTCCGCAATAAACGGCGTTCCGGCGGGGCGGGCCGAACGAATATCCGTCTTGACTGGATTTGCGACGTGCGGCTTCCACGGCCCCAGAAGATCTCGGGCGTGATAAAGAAAGAGATTGAGATTCGAGTCGCGCGATTTATGCGTGCAGAATAGCCACCAAAGGCCGTTATGTCGAACAATCGTGTTGTCGCACGTGGCGATGCCATCGATCAGGGTGGCGACGCGTTCCCACACGTAAGGAGGGTCAAGTGCGCGGTAGAGCGCCACGCACCGATCCTGCGCACTCTCGGGGACCATATACCACGCACCCAAGTATTCGAAGACATATGGGTAGGAAAGATGCGTGGACGAACGCATGACGTCACGCTCCTCGAGCACTTTCCCGCCGTCTTCTATCTCGAGGCAGGTGATGAAGCCGGTTTGGGTCGCACGATCAACGCGCTCTCCCATGACACAGCGCCTTTCCCGCGGCCTGAACACGAACGGATCGGCCAAGAAATCCGAGGAACGATCGCGTAACCACTCGATCTGCGGACGATAACCTTCCGAGAGAAAGCTTCCCGGCGAACCGCGAATCAGTCCCACCCTCCAGCGAACGTCGACGAAGAGATGGACGTAGAAGTGGGTTATCAACGCGCGCGCCAGCCGCGACACGAGGGCGAGCAGCGAAAGCCGCGACGCGCCGCTCCAGCCCGGCGTCCGAGGCGTTTCCGGCAGCCTTCCCAGCGCCAAACCCACATTCAGGGCGAGTGCGGGCCAGCGGCTACATTCCTCGAGCGCAACATCCATCGACCGCGCGTAGCTGTAGAGTGCCTTGAACGTGCCGCAGCGCAGCGCAGTAAACGACGCGCCGTTCCAGGCGCGTAACTCGATCGTAAACGTCGGCGAACCGCTAGCGATCTCCCGAGCGCCCGGCAACTCTCCCAACGCACCGCCATCACCGTCGCAGAAAAACCAATATGGCTTGCGCCCGAACGGCAGCGGATCCGGGACCGCGTTGGCGCGAAGATCGACGACAAGGTCGCACCCTCCGGTCGAAAGCCGGTTGGCGGAAACTGGCAAGGAACGAAGCGCCTTTCCACCCAGGATCCGTTTTGCGATCGTTCGGCGCTCGCGGCGGCCGACGTCGCAAACCTCGACGGCGTTCCGATCTTTAAGCCGCTCGATGCACTGGAGCTTCCAGCGCGGGATTTGGGGCGTGTCGACCAGGATTTTACACTTCACGCCGTGGTGCTTTGTTGCCGCGACAATGCCTGGGGGAACGTAAAGTGCGACCCGCGGCCGAGGCCGTAGACCCTGAAGCCACAAGCCGACCAGGTCTGCTCTGAAAAGAAGTTGTGGCAATCAATCAATACGCGCGAACGAACGATCGGCGCCAGCGCCACCGGATCGATGTCACGGAAAGCGTCGTGATCCACAGCGAGAAGGATTGCATCGCTGTTCTCAGCAGCTTCTTCCACGCTACGAGCGGCCTCGGGAAGGCGCGCGAGCGGATCGTACACCGCCGTACGAAACCCGCGCTCGTCCAACAGATCGCGGATGCGTCGTGCCGGGCTTTCCCGCACATCTCCGACGTTGGCTTTATAGCTGGCGCCCAGAATCGCGACCTTTCGCTTACCATCGCCTTCGCCGACGAGGCCGACGACACGGCGGACGATGAGGTTCGGCATGCGCTCGTTGATCCGGCGAGACGCCTGGATGAGTTCGGTGGCAAACGGATTCTGGTCGGCAAGGAAGAGTGGATCGACGGGTATGCAATGCCCGCCCACTCCCGGGCCGGGCTCTAGGATGTTGACGCGCGGATGGTTATTGGCAAGCGCGATCGCCTGCCATACGTCGACGTCGATCTCTTCGCAGAAGAGAGCGAGCTCGTTCGCGAAAGCAATGTTGACGTCGCGATACGTGTTTTCAATCACCTTGACGAACTCGGCCGTGCGCAGATCGGTGAGGTGGATTTCTCCGCTCACGAAGGAAGCGTAGAGGTCTCTCGTCTTCTCCGCATCCTCACGAGTTCGGCCGCCGACGATACGATCGTTCTCGCGAAGCTCGCGCACGACGTCGCCGGGAAGGATGCGTTCGGGAGCGTGCGAGATGTGCACGTTGAGAAAACTCTTGCCCGCCCCGCGAAGCGCTTGACGAACGACTCGTTCGGTCGTGCCGGGAGGGACAGTCGACTCTAAGACGATCAGCTCGCCGGACGACACCACGGCGGCGACGTCGGCAAGGGCCGCTTCGACGTGACGCATATCTGGGCGCCCACCGGCCGTAGGCGGCGGAACGCAGACGATGTACGCATCCGCGGGCTGGACCCGATCGCAGACAAAAAAACGTTCGTCCCGCAAGGCCGATGCTAGCAGTTCCGCCACGTCGGTTTCGGACCCGGTCGCGCGCTCGGCGCGCAGCGATTCGCGAAGAGCGGCGTCGTTATCGTACGCCAACACGGTATGCCCCGCACTGGCCGTCAGCGCAGCGGTCGGAAGTCCGACGTACCCGAGCCCGATCACGCATACTCTCACGATTGTATGATCAGCCCCGCTAAGACCGGGCCGGTTTGCTCGATATTGAAATACCGCACGATACGCATCCGGGCGTTTCGCCCAAGCTCTGTGCGCAAGTCGGAGTCCGCTAGACGCTCTATCGCGTCGGCAAAGCTCTTGACGTCTCCGACCGGCACTACAAAACCCGCAGTACCGTCGAGGAGCTCGGGAATGCTGCCGGAGTCGGTCGCGATGCACGGCAGGCCTGCGGCCATCGCCTCGATCAATGCGACAGGTATCCCCTCCATGCGCCCGCGCCCGGCGCTTCGACTGGCAAGCACCGCGACGTCGTATTCGCCGCGCCGTAAACTCTCCAGTAACTGTGCGTGGTCGACTCGACCCCGCAGGAAGACGCGGCGCGACAGACCGAGCTCACAAATCCGACGCTCCAACTGCTGAAGGAGGGGACCGTCGCCGGCGATATCGCAGCGATACTCGACGTTTCGTTGCGCTGCGATTCCAAGAGCATCCAGCAGGTCGAAGTGTCCCTTCTGTTCGATCAAATTCGCCGCGCAAAGCAGGCGAAGGGTGCCGGAAAAGCGCCGAGGTTCGAGCGCCGGGATCCTCACGCCAAGGCGGACTCGCGTAACCTTGGAGCGATGCTTCACGCCGATCAGCGCGGCAAGATCGTGACTTCCACGATCCGAGATCGTCCGAAGGAAGGCCGCCCTCGCGGCTTTGCACTCGAGCAGATTTCCTTCGTAGATGTCCCAGCGGTGTGCGCTCGAGCTCCACGGAACGCCCGTCACCTGTGACGCGACGAGCGCGACGGTCGCGGGCGCGGACATCCAGTACGCGTGAATGTGGTCGACCTTTTCCAGTTCCACCATACGCGCCACGGCCAGGGCTCTCGGGAGAACCGCCAAGTTCTTAAAGAACACGCTAGGCCGGTTCGCTCCGCCAAACAGTAGTCTCAGAACGCCGGCGATTCGTGTGGGATGCGAACGAATCGTTCGAAGCGCATCGAGAACCGTCTGCCAGGAGAATAGCGACTCCCGCGCGGGCACTACGATCACTCGTTCGAAGTGCGGGCGCAGCCCGTTCAGTTCGGCCCCAAGAAACGCCTCGGCGCCGAAGCGAGGAAAGCGTGACGAAATGATCGCGACGGTCACGCGGCAATCCGATGCAGCAAGAATTCGCACCCCGTCTTGAAGAGGATCGACAGATCCATCATCGGCGACCAATGTTCGATATAGAAGAGATCGTATTCGAGGCGCTGACCGATCGCGGTTTGGTCGACGTCGCGGTCCATGTAAACATGCGACAGCCCCGTGATTCCGGGGCGAACGAGGTGGCGCTCGTCGTAGCGCTCGATTGCATCTTTGAAACGCTCGACGAAGACCGGACGTTCGGGCCTCGGGCCGACGACCGACATCTGGCCCCGCAGTACGTTAAAAATCTGCGGCAGCTCGTCAAAGCTCGTGCGTCGCAAGAACTTCCCCACGTTCGTAACTCGACTGTCTTTCGATTTTGCCCAGACCGCTCCGGTCGTGCGTTCCGCATCTTGCCGCATCGAGCGAAACTTCAGCATTTGGAAAACCGAGCCGTCTTGCCCCACGCGTTCCTGCGCAAAGAGAACTGGAGCGCCCGATTCCAGATAGATCGCGACCGCCGCCACGAGCATTACCGGCAAAAAGATCGCAAGACCAAGGAGTGCGAGACTTACGTCGATGATGCCCTTGTATACCTCGGCGCTCGGATGGCACCCACGGGGCAAAACTGGAACGAGCACCGGCTCCCCGCCCAAGTACTCGATCTCAAACTCTCCGCTACCCGATAGTATTTCGCGTGACGCAAATCCGATCCGCACGCTTTGACGGGCTGCCGCAGCGATCAATAGCTTCAAAGCTTTCCGATGAGGTACTCGCATGAAAACTAAGCGGTCCGCTCGCCATTGCCGTGCGGACCACAGCCAGCGGTCGTAGCGCTCCTTTGTGACATCGCCGGGCCCACATGCATCGTCGGGCCACCCCGGAACTGGAATCAGGAGTGTTTCTACGCTCTGGGGGAATCCCAACCGGTTCTCAGCCGCCTGGATTTCATGCGGATCGCCCAAGAAAGCGACTCGCGGTCGTAGCCGCCCCTTGCGGTCGTACCACCGGCGAAGCGCCGCGCGAAAGCTGCCGATCACCAAGACATTGATCGGAATCGTCGCGAGCAACAGAAGACGCGACGTAGATATTTGAGGAAGCAGTGTGTACAAGATCAACTGAGGGGCGATCGCAAGCGTCGACACGGCGGCGACCCAATAGTACTCGTCGTGCCACGACGCCGCAAAAGACCTGCGATAGAATCCGGCGAACGCAAACACCGCAATCCACATCGAACCCGAGGCGATCGTGGACTCCAGCGCCGCAACCGGCTCGATGGCACGATGACCTACGTGCTCGAGAATCAAGACGGCGATAAAGGAAGACAATACAAGCATCACGGCATCGCCGGCCAGTAAGTGAGTCGCCAGCCGCGCAGGGTAGCGAACTAGTCTCTGCGGCGGCGCTGCCTTTTCGACGAGCGCACTACCAACGACACCTTGCATTCCCCCAATTGTAAGGCATCAAAGACCGATGCTTAAAGTGCCGGGAGCACCGCTTTCAAGCGAGATTATGCCTGGCTATCATGGAACATTGGACCCATCGGGCCGGGCTATGCAAGCCCGTTGCGTATGGCGTAAACGACGACTTGCGTGCGTGCGGTTACACTAAGCTTAGCAAAGATGTGAGATATATGGTTCTTGACTGTTTTATCCGAAAGGCCCAACCGGCGGCTAATTTCTCGATTCGATAACCCAGCAGCGATCAAACGAACGATATCACCTTCGCGGCGTGAAAGCTCGTTTGGCTCGCGACGCCCGATTCCGGCGTGCTTGCGCAGAATTAGGCCGACCAATCGCGGGTCGACGTAGAGACTCCCCGCAGTCATGGTCTTGACGGCCGCAACCAGTTCCTCAGGCAGGATATCCTTGACGATATATCCGTCGGCGCCGGCGGAAAAGGCTCTCTGCATTACTTCGGAGCTCAAATGTTCGGAAAGCACGCCGATCCTTGCGCGAGGACAGGTCAAGCGGCAGGTTCCAATGGTATTGGACAGCGCGTCGAAACTAGTCTCCGAATCCAGCAAGATGAGATTCGGAGTGGTCCTAGCCAGCTCGTCCGCAGAAACCGCAGCAGCGTCGCCGACGACCGTGATGTTCGGATCCTGCTGCAAGATATTGCACAGCGCTTTGGCCACGAGCACCTGCTGCTGTATTACGTAGATGCGAGTATTCCCAACGTTGCTTGCCCGAACCGGCGGCAGGCTCCCGGTCACGGCGGTAGAGGTGTTCATGCCCAATCTCCCTCATGCATAAGTAGTGTGCCAATGCGAGTCACAGGTATTACCTCGTTTGGTATAACCGCCTCATAACACCGTAACGAAGCCGTTAACCCAAACTGGGGCAAGTCACCCTGCGTCCCAAGGCTCAACGTGCGGCTGAGCAAGAAACGCCGATTTAGAGGACACTCGTTCTGCCGATTAGCAAGCTCGCCCTTTTCTGCGCTCAATCATTTTGCAAAAGGAAAGGCGGAGTAGTACAAAGGTACCAGTGCACAGCGCTCCTATCGCCCGCCACCGGCATTCTGCTTAGCCAACGACCTTCAGTAATAAGCACCGCATCGCACTTGAGCGAAAAGTCCCATTCCTTGGGCTTTATGGCGGTGCTTTCGGGACTTCCGACTCTACCGCGAAGCAGCGCTTATGCAGTTCGATGAGTAGTAACAAGACCGGCAATTTTGACAGTAAGGAGCAATGTGAAAATGAAGATCTCGTTGGTCCAGTGCGCAGCGGTCGCAACGGCTACATTAGGGATGCTCGTCGGATGCAACGGCGCTGGGTCGCAGGTCCCGAGCCTCGTTTCCAACGCCATCCAACAAGCTGCACCCGCAGGCCGCACTGCGAAGCTCGACGCCGCGACGATCGCGTTGACGACGCGAGACCACATCGTACCAACCGTGCACCTGAACACGGCAAAATCCTGGATGGAACCTAACGCCAAAGACGTACAGTATTTACTCTATACCTCTGACGAAGCGACCGGTACCGTCAACGTCTATGCGTACAGGTCGAAGGGACATCTGGTCGGACAATTGACCGGATTTCAGTTCCCCTACGGTGAGTGCCTAGACGCCGGCGGCAACGTGTACGTCGCCGACTTCGCCGCAAACCAAATCGTCGAGTACGCGCACGGTGGCACGACGCCGATCAAGACGCTGAGCGACGCCTATGGATTTCCGATCGGTTGCTCGGTCGACCCGAAAACTGGCAACCTCGCCGTTTCAAATTTCGAAGGACTCGGAAGCACGTGCATGGGCGGCATCGTGATCTACACGGACGCCTCCGGCAGCGGCACGCTCTACCAGGACAAGAGCTTTAACTATTACTGGCCGCCTGGCTACGATTCGCAAGGTAATCTTTACGTCGAGGGACGGAGAAAGGAAGACAAAGGGAAGGCGGGCTTGGCCTCGATTCCATATGGATCTAGCAAACTAGTCACCCTATCGCTGTCCGGAGGAACGATCAAGTATCCTGGGTCCGTGCAATGGGACGGGCACTACGTCACGGCAACCGATCAGGCATATGCAGGGACACATCTGACCGCTATTTATCGCGTTACGGTCTCCGGCTCCCGAGCGAGCGTCGTTGATTCATCGCTGCTCTCGGACATATGCCTCAAGGGAAAAGTGCCCTACAATGACGTCGTTCAGCCCTGGATCAACGGCACAACGAGAAAGAACGATACGGTCGTCGGGGGCAATCTCGCCTGTGACTATCGGTTCGGCTTCTGGCCGTACACGCAAGGCGGCGACCCTAAAAAGGCACTTCCCTACAACGCCGCGCCCCAACTTTCAGCCGGGCAAACGGTGAGTGCCGTCAAGAAATCCTAAATCCCACCCGATAGCAGTCGGGGCGAGCCGGCCGTCGCCCGGCTCGCCCTTTCATATGGGACATAGGTCCCGGTGAACGTTCCCCTGCATGGAGGGTCTCAAGTAGCACTTTGCCGAGATTTGTTGACGGGTTATCGTCGCGGTGGCATAATGTCTTTGCGCCTCTCTATGGCCGCGCGACTCGGCAATTCTGTGGAGAGCTTTATTTCGGTGGAGAGCTTTATTCAGTAAGCTAAGGAGTATTAGCGTGTTTAACAGTTGGAAATCGCAACTGGTTCAGCCATCGGCACGCAATGATACCGGTCGTAAGCCGCAGGGCAATGCCGAGTCAGAGAATCAGGAAGATCCGCAGGTCTTACGCTTGAGACGGATGCTCGCCGATCTCCGCGGTGGCGATGTTCATGAAGGACGAAGCGCCTTCACGGCAGCTGATGCGATCCCCGTGGAGGTCGCAAAAGCGCCGGAGGACCAGCGGGAGCCCGCCGAAGCCACGACAGGTCCCCGAACTGACACGACAATTGCGCCCATGCTAAGCCTTCTCGCGGAACAACGTGAACTCGCCGAAGCGCTCCTGCGGGAGTGTTCTACGCTCGAAGAGCGCGCCAAGGCCGAGGCCATGGCGGCGCAAGCCGACCGTGAGTTCGCGGAAGCTACAGAGAAGGCTGATGCCGCCGCGCTTCTAGGGCAGCAGAGCAAGGAGGTCGCTCGAGCGGCCTCACAGCGGCGCAACAGCCTTACCACAGAGCGCCTAAACCTGAACGAACTCATCGCCGCAGCGCGCGCGGAAGGGCAAGCCGTTGAGGCCCAGGTCTCTCAGGCAGAACAGCGGTTGCAAGAGGCTCGGCTCGCGGCGGAAGAATGGTCCGCTACGCTCGATAGACATGAAGCTCGTGCGCGGGAGTGCGCCGTAATTGAGAATGCTGCAGCGGCAGAAGAGAGCGAAGCCGCGGAACTCGTCGCGGCGTATGAAGCTGCGTGCCTTGAAGCCGGGAAGGCGGCCCTGAGCGCCAAGAAGCGCGCGGAAGCCTTGAACGCGGAAGCCTTCCAAAGGAACCAGGCCGCGGCGACGCACAGCTTCCCCAGGATCGGCGAAATAGAGGAGCTTGCGATACGCATTGCCAGGAAGTCTGCAGAGTATAAAACCACCTGACGAAGCCGGTAGGCTCGCTCGTTAGGGAACGCCGGCTTTTTCGCGCCCGCAGATCTGGCGGACGCGGGCAGCAAGCGCGTCGCCGGTAAGGCCGAAGAGCGCCCGCTGCTTCTCTTGGGAATCGTGCTGGACCAAGACGCTCGGAACGCCTACCCGCTCCACGCGAAGCTTGAGGCCCCGATCTGAGACGAACTCCGCTACCGCGGAACCGAAGCCACCTGCGAGCGAATGCTCTTCCAGCGTGATGAGATCGGTGTGTTCCCGCTCGAGCGCGAGCAGCAGCGCTTCGTCAAGAGGCTTAGCAAAACGAGCGTTAACGACGGTTATCTGAGGCCCGCCGGCTAAGGCATCAGCAGCATCCAACGCGATGTCTACGCTCGTGCCGTATCCGAGGATGGCGACATTCCGACCCCGGCGCAGGACTTCCGCCTTGCCGTGGACGAGGGGCGCGAGCGGTTCGTTGTGACGGCCGCTGGTCGATCCGCGCGGATAGCGGATACCCGAGGGCGCGTTCAGTGAAAGTGCGTGTTCCAGCATGGGCTGCAGTTCGGCTTCATTCCGCGGCGCCATGAGCGTCATGTTGGGCAGCGTTCGCATATATGCGATGTCGTACAGGCCCATATGCGTCGGACCATCGTCGCCAACGAAACCGGCCCTGTCCATGCAAAAGACCACCGGCAGGTTCTGGACGACCACGTCGTGGACGACTTGGTCGTATGCGCGTTGTAAGAAGGTCGAGTAGATCGCGCAGACCGGCCGCAATCCGCTCGACGCTAAGCCCGCGGCGAAGCAGACCGCGTGCGCCTCGGCGATGCCGACGTCGAAGTACCGCTCCGGAAAGCGTTTTGCAAACTTCGCAAGGCCGGTGCCGTCGGGCATCGCGGCGGTGATACCGACCACGCGCGGGTCCTTCTCGGCGACGGCAATCATGGCGTCGGCGAAAACGTCGGAGAACTTCGGGCGCCCGCCCGCCGCGCTCTTCTTGCCGTTGCTCGGCTCGAACGCATTGGCACCAATGCCGTGAAAGGTTCGCGAATCGCGCTCGGCCGGTTCGTATCCCTTTCCTTTAACCGTGCGAACGTGGAGCAGCACGGGGCGGTCGAAATCCTTGGCGGTCTGCAGCGCATCGACGAGCACGTCGTAGTTGTGACCGTCAACCGGGCCGATGTAGCGAAATCCAAGCTCCTCGAAGATCACGGCGGCCTTCTCGGAGGGGCCGATAAAGTGCATCGCGCCGATCTCGGCGCCTTCGATGGCCCGCTTCGCCGTCGACCCTAATGGAATGCGCTTGAGCATTTCCTTTCCGGTTCGCCGCACGAAGTTTGCAAACGGCTTGGTGCGCAGGACGGAGAGATAGGCGGCGATCGAACCAACGTTTGGCGCAATCGACATCGCGTTATCGTTCAAAATCACGATGAACGGGCTTCGCAACGCGCCGGCGTTGTTGAGCGCCTCGTACGCGAGTCCACCGGTGAGGGCGCCGTCGCCGAGCACCGCGACGACGGTTTCGTCGCCGCCGACCAAATCACGCGCCAGCGCCATCCCGAGCGCCGAGGCGACCGACGTGCTGGCGTGGCCCGCGCCAAAGGGATCGTATGGCGATTCGCTGCGCATCGCAAAACCAGAGAGACCGCCGCCCTTGCGGATCGTCGCGAACCGGTCGCGCCGCCCGGTGAGGATCTTATGGACGTACGTTTGATGGCTGACGTCCCAGACGAGTCTGTCCGCCGGCAGGTCGAGCACGCGATGCAGCGCCAGCGTCAACTCGACGACACCGAGGTTGGGCGCGAGATGCCCGCCATTAACGGCGCACGTGCTGACCAGGAGTTCGCGAATCTCGCTGGCGAGGACGTCGATCTCCTCGCGCTTCAGCCGTTTGACGTCGGCCGGGGAGTCGATTCGCTCGATTATCATTGGCGCGATATACGCAGCCGCCCGCCGATGCCCTGCGTTGCTCCAAGCACCAAGGCAGCCAGCCTGGCCGCACGCGGCGCCTCTCGAGCCAACCATATGGCTTGTGGCCAGTTCCTCGGTTTGAGGATCGCCCGTAGCGGCGTGCGCCATTCGGCCGAAAGCTCGCGATGGGGCGTATCGAGGACGACGCGCACCGCAGCAACGCGCGGTGCCGCAATACGGCCGGTCTCCATGTCAACTCCAGCATACCCTTGCGCCGCCCACATCTCGCGCGCCGCACCGTTGACGATCGAGGCGGCCGTTAGGATCGGATCAAAAACCGGCTCGATTCCCAGCGAGCGCGCCCCCTGAGCCAGCGCTTCGACA
Source organism: Candidatus Cybelea tumulisoli (assembly GCA_003167155.1). Lineage (GTDB taxonomy): Bacteria > Vulcanimicrobiota > Vulcanimicrobiia > Vulcanimicrobiales > Vulcanimicrobiaceae > Cybelea > Cybelea tumulisoli. The sequence goes on from PMTY01000183.1 coordinate 28,723, forward strand.
AGCTCATCATCGCAGCGCAACGTCTCTCCGTTCGGACGGCGAACCTCTCGCGGAATCAAAAGCGTTCCGGTGAGAAGATCCGCCCGCAATCCCCCCGCAAGACCGCAACTCACGACCGTGTCGCCGAGCGGTGCTCTCAAACTCGCAAGTGCAATCCCGACCTGCACGACGCGCGCCTCGGGAAGCACGCGCCGCAGCGCTTTGCATTCCAGCGCCGTTGCCGCAATCAGGGTGACGCCCGGGCTTGCCGGCGGAGGCATCGTCATCGGTGCATCGTAGCATAGCGTACCTTTTTGAAATAGGCTTGTCCTCGGGTAGCCTTAACATCTATCACCTGTAAGGAGCTTGTCAGACCACGTCCAGCCAGACCTTCCTCACCGACGTCGCCGAACTGCGCCGGCGCGCGAAAGAGAATATCGAGCTCGGCGCGCTCACGCGAAACTATGGAGGCGACGTAGAGCAAGCGATAGATCTTCTGCAGACGGCTTTGGCTACGGAGATCGGTTGCGTGCTGCGCCACACGATGCACAACATCGCGGCGGTCGGCATCGATAGCGAAAGCTCAGATCAGAGTTCGCCGAGCACGCCCACGACGAGTACGAACACATGGAGAAGATCGCCAACCGCATCAATCAACTTGGCGGGACGCCCAACTTCGAGTGGAGCACTACCGCGATCTGATTCGCTTCTTCGGCGATAAGGACCCGACCACGCGCATCATGCTCGAAGGCATCCTGGCTCAAGAGGAAGACCACGCCAACGACATGCACGATTTGCTGGTCGCACACGAAGCAAGCCGTTCCTAAGCGGTTAGACCAAACCGGCTTCGCGGTACCATTTGACGGCGCGCTCGAGCGCCGTCTTTACCGAAGTGGCGTGATAACCAAGTTCGGTTTGGGCTTTTGAGGAATCGGCGTACATTCGCTCGCGTGATAAGCGAACGCCTTCGAGCGGAACGTTCGGCTCGGAACCGGTGATGCGGCTACGCAGCTCGTCACAATACGCGGCGGCAAGTGCCAACGCGTAGGGCGCGCGCCATTTCGGCATCGGGCGGCCGGTGATTTCGGCCAACTCCCGCCAAATCTCGTCCATGCCGAGGTTCTCGCCGCCGACCACGTACCGTTCGCCGATTTTCCCGCGATCCAACGCAACGACGTGCGCGCGCGCGACGTCCTCGACGGCAACCAGGTTCATGCCGCCCGGTCCCGGCGCTTTCGCGACGATCTTCCCTCGCGCAAAATCGAGCACGAGCTTGCCGGTCGGCGTCGGCTTCCAATCGCCGGGTCCGACGGGCGCCGTCGGAAGCAGCGCGATCACAGGAACGCGCGACGCAAAGGCTGCGCGTTCTTGATCCAGCTTGGAGCGATGGTAGCCGCTGTGCGCGTGACCCAGCGTTGCGGAACTCGAGGTGAGCACAACCCGCTCGACGCCGGCGAGCTCGGCCGCCAGCATAAGGCTCGCGGTTCCCTCGACGTTGACGGCGGCAATCTCGCGCTTCGCGCGCGGCGCGAACGTGTAGAGCGCCGCACAGTGCACGACGTAGCGGAATCCTTGAAGCGCGTGCGCGAAGGCGCCGACGTTTCTCAAGTCGCCCTCAACCCTCTCCGCACGCTCGTTAACGGGCCTCCCGCCGCGAACGAGGGCGCGGACTTCATAGCCGGCATCGAGCAGTTCGCGCAGAATATGCGAGCCGACGAATCCGGTTGCGCCCGTCAGGAAGACGCGATCGCCGTGCGCGATCGGAGGCTCCTATCTTTGCTCGACTGCCGTCAGGCGGGCGTCCAGCGAGTCGAAACGCTGGAGCACCTTGACCTCGAACCGGTCGAACCGCGTCTCCAAGGCGTCAAGACGACGTTCCACCTTCTCGAGGCGTCGCACGATACCGGCGAACCCGTGGGCCATGTCGGCCATCTCGGCCTCGAGGCGTTTGAAACTCTGTTCGGTCGCATCCCGAAGTGCAAGCACGGCCCCAAGAATCGCTTCTCCGTTGATCATACGCGCCATCCTTCACTACTCTTGTTGCCGGGATGTTTCCTTGGAGCAAAGGCCTGCCGCGAGGCCACACGGTAATGGAACGGTGATATGAAACTTCAATTTCTCGCACTACTGGGCGTTGCAAGCGTCGCTTTTGCGGGATGCGGCGCCATCGGCGCAAACGCCTCGCCTCCCACCTCGGCAAACTCCCTTATACGGGTTGCCGCGCCTGCGCAAACGGCAGCTGCCGCGTACTGCAAACAGACCGGCGGAGAGGTCGAGCTTCGCCGCCCAGTCTACGGCAGCAACTCCTCAAACCTGCTCTTCCTTGCCGGGCAAAAAGCCTTTTGCCAATACACGAGCAAGAAAGACGGTTCGCGCATCCACATTCTCTTGGAGACGCTCTACACGACGAAACCGTCGCTGGCCGCGCTGGCGTATATTTTGAAGCCTACCGTTGGCTCGTGCTCGGGAAATCCCGCGTCATGCTACTGCTCGCTCTTGGGCGGCTCGGACCAATTCGGCGGGACGTCCGGTTCGGGCGGAGGCTGGTACAACAAAAACGGGATCGACCAGACGCTGGAAGCCTGCATCTTTCCGGACATGTCCTCGATCGATTCGTGGGGATTGACCTACCATGCCGAAGGCATCGTCCGTGGCATTAATCTACAGAAAGTGATGCGCTACAAATACCCGGGCACAGCGGTCGCGCCTCGCTAAATCGCCTCGATCTTAGCCATCATCCCTTGATCTTCATGATCGAGGATATGGCAATGAAACAGGAACTCGCCGCGAATGACCGAGTCGCGGAAGTTCATCAAGAGATCGAGCGAGCCGGGGACGCCTTTGCCTCCAGGGACGGAGCGATGCGGAATGATGAAGCTGTCGGCCCAGAACGGATGGCTGACGGGGACGCCGTTGATCTTTTGCACCAAGAAGTGCAGCTGGTGGATGTGAAAGTCGTGCACCTCTTGCGTGACGTTCACCACGTGCCACTCTTCGGTTGTGCCGACATGGACGACGAACATCGGCTTGGCCTTCGTCGAATACGCTTGGCCGTTGATGAAAAACTCCGGCTTCGGATTCTCGCTAAAGATGACCACACGCTTCACTGAGGGCGGCGGAAGCTGCGTTGTATAGACGTTGCGCGGGAGCGGCGAGCCGACGACAAGCGGCTCGGACGAGAACGAAGCGCGCTCACGGCCCTGCGGCGCTTTGAGGTTCGCGAGGAGTATTTCGGGATCTGGATCGCCGTTGGGTCCGGTATCGTAGCAGAGCGTCCGAAACTTCGCGTGACCGCTCGCGGGCCCGGTAACCACGAACTCGGCGCGCGAGGCCGGCGGGACGATCAGCGTCGATTCCAGCTTTGTCGGCGGCGTTCCGGGATAGCTGTCGAGCGCAAAACCGTCGACCGCGACCAGCTCGAGCTTTTCGCCCTCAACGTTGAGGCGCAGCGTCTTATGCCCGGTCGCATTGAGCAACCGGAAGAACTGTTTCTCTCCAGGCGCAATCGTGATGTCGGGGCGCACCGCGTCGTTGAGTGAAGTCGTCAGATGGTCTTTGGTCGTGCACGGCGCGGTGTTGGTGTGTTGCGGCTGCGCGTCGTCGCCAATTCCGGTAGCGCGGACGATGATCAGCCGCTGCTTCATTTTTGACAAGCCCGGCAGATGGTGTTCGAGCCCCGCGACAACGATCGCGCCCGACATGCCGCTCTCTCCGACTTGAAAGCTGGTCTCGCCGTGCACGTGCGGATGGTACCAGTACAGGCCCGGCTCTTGATTGGCGGGCACGTGAACGACATAATGCAACGTTTGGCCGGGCGCGGCGAGCGTGGTAAGAACGTCGTCGCCGGGCTTCTTCGGAGAGGATCCCATGCCGTGGAAATGCAGGTTCATGTCGTCCGGCGTGCCCATGTCGGTCATCTGGGGCTCCGCCATCCCAGGTGGCGGCTCGCTCGGAAGTTCGTTCACGACCTTGACGTCGATCGCGTCGCCCGGTTTGACGAGGATCGTTGGAATTACTTTGAGCACGCCTTTGTAAGCGAAGGTCGGCTGCCCCGTCGAATAGTTTTCCGTAGCTACCAGTGTTAGGCGCGCGATGCCGCCGACGGCTCGAACGACGGGCGGCTCCGGAAGCTCGGTGTGGAGTAATCCCGGCGCTCCGCCATTAGCTAGAGGGAACTGCGGCAAGGGGTTCACCGGACCGCTGCCCCGGCCGGCGCACGCAACAAGCCAAGCGAGCGCGACTGCCAAACCGAGGCGACTGGATTTCACCGGTAACTAGTTCATTGCGGCGCGAATTGATTCCTTAAAGGATGCCGTCGTGCGAATGACGGCCGTTGGCTCGTAACCGCAATGCGCCATGCAGTTCTCGCACGACTCGTGCTTGCCGCGCCCGTATTTCGACCAATCGGTCTCGTCGAGCAACTCCTGATAGGTGCGGGCGTAGCTCTCTTTGCTCATGAGGTAGCACGGGCGCTGCCAGCCGAAAACCGTGTAGCACGGAATCCCCCACGGCGTGCATTCGAAGTCGACCTTGCCCTCGAGGAAATCCAAGTACAGCGGACTGTGATTGAGGCGCCATTTTCTGCGCTTGCCGTCGGCGAAGACCTGCGTGAAGACTTCGCGGGTTTTTTTGACGCCGAGGAAATGCTCCTGGTCGGGCGCCTTCTCGTATGCGTAGGCCGGCGAGATCTGCATCATGTCGACTTTGAGATCGTCGTTGAGATAATCTAGGACCTCGCGAATCGAATCCGGGCTGTCCTGGTCGAAGAACGTCGTGTTGGTAAAGACGCGGAAACCCTGGGCTTTGGCCTCTTTGATCGCGTCGATCGCTTTGTCGAAGACGCCTTGGCGGCAGACCGACTGATCGTGCCGCTCGCGCATGCCGTCGAGATGGATCATCCAAACGAAATAAACCGAGGGCTTGAAGAGATGAATCTTCTTCTTGAGCAATAGCGCGTTGGTGCAGAGAAACACGTACTTCTTGCGCTTGACGAGCTCCTCGACGATCTGCGGCATCTGATCGTGCACCAGCGGCTCGCCGCCGGCGATCGAAACCATCGGCGCGCCGCACTCCTCGACCGCGGCGATGCACTCTTCGACGCTCAAGCGCTGGCGAAGAATCTCGTCGGGGTGCTGGATCTTACCGCAGCCCGCGCACGCAAGATTGCACTGCAGCAAGGGCTCGAGCTCCAGCACGAGCGGATACTTCTTCTCGCCGCGCAGGCGCTTGCCGGCGATATACTTGGCAACGGCAATCTTCTGTTGGAGGGGCATGCTCATAGGTTAGCCTCCTTCAGGGTCGGTGGCTTGGTCACCCTTCATCCTCCCGTTCATTGCGAGGGCCATTGTGGGGAAGAGATGGCGATAAAGGTGGTAGTTGATATAAAAGTCGCGAGGAAAACCGGTTCCCGTGCATTCCGGCTCGTCCCACGTTCCGTCGCTTCGCTGCCGCTCGCATAGATAGGCAAGACCCCGGCCGACCGCCGGATGTTGCGGGCGGCCGGCAAGTTGCAGCGCGAGGACGCCCCAGGCGGTTTGCGACGGCGTGCTGCTCCCAATGCCGGCAAACGACTCGTCGGCATACGAGTGGCAGCTTTCTCCCCAACCACCGTCGGAGTTCTGCACCTGGAGCAGCCACGCGACGGCGCGTTCGATCATCTCGTCTCCGGTGTGTAAAGCGGTCAATGCCGAGATCACGCACCAGGTGCCGTAGACGTGATTGACGCCCCAACGCCCATACCAGGAGCCCCACGGTTTTTGCGTCCCGCGCAGGTACTCCAAGCCGCGGGCGACAGCCGGATTCGACGCCCCTTCGCCTAGCGCCGCGAGCATCTCCAGCACGTGCGCCGTTACGTCTTCGGTTGGCGGGTCGATCATCGCTCCGAAATCCGAAAACGGCATGCGGTAGAGTAACTCGCGAGTATTGTCCCGATCGAACGCTGCCCAGGCGCCGTTGCGCGAGTCCATCGCCAGTGTCCAGCGCCGCGCGCGATCGACCGAGTCGGCAATCGCCTTGCGCTCGCCGCCCTCGAGCAGCGCCAGCACGACGATCGTCGTGTCGTCAATGTCCGGATAGGCGTCGTTGTCAAACTCGAAGGCCCAGCCGTTACCGCGCGTCTCCTTGCACTTCATGCGCCAGTCGCCCGGTGCGTCGTCGGGAATTTGTTCGCGCAAGATCCAGGCCACGGCGCGTTGCATCGCCGGGTGCGATTCGTCGAAGCCCGCAATCGCCAGCGCTCGCACTGCCCAAGCCGTATCCCACACCGGCGACATACAGGCCTGGAAGCGCCAATCGCCGCGTTCGTCGATGATAAAACGGCGCATGCCTTCGATGCCCTTGCGCATCACTGGATGATCGACGCCATATCCCATCAGATTGAGCGCGATGAGCGAATAGACCCACGGCGGCTGAATGCCGCCCCAGCTCCCGTCGGCCTCTTGCCGCTCGACGATCCATTGCGCCACACGCCGTCGCGCATCGTCGCGAGACGGTTGAACCGGCAAACGCTCGTAGAGCTTCTGCAAGCGCTCGACGTACATCAGCCAATGGCGCGACCCAGTCACGCGGTGCATATCTTTCTCGGTTCCCGGCGCGATGATTTCGCTCACGTCGACGCCCAGCTCGCGAACCGGCCGCTTAGAGACTACGATCGTCAAAGGTGCGACCGTTCCGCGCGCCCAGCAGGCAAAATCGTACAGATTGAAGGGCATCCAGAGCGGAAAATAGACCAGCTCGGGCGGCAACGACGGGACGCCCGACCAGGGATAGACGCCGAAGAGCGCCAGCCAAATCTTCGTGAAGACGCGCGCTTTTGCCACGCCACCCTGCTGCAAGATCACGTGAAGCGCTTTGCGCATCTCGTCGCGTGCCGGATCGACGCCCAACACTTTAAGCGCAACGTACGCTTCGATCGTCGTGCTCAAATCGGCCGGACCATCGTAGTAGAGCGTCCACGAGCCGTCGCTGCGCTGATGGCGCAGCATATGACCGATGGCGCCCGCTGCAAACTCGTCGTGCGGTAAGCCCAAGAAGCGAAACAGCAACACGTGCTCCGCGGTCATCGTCACGTTCGTCTCGAGCTCGCCCGACCACCAGCCCTCGGTGGACTGTTCGCGCAGCAGCCAGTCGACGGCGCGCCGTAAGGATCGATCGGTTGCGGGAGCATTTGTCATCCTGAGCGCGAGACCAGCGCGGCAGCTGCGAGGTTGCCGCTGCGCACCGCGGATTCCATCGTGTCGGGCCAACCGGTCTCGGTCCAGGAGCCCGCGATCGCTATCGCTGGATGGTTGGTGCGCTGCTGCGTTCGCGTTGCGCCGATCTGTGGCAGCCAAGTTGCTTCGGGATTGCGCGTGACGGCGCTTCGCACCAGCTTCGCGTCTTTGAGCGCCGGCAGAAAGGTTTGCACTTCGCGCCAGGCGAGAGCCTCAAGTTCCGCCGTTGGTTGGCGGAGATATTCGTCGGCGGCGCTGAAGCTGCAGCACAGATATCCCGGCTCCTTTTCGAAGATCCATTGCAGCGGCGACTCGAGCGCCGCCACGAAATCGCGGCCGATGCTTCCACCGTCGTGCCAGAGGTGAACGTCGATAATCGGATAGGGATCGTACCGATCGAGATTTGCAACGCCGTAACGCGAGGGGTCACCGAGCATTCGTTCGGCTTGACGCGGCGGCACCGCAAGGACGACGGCGTCGAAGTGCTCGTCACCCTTCGACAGGCTCAGGGTGACATTGGGGCGTCCTTCGACTGCGCTCGGGGTGACAGCAAGCACTGCGGTTGAGGTGTGCACGGCGTCTAGTTGTTTTGCGGCTGCGGCGGCTAGATGCGCGAGCGGAACTTTTGAGAAGCCGAAGCGCGCTGCGCCGGCGTCGCGTAGAAAAGCGGTCTTTAACACGAACATCGCGTCGGGCGCCCCGACGCGATCGAATGGCGCGTTCAACGCCGGAATGAAGAACGGATCCCAAAAGGCTGCACGTTCTTGCGCTCCTTGGCCGTTGCGCGTCAACCACGCTTCGAACGTTTCGCTTGCATCGCATCGGCCGAGCAGGGCCGCCGCGAGTGCCCGCGCGATCAGCAGTTTTCCGCTGAGGCCGAGGTGCGAATAGCTTGCAAACGAGCCGATCAAATGAAGCGGCGCCGGCAGCGCCGCGGTACGGAGCCGTCCCGCTTTGCCGCTCCGCGAGAGGATCGTCGCGTCGAATCGGTCTTGGAGATGAAGTGCACCGCTCATTCCGACGGCCTCTGCGAAGTTGATGAACTCCGTGCAGCACGCTAAAAAGACGTGCTGGCCGTTGTCGACCTCCACGCCGTCGATCTCGAAGGAAGTGGCGCGCCCGCCGAGGATGCGGCTTCGCTCGAAGAGTTCGACGTGCGCTCCGGCCGCTTTGAGCGCCAGACCCGCGGCTAAACCGGCGAGGCCGCCTCCAACGACCGCTACGCGCTCGACAGCCACGATCGCACGACCACGAGGAGCTTTTCGGTTTTAGAGAGCGCGGCCCGAGCTCGCAGCGGAAGCCCCGGCTCGCGCTCGATCTTCTTGAGCAGCTCTTCGTAGATCCCGGCCATCGTCTGCACGCAGGCGGCGGGGCGGCGCGGAATATAACGCAGTACTTCGTATCCCGTCTCAAAATAGGTTCGCGCACGTGCGACGTGCTCCGCGATCAGCTCGCTCCAGCCGGGAAGAATTTCTCCGGAGAAAAGGGCCGACTCCGGAATATCGAAGCGCGCCAGCTCGTCCTGCGGCAAATAAATTCGATTCATATCGACGGCATCTTCGCGAACGTCTCGCAAGATGTTGGTCAGCTGGAGCGCGAGGCCGAGATCGTCGGCCCGCTCCAGCGCGATCGGATCGCTGAACCCAAAAATGCGCACGCACATCCGGCCGACGACCGAGGCGACGAGATTACAGTAATCCTTGAGCTCGTCGAACGTCTGATACCGCGATTTGCTAAAATCCATCTCGACGCCGTCGATGAGCATCGCAAGCTCTTCTTCGGGAATCGAATACCGCTCGATCGCCTCGGAGAGCACGCGCAAGATCGGGTCGTCGCCATAGTCGTGGCGCACGGCGGCAGAGATGCGCGCGCGATGAACGGCCAGGCGCGCGGGGAGGTTTTCGACCCCGACGGTGTCGGCCTCATCGTCTACCTGGCGGGCAAAGTTGTAGAGCGCGTAGATAGCCATCCGCTCGTGATGGCTCAGCGAGATGAAGCCCCAGTAGAAGTTGCTCGCCTCGCGTTTGGCCATATCCCGGTTGAAACGCTCAGCGCGGAGCTGCTCGGTATCGATCATCTATGCCGGCCTTCGAGAAAAACTCTCTACTGCGGCGCGAAGCACCACCGATACCTTCGTTGGAGTCGAAAGGCTAGGCCGTTCCTGCTCCGTCCGGTAGCCCAGCGCTTCGATGGCGTCGCAGATCGCCAGCCCTCCCATGCGATAGAGGGCCAGTTGCAGCCGGAGCGCTCGTGGGACATAGTATTCGAGGCGCTCGCCGGAAGCAAGCAAGGCACGTGCGCGGCGCACCATCCGCTCGGCGGCCCCAGTCAGACCGACCTCAGCGACATCGCCTTCGACCAAATATTTGCGCCCGAGGGCGGCGTCGCGCCGGACATCTTGCGCGTGGTTGGCCAGCTGCAAGCCGATGCAAACGTCGTCGGAGAGAGATTCCGCCGTCGCATCGGTCACGCCGAAGACTCGAAGCACCATCCGCCCAACCGGCGCCGCCGAAAGCCGGCAGTAAGCGTCGAGTTCTTCCCATGTCGCATAGCACACGACGCGCTGATCCTGCACGTTGGCCTGGATCAGGTCGACAAACGGCTGCGCCGGAATCGCGCGGCGCTCGATGGTTTCCGCCAACGCGAGGAGCACCGGATGGACCGGCGGCACCCCCGCAAAAAGCGCGCGAACCTCGTCGTTCCAGCGCTCGAGTCGCGGCAACGCCGTGCCGGGCGGACTCTCGTCGCCGAGATCGTCCGTCGTTCGGCAATAGGCATAGATGCGCATGAGATCGCGTCGCCTCGCGCCATCGACAAAGCGCGATGCAACCGAAAAGTTCTCGTAATGCCCGCGCGTCAGCACCCGGCAATAGGCATCGGCGGCCTGTAAATCGAGATTCACCGGCGCGCGTCGATCGTCACGATGGGATAGGCAAGCACGCGCGGATCCGCGGAGATTAAACTCATGCCTTCAACCTTCGCCTGCGCCACGAGCACGCGGTCGAACGGATCCCGATGATGATCGGGTAGTGAACCCAGCGCGGAGAGGTGATCGAGCGACAGGTTTAGCAGCTCGGCTCCGCTGCGCGCAAGCCGCGACTTCAGATACACCGGCGCGTCCATCGGCAACTCGAGTCTTCCGCGAGCGGCTTTGACGACGATTTCCCAGGCGCTGGCGATCGAGAGAAAGAGGGGGTTGGTTCGGTCCGCCAGCAGCGCCCGCGAATCTGCGCCGAGACGCTGGGGCGCCAAGGCCATCCAAAGCCAAACGTGCGTATCGAGCAGCAGCTTCACTCGACGTACTCGGCAAACTCTTCGGGCACGTACTCATCGAAATCGTCGGCTATCCAAAAGCTCAGGCCGCCGTCCCAACCCAGCTCGCGCTGGGCGGGACTCTGAGCCGGTACCAGACGCGCAATGGGGCGCCCGGCTTTGGCGATCACGACCTCCTCGCCGGCCTCGACTCGCGCCAGGAGGGCCGAAAAGTGCGTCTTGGCTTCGTGGATGTTCACACTTTTCATGATGTGATGCTAAGTCTACCGGGCTTAGTCCACTTAGTCAACTTTGAACTTCAAGCCGGCCACGCAGGTCGGCGGGGCGTCGCGCGCCCACGCAAAACATCGCGATGCGCAGCGTCTCCACGTATTCGCGGGCGAGCTCGAGTGCCGTTTCGAGGCCTTGGTCGGCGGCCCGAAGGAAGGGGCCCGCAATCCCCACGAGGTCGGCTCCAAGCGCGAAAGCTTTCGCGGCCTCAAGGCCGGTCCGGATTCCGCCGCTGGCGATCAGCGTCCCCTCCGGCGCGATTGCTCGCGCATCGGCGATCGCTCGCGCGGTGGGAATCCCCCAAGCTCCGAACGCGCCGGCAACTCGGGCGCGCCAAGGTTCGACAATCCGATAACGCTCGACCTCGCTCCACGACGTACCGCCGGCGCCGGCGACGTCGACCGCTGCGACGCCGGCATCGAAAAGTGCGCGGACTTCGCCTGCGCCGATGCCCCAGCCGACCTCTTTCACGACGATCGGAAAATCGGCGCGAGCGCATAACTCGGCGATGCGTTCGAGCAGCCCGCGAAAACACGTGTCGCCTTCAGGCTGAAGCGCCTCTTGCAGCGGATTGAGGTGCAAGACGAGCGCGTCGGCTTTGAGCATTTCGACGAGACGCCGGCAGTGCGCGAGTTCGTAGCCCTTGTTGAGTTGCACCGCACCTAGATTTGCAAACAGCAAGGCTTCCGGCGCCTCGGCTCGCACGTCGAAGCTATCGATGGTTTCGGGGGACTCGAGCAGCACGCGACCCGAGCCCAGACCCATCGCGAGGCCGTAGTGCGCCGCGACCTTCGCAAGACGACGATTGATCGCGGTAGCCTCGGGGGTTCCGCCGGTCATGCACGAGATCAGCAGCGGCGCCGCAAGCCGGCGCCCGAAGAGCCGAATCGAGGTGTCGACGTCGGCAAGATCGATCTCCGGCAGCGCGCGGTGCGCAAACACGTAGCGCTCGAACCCGGCAGTCAGGCCCTTCGCGCCGACGTCCCGTTCGATGTTGATTCGAAGATGCTCCGCCTTTCGCGACGGGGTCGAGCGATTAGGCAGCTTGTCGTGCAACGTAGAGTGCAACTTCCGCAAAGACATTGAGGTCGGCTTCGCGGGTGCACGGCCGCAGTACCCCGATTGACGAAACCGCGAACTCGCGCGCGCTTTCGCTATCGTTCGTCTCGCTCGCCATTCCCAGCGCCCGCCCCGCTTGCGCGAAGGTCATCGCAACCTCGGCGCTGGCGCCGCCGATGATCGCGCCCGCCTGGAGCGCGGCTCCGGTCAGCGCACAGCGCCCTTCCATCGCGCCCTCGCGGCCTTCGATCGCCTCCAGAACCGCCTCCCCGACGAGCCGTGCGACCTGGAGGCGGCACGCCGGATTGACGACGTCGCTGGCAAGCGTACGAAAAGCCAAGGCGTAGAACGCGTCGCCGGCATTGAGACTCTGGCCAAGGCCCCAGCGAACGATCGTCTCGGCGCGCACGTCGGCAAGCTCGTCGTGCAGCAACATAAATCGGTCGAAGAGATCGAAGGCGACGGCGACGGGAAGCGCATCGGCAATATCGCCGCCCGTGGCCTCACACGCCCAGAGCAACAGACACGGCCGAACCGGATCGCGTGCATACGAAATCGGGAGACGCTCGGCGATAATGCGTCCCGCGACGGAGTCGAACGGGAAGCCGATCTCACTGAGATAGCGCTCGAGGGACGCGCGGTGCGCGCTCAGCGGAATCACGCAGAATCCTCGACCGGCCAGGCGGGCGGCGGCAGGCGTTCCATAAGGTAGCGAGCTCGCGTGCCCGAGACGCCAAGCAGATTGTCCAGGCTCGTCAACTCCAGCAGCCGGCGCATATTGCTGTTACCGACCAGCGCTTCGAAGCGGTGCCCCTCGCCGGTCAACCGCTTATACGCCGCGATCAGCTCGGCCAGCGCCGTCGAATCAAAGAAACTTGCCTGGCGCAGATCGACGAGCGCGTCACCCTCGGTTCCAAGCAAAATCAAGGCATCCCGAAGCTGCTCCCGGTTTGAGACGTCCCACTCACCCCGCAGCGTGATCACGCGCGCTCCCACAAAGGAGGAGATTGCAATCGCTTGGTCTTCTTCTTCGGGCATTCTCCGCTAGTGTACATCAGGTACCGCTGCTTAGCCCTTTACGTAAGCTGTGCGGCCCTAGAACTTGAAGTAGATGAAGGTCGGCGAGACGCCGGGCCACGAAAAGAGGGCGAGCGCCAGAAGCAAGCCGGCGAGCGCTCCCACCTGAATGCCGGGACGCAACCCTTGCCATGCCGGCGCCCCGGGCCAGCGATTCAGCGCCAGGCGCACGCCGCCGAAGACGACGAGGCCGGCGGCAAGCACTGCTTGCCACCCCGTCAACAGCGACACGCCCTGCCCACCGGTGAAGAGCGCTCGGTACACATCAACCGCGACGCCGAAGGTCGGCGCCCGGAAAAGAACCCACCCAAGCGTCACGATGGTGAAGGTGAGCGCTACGCGCGCGACGAGCGCCACGCCGGCGGGCGAGCTTCCTTTGCGGCCGATGCCGAGCAGTCGTTCGATGCAGAGCATCGTGCCGTGAAAACCTCCCCAGGCAACGAAGGTCCACTGCGCGCCGTGCCAGAGTCCGCCCAAGAGCATCGTGACCATCAAGTTGCGCAAGGTTGCCGCCAAACCGTGCCGGCTTCCGCCTAAAGGAACGTAGAGATAATCGCGCAGCCAGGTGGAGAGCGTGATGTGCCACCGGTGCCAGAAATCGCCGATGCTCGTCGCGAGATACGGCATGCGGAAGTTCTCAGGAAAGACGAAGCCCAAAAGCCTGGCGCAGCCGATGGCAATATCGCTATAGCCTGAAAAATCGAAATAGATTTGCATGCTGAATGCAAAGAGCGCGCTCCAGGCCGCGGGAGCGCCCGGATGGCTTGCAGTCCCATCGAAATACGCATTGGCTACCGAGGCAAACTGATCCGCGATCGCCGTCTTCTTCAGCAGACCGAAACCGGCGCGCGCTAAGCCGTAACTGATGTCGTCGGGTCCCGGCGGCCGCCACGAAAACAGCTCGCCGAAAAAGAGACCGGCGCGGACGATCGGCCCGGCCAGCAGCTGCGGAAAGAAGGCCAAATAGAGCGCGTAGTCCAGCGGCTTTCGCACGGCGGCCGTGCGCCCACGATAGACGTCCACGAGATACGAGATGCTTTGGAACGTGTGGAAGCTGATGCCGATCGGAACGAAGAGATTGACGAGCCACGGATTGGAGTGCATGCCGATCAACGCCGCGACCGTGCCGCTTCCAAAGTTCGCGTATTTGAAGCTCCCCAGGAATGCAAGGTTCGCCGCGACCCCCGCACCGAGCAGCAGACGAACGTGCCGCCCGCCGGCCGCTCGCGCGCGCTCGACCCAAATCCCAATCGCAAAATCGCTCGCGGTGAGGATCCATAAGAAGAGGACGTACCACGCATTCCAGCGCGCGTAAAAATAGTAGCTTGCAACCAGCAAGACGTACCGCCCCGCCGCGCGCGGCAACCAATAGAAGAGCGCCGCGACGATCGCAAAGAAGAGCCAGAACTCGTAGGACTGAAAACGCAGCGGGATTCCGATGCCGCAAGCTGCGGCAAACCACGAGAGCGAGTGATGTTCGTGCGTGGGCGGCGGCGTTGCGGGCGGCGGCGTTGCGAGTACCGGTATCGCGGCCGGCGAGTGCGCCACGGCCGCGCCCCAGGTCGGCGCACTCCGCAGCCGTTCTGCCACCATGCGCGCCACATCCGCGCCAAGGAGGCGGCTAAAACGTAGACTCCCCTCGCGGTTGAGATGATCTTCGTCGGCAAAGAGCTCAGGGCGCTCGAGCGCGAGATACTTTGCGGCCGGGATCAAACGCGCGCCATCGCTTCTTGCGATCTCGACGAGCGAACCGCTGGGAACCTGCGACAGCGTTCGGTGCGCCGGACGCGTTGGAATGCGCACGAAAAAGACCGGCGTTCCTTCGGCGTCGTATCGCGCCACGATCGGCGCCAGCCATTGCTGGCGATATTGCGCGTACGAAGGACTCGGCTTGCCAATCGCGAGCACCTGCGTCGCGATCGCGGCACGTCCGTCAGCGGTAATCCGGGGCGGATAGACGATCGCGTTGGTTGCGAAATCGACCTGTAAGCCGGCGAGCGTTTCGCTTCGCGGATGAGCCGCCAGCGGATCGTAAGCCGCCGTGTTGCGGGCCGCTTCGATCGCCGCCAGCCGCGCGAGCGGATTGGCCGCGAGCGCTTGAAAGTCGTCGCGCAGCTCCGAGGCGCGCCAGAAAAGGTCGATCCCGTTTTCGACGCGTTCGCGCGGGTCTGAGAACGAGCCGGCCAGCTTGGGAAGGTCCGTTAAGCGCGTTTGAAAGACGACGTACCGCAGATCCATCGGACGGTCGTCGCCGTCCAAGCTGCCGATCGCGCTGTCGTCGTCTCCGTAGGTGTCGACCGCGATGACCACGGCGGCAAAGCGCCGCGCCTGCGGATCGATCGCCCGCACGAAGAACGGCCAGCACCGCGGCGTCGTTCCAGGCACGCCGCCGTTGAGAAACCGCAACGTGCGGGCGGCAGCGCCGGCGGCCTTCGGATTCAAGCCGGAGTAGATCCGCGAGTCGCCCAGGACCAAGACGTCGCGGAGTGGAGCGCTGCGGAAGCTTTGGAATTGAGCGATCGCCGATTCAAAGCTGCCCGTGCTCGAAGCGGGATCGAGCACGGCGTGGTAGAGAGGCGTGCGAAACGCGAGCACGTCGATCAGCGCGAAGAGCGCAAATGCGGCAACCAGTCTCTTCACCGGACGGTCCCTTGTTCGAGAATGGGTACGAGGCCTTTAATGCCGCAACGCGCCGAGGCGCCGGTCGCGCTGATCACGGTGACGGTCATGCTCGGCATGATCATGGCGATCATCGACACGACCATTGTCAACGTCGCGCTCAATACCATCGGGGGCAACCTCGGCGCGACGGTCGACGAGGTTGCATGGGTTGCAACCGGCTACATCCTGGCAAGCGTGGTCGTGATGCCGCTCAACGGTTGGCTGACCGCGCTGCTCGGGCGCAAGACGTTCTATGCGATCTCGCTGGCACTTTTCACCGTGGCCTCGCTCTTATGCGGCACCGCCCGTTCGATCTGGGTCTTGGTCTTTTACCGCATCGTTCAGGGGATCGGCGGCGGCGCACTGCAGCCGACCGCACAAGCGATTCTATTTGAGACGTATCCTCCACAACGGCGCGGAGCCGCGATGGCGATCTTCGGCATGGGAGCGATGGTCGGCCCGGCTATCGGTCCGGCCCTGGGTGGGTGGATCGTCGACAACGCGAGCTGGCCGATCATCTTCTATATCAACATTCCGATCGGCATCGTCGCCTTTCTCATGACGCTGGCATTCATCCCCAATCCGAAGTACATCGTCAAACCCAAGGGCGGCATCGACTGGATCGGGCTGGGGCTGCTGACCGCCGGATTAGCGACGCTGCAGTTCGTCCTCGAGCAGGGCGAGCGCGACGAGTGGTTCTCGTCGCGGGCGATTTCGATTTGCGCCGCGGTTTCGGCCATTTCGCTGGTCGTCTTCGTGGTTAAGTCGCTGCGCGATCGGTACCCGATCGTCGACCTGAAGGTCTTCGCATTCAGATCGTTCTCGGTGGGATCGTTCTTGGGAATCATCATGGGCTTCGGGCTCTACGGCACCGCGCTGATCTTGCCGCTCTTCTTTCAATCGCTGCTGGGCTTCTCGGCGCTCGACACCGGCCTGGCGTTGATGCCGGGCGCCTTTGCAACGGCGCTTTCGATGCTGATCATCGGGCGAATTCTCAACCGGATCGACGGGCGCTGGTCGATTGTCTTCGGAACCCTGCTCTTTGCCTGGTCGACCTGGCTCCTCGGCGGATTAACGGTACAAGCGGGCTACTGGGACGTCTTTTGGCCGCGACTCGTCCAGGGTTTCGCGCTCGGCTTTATGTTCGTTCCGCTCACGACGATCTCGCTGCGCGACGTTCCCGTGCCGGAGCTCGCCGGTGCAACCGGCGTCTTCACGTTGCTG
Source organism: Candidatus Cybelea tumulisoli (assembly GCA_003167155.1). Lineage (GTDB taxonomy): Bacteria > Vulcanimicrobiota > Vulcanimicrobiia > Vulcanimicrobiales > Vulcanimicrobiaceae > Cybelea > Cybelea tumulisoli. The sequence continues at coordinate 45,477 of PMTY01000183.1, forward strand.
CGTCAGCTCGGCGGCAGCCTCGGTATCGCGATTCTCACGACGATGCTGACGCATCAGACTGCCGTCGCTTGGAACGTTCTGGCATCGGGTGTCACGCAATCGCACGGCTATTCCATCGGTCAGCTCACGCAGATAGTGAGTCAGCAATCCTCCATGGTTGCTTACGACTATCTCTTCCGCGCGACGGCGATCATCTTTGTGCTCTCGACGCCGCTGGTCTTTCTCATAAAAGCACCCAGACGCTCGCGGGCGCCGGCACTTGCGGTCAGCCCAGAGTAATCGTACGGCGCTTCGTCATTGCGAGATCACCATCTGAGAGCTGCTGGACATATTAAACGCGGCGCTCGGCAAAATCCCAGTCATGAAAGAGAACGGATACTTTACGGTGATGAGCACGGGGCAGCCGGCCGCCTGACAAGTGCTGGGCAACTGCAAGGTCGCCGTAATCTTGCTCGTGTTCATCCCGACCGCGAGGCTCTGCACGTAGGTTTGCAGCTCGGCGGATGTAGCAGTACAGCTGTCCAAGAGGGTGCACCCAGTGCCGCGAACGATCGCCCAGCGCGCGCCCGCCCGAGCCAACTGGGTGACGAACGAATACGTGTACATCGCTCGGCCGAAGTCAATGATTCCAAACATCAGGGCTAGGAGTGCTGTGGCGACGATCGCCATCTCAGGCAAGCCGCTGCCGCGCTGTCCATGGCGCCTCATTGGTTCTCCACCCGCATCAAGGCGTAACCGGTTACCGCCACCTGCGACGGCAGCCCCGGATACTTGATCAACGGATAAAAGAGGCCCGTCGCCGTCGCTTGGACATACGCTACGGCGCCCGAAGTAGTACACGAGCCATTGGAACCGCTTACGCTGCAATAACCGTTCGGAGTCACGGTCAGACCAGACAGACTACCTGCATCCGCGACGGCGGCGGCCTTCATACCAGGAACGTCTGCAGCCTTCTGTAGGTTTTGAGCCCCGTATTGCACCGCGGCTCGCGCCGCATTCGCGGCGAGGATGCCGTCGTACGTGTAGCGGCCGAAGTCAATCAAACCGAGGAGCAGCAGCGCCAGAAACGGGAGGACGATTGCGAACTCCACGAGGCTCGTCCCGGACTCGCAGCGCAGGAGCGCGCGAGTCCGGGCCTTCACCTGGTACGGTAGCATCATTGTGTCAGCACCACGTTCTGGACCAACGTACTGCCCGACGGCGGCGTTCCAAACGTGTAGCCCGAACTGCTGTTCAGGTTAGCGGAGCCGAGGACCAGGACCGTATAGTCGCCCTGAGCGCCGTTGAAGTTGACGCCGTTGGCGCCCGGTGCGTAGACGAGTCCGTTGAAGTGCACCGATGAGCCGCTCAAGTTCGGCGCCGTGGTATTGCCCGGCACTTGATAGTAGAGCACGCCGTCGTACGTCCCGCTCGTGGGCGGCGAGATCGTCGCACTTAGCGCGGCGCTAAAATCGGGTGCGGTGCCGTTCGCGGTCACATAAAACGTCACACCCGTTCCGACGAAGCGCGAGTTGGAAAAGTCGCTGGTGCCGTTGAGCACGTAGACGCCGGGCTGCAAGGTTACCGTTCCGCAGCTTCCTACGGTCAGGTTGTTATAGCAACCGGGGCTGATCGTCGGATTCATGTTGCTTCCGGCGAGCGATTGGCAGCCGCTCGCCGACGGCGGGTTGCTCGCTAGAGTGGCGCAGCCGGGAATCTCGGGACAAGGGTTCGGAGCCTGCAGCATTGGTGCGGGCGTTGCTCCCGAAAACGTCGTACCGCTTATCGTAGGCGGCGTTGAACCACCATAGCCGATCGACCCCGCCGATATCGTCTGGGAACCTGAGAAGGTCGCCGTGTTATTGATAATGATGCTGCAGTTCGGCGCGCTGACGTTCCCGCCGGAGAACGTGGATACGGCGGTCGTACTCAGCAGGTAGATGCACGCGTTGTTGGTGCTCACAAGCTCCGCTGTGGCCGAGGTCGTCTCCTTGACACTCGGGATCCCGAAGAGCTGGGAAAAGAACGAGGGCTTGGTTCCCTTGATCGAAACCGAGACGGCACAGTTGTTGCTGGCGTAGGGCCCGCTTGCAGGCGGATTATTAACCGTAACCTGGCTGGGCGTATAGCCGCCGCTGCTCGCCGCGTCGGTGTCCGCTGCCGCTTGGGCAGTCGCTGGAGCTGGACAGCCGGCAGCATCGAGCGCCTGAGCACCGCCGATCGCGGCGCTATCCACAGCATTCTGCTGCTGGCGTTGCTGGTATTGCCAGAACCCGACGTCCACGGACATGCCACCAAATCCGAGCAGGACCGTTAAATAAATAGCCACGAGCGGTAAAACCGCTCCGCGCTGACCGAGGCCTCGTTGCATATTATGTTCTCCTTTAGGTCGAGGCGGGAAAGGACAGAGAAACGCCCGGGGCGTCTTACCCGGTGCTCGGTCGATTATGCCACGGTTGCGGTTAGGCGTCAACAGAAATTAACGCTTTTTAGCAGGGGGCCGCTCCCAAGGGGCTTAAATAACCGGGAGATCGAGCGGCTGGCCCTTACGGAGGCGGCGGCTTCGGTTGCGCCCGGTCTTGCCGTCGGGGGAACTCGGAGGCAGCGGGCTACGTTTCTCGCTTAGTTATCGCTTCTACTAACAATTTAAGGAGATAGAATGCTTACCACGCTCAAGTCCATGATCCGCGACGACGAAGGCGCCACGATGGTGGAGTACGGGCTGCTTATCGCCCTGATCGCCTTGGTTGCCCTGGTTGCCGTCAAGACTCTTGGAACCAATCTCAGCTCGCTGTTCACCACGGTCGCTGGATCGATATAGCGGCCGCTTCCTTCAGCACTTCATTTAGCACGAGGAGAAAGAATGCTCACGCTTCTGCGATCTATGATCGAGGATGAGACTGGCCATGCAATGCTGGAATACGGCCTGCTGATTTCTTGCATTGCCTTGCTGGCCCTCGCCTCGGTTGAGGTCTTCGGCCAGAGCGTCAGTGGGCTCTTTCACCAGGGGCCGGCTGTAGCAAGCCCTTGGGCTCGTTAGCCAGCGGGCATTTTCGTCGCCTGCTTTGCCAGAGCAGCGGCTCCCTCAAGGAGCCCGCTGCTCTGTCTTTAAGGGACGATCGTTACGGGGTGGATGATGCTCTCTTGACCAAAACCATCGGTAAAGGTGGCAACGACCGTGTACTGGGTCGAGACCAAAACCGACGGCGCACGTAGAGTAACGACGTCCGCGTCCGCGCCGGCGTCGGTGCCGGTCACCTCGTGGGACTGAGCATCCGTCAATGCAATCCGCATCCCGTTGCGCGGCGAGAGAATTCGAACGCTGATCGGGTTCCCGCCTCTAACGGTGCGTTCGGTTACCTCAAAGGTACCGTTCGCATCGGATCCCGTAACCGGTGCCATTCCGGGATCGTCGCCGGCCGCAGCTGCCCCGGCCTGCGGCGCGAGATTCAATCCATTTGTCACCAGAACCCCTGCCATCGATTGGGCGGTCGAGCTTCCCTTGGTTACGTGAAGCACGACTCGCATCTCACGCGCGTCGGGCACCTGCGGAATGACGAGCCGGGTTTCACCGGTCCTCGAAAACGGCTGTTGCGCCCATATCGATCCGTCGCTCCCTACTAGACGCACGTAGCCGCTGTCGGCCGCGGCGGAGTACGCGACGTCGACGCTCTGGCCCGGCTTCGCGACGACAGGGTGAACGGAAATGTCGTCGATTCGCGCATCCTGCTGCTGCGATGACAGCGTATTGAGAACGCGGGTCTCGCTGGCGTTGCCCAGAAGCCCGTTCATAGCCATTCGCAAAGTATATGCCCCCCGCTGACTTGCGGGCGGGAGCGAAATGAAGATGGCTCCAGAATGGTCGTCGAGTCGTCCTCCTTGGAGCCGATGTCCATCCGGCGCTGTGACGAGATACGAGAGACGGCCCGCACCAAAGGCACTATATTCTGCCTGCACGGTCGTGCCGGCGAGCGCTTCGGGCGGCACCGCGAATGCCGCGATTCGCGGCATTGCTTCGCGCAGTCCGGCGGTGGCCGTTAAGGCAATAGCTCCCGCAGCAAGGCATGCTGCGGCGATCGTCCGACGGGCCCGAGCCAGATTGCGAACGGGAGGTGCGGCGGCTTCAACGATGCAGTGTACGCCGTTCCCTACAACCTCGGCGACGGCGCGGTCGAAGGGCGCAAAGTCCCGCGGCCAAAGCGGAACGAGCGTTTCGCTGGTGGAGAACGGCTCGACTTCAAAGAACGCCGGGTAGGCTAGTACCGCTTCGCCGTCGTTGCAGAGGACCCACGTGCGGCAGACCAGCGCCGACTTCGTGCGATTGATCACCCGCAACGCATATGTGGCAACGCCGCGGCGCCGGTCGAAGCCCTCGAGTGCGAAGAAGGCGGAGACACCACCAGCCGCCGTCTGCACCGCCGCCCCTGAGCGAAAACGAGCCGTGGGAGTCAGTCGTCCTGCACGCCGCGCGGGGAGAGCCTCACCCGAGAGTTGCAGCGCACGGCTCATTGCGAAATCACCATCTCCGACGTGCTCGTCATGTTCAGCGTGCCCAGCGAGGTAGGCATCCAAGGCAGTGTAAACTTAAATGGATAGGTTACGGCTACTTCGACTGTGCAGCCGGGTGCGTTTCCGGAACTGCCCGGAGGGCAGCCGCCGGGCGGCCAGCTAGCCGTCACGGCGACGTTGCTCGGAGTGATAAAGCCGTATGCGAGGCTTTGCACGTACGTCTGTACCTGCGGGGAGGTGGCGCTGCAATCGGTCAGCAGCGTGCACTGCGATCCGCGCACGATCGCCCAACGCGCGCCTTGTCGCGCGAGCTGCGCGACGAAACCATAGGTGAACATCGCACGGCCGAAGTCGATGATCCCGCAGATCATCGCGAGTAGCACCCCCATCACGATGACGGTTTCAACCATGCTGCTGCCGCGCTCGCGTTTGCGTCCGATGCTCATTGGTTGGTCACGCGCATAACCGCCGTCGCACTGATAGGGACGGCGTTTGGAATGCCGGGATAGTTCAATAGAGAGTGGAACGTGCCGCTCACCTGGACTTTAGCGTAGTACACGACTGTGCCCCCGCTAAAACAGCTGACGATCGCCCCGTTCCAGGAGCAAAAGTAGGTCGGGGTCACCGTCAAACCGAGGTTTGGAGCGTCCTGGAGCCCCGCATTCTCCGTGTTTGTCTTGTCGCCGACCGTGGTCAGGTTGCGCGTTTGGTATTGCAGGGCAGCTCGAGCGGAGTGTGCGACTAGTATCCCAAAATACATATATCTTCCCACCTCGATCAACCCTATCATCAAGAAGATCAGGACCGGTGCGACCAGCGCGAACTCTACCAGGGCCGTTCCTCGCTCGGAGCGAGAGAATCTTCGCATCATTGCGCCACCACAACTTCTTTGACGAGTGACCCGCCGGGAGGCGGCGTGGCCCAGTCGTAGGCCGCACTGCCGTTAAAGATCGCCGAACCGGCGACGATGACGAGATAGCCTCCGCTCGTGCCATTGAATATGGCATTCGTCGCGTCGGGGGCATAGATAAGTCCGTTTATACTCATCGAGACTCCGTTGAAGATTGGTTGGGCCGAGTTTGTTGCCACTTGATAGTAGAGTACGCCGGGGTAGTTTCCAGTCGTGGGCGGGGAGAGGGAGAGACTCGCAATGCCGTTAAAAGTGGGCGGCGTGCCGGTACCCGTGACGTAGAGCGTGACGTTACTTCCGGTAACGCTCGTCAATCCGTTGAACGTGGTGGTACCGTTGAAGACATACGTGCCCGAGAGGACGACGTTGGAGACTCCGTTTACCGTGAGCGTGTTGTAGCAAACGTTGTTTGGCAGATCCAAGGTGGTGCCGCCGGTATAGGCTATCGAAACACACCCAGTCGCCGGAGGCGGATTTGCCGTAAGATAGGCGCATCCGGCGATCTCGGGACACGGGTCGTTGACGAGCGGCATCGGTGCCGGCGTCGCTTCCGTAAACGTCGTCCCGGTTTCGGTTGGCGCCGATCCCGCATAGCCGATGTACGCCGCCTCGAAGGGCGAGTCGCCGGTGAAGGTTGCCGTGTCGTTGATCAGAACGCCGCACTGCGGGGCCTTAAAGCTATCCCCGTTGAAGGTCGAACTCGATGAAGTCTTCAGCAAGTAGATGCAACCAAGTCCGTTGCTCGTCGCTGCTGCGACCGCCGAAGTGCTCTCGTTCATCCCCTGTTGATAGCCGAAGAGCTGCGCAAAAAAGGTCGATACGTGCTGCGTTGTGATTTGAACGGAGATGGCGCAGCCGTTGCCGGCGTAGGGTCCGCTACTCGGGGGCGTTATCGCCGTGACGCTGACATTGCCTCCCGCGGCAAAGCCGTTGGTTGTAGCGTCGATTTGAGCGGCATTCTCGGCCGCGGTCGAGCCGCTGCAGCTCGAGCGGGCGAGTTGCTGGGCTCCGCCGACCGCTGCTGCGTCAGTTACGGTCTGTTGTTGCTGCTGCCAATATTCGAGGTAGCCGACATCCACCGCGAGGCCGGCAAACCCCAGCAAAACGGCAAGACTGATCGCGATCAGCGGCAGGACTTGCCCCGATTGACGCGCACGATTTCTCATTGGGAGCCCACGCGCATCACGGCCGTCGACGTTATGAGTTCGCTATTTTGAATGCCCGGATAGTTTAAGAGCGACGTAAAGGTCCCGGTCACCACCACCTGGACGTAGTACGCGGTCGTCGAGCTAGGCTCACCGGTCGGGCAAGTCGCTACTGCGCCATTGTTCGTGCAAAAGTGGGTTGGTCTAACAGTCCAGTTCGGCAGGTTCTGCCCGTCCTGCGTCGCGGCATTGATCATTCCTGCAGTATCGATAGCAGTGAAGGTGCTTTGAGCGCCGTATTGTACGGCGGCACGGGCGGCGTGCGACGCCAAGATTGCCATGCGCACGTACCTTCCCGTCTCAATCATCCCGATGAGCAGGAACATGAACACCGGCAATACGAGCGCAAACTCGACCATGCTGGTGCCGCTCTCGGAGCGAATCCACCGCGCTATCATTGGACCAGCACCGCCTTCTTTACGAGGGATTGTCCGGGAGAAGGCGTGGCAAAGTCGTACGCGGTGTTATTGTTGAAGTTCATCGATCCAAAAACCAGCACCATGTAGTTGCCGGGAGCAGTGTCGAAGTTGACGCTGGTCGAGCTAGGAGCATAGAGCAGTCCGCTCAACGTGGCGCTGGGGTCGTTGAAATTGATGCTCGACGAGTTGCCCGGGACTTGATAGAGGAGCACGCCCGTATCGTTTCCACTCGTGGGCGGCGAAAGGTTCACAGTCTTGTTGTCAAAGTTTGGCCCGCTGCCGTTGCTGGTAATATAAATCGTGACCCCGCTTCCCTGGAGGTTCACGCCATTGTCGTTGATGGGTCCGTTGATGATGTAGAGGCCGGGTGCCATCGTGACGGTTCCGGGCGGGTCGAGATTCATGTACGAATAGCAGCCGGGTTGGAGCGTCTGGTTACCGCCGTTGTCGTTATAGCCGCTGCATCCGCTCGTGGAAGGCGGATTGGCGGTAAGGTATTCGCAACCCGGAATCTCTGGACAAGGATCCGCCACCGGTAGCATTGCAGCCGGGGTTGCCAATGTAAAGGTGGTACCGCCATAGTTGGGCGCACTGACATAGCCGATGCTCGGAGCAGCGATCGTTCCCCCGTCGAAATTAGCAGAATAGTTGATCGCAATGGCACAGCCCGGCGAGTTGACCGTCGCATTGTTGAAGCTGCTCCAACTGCTGTTGCTGAGCAAATAGATGCAAGCCCCCCCCGTCGCTGAGGCGTCCGCCGTAGCTTGAGTCGATTCCGTCATTCCCGTAGGGTAGCCAAAGAGCTTGGAAAAGAAATTTGTGACGTGCTGCGTTTGGATTTGAACGGATATGGCGCAAGTATTGCCGGCATACGGACCGCTTGACGGCGGGCTGACGGGTATAACGGTAACGTTACCTCCAGTTGAATAGCCGTCATTGGTCGCGTCGATGGCGGCCGAGCTCTCAGCGCTGGTCGCGCTGCCGCAGTTCGAGCGCGCGAGCGACTGGGCTCCGCCGAGCGCGGCTGCATCAGTTGCGGTTTCTTGCTGCTGCTGCTGGTACTCGAGGTAGCCGACGTCCACGGCAAGGCCGGCGAAGCCCAGCAAAACGGCAAGACTCACCGCTATGAGCGGTAGGACCTGTCCCGACTGACCCCGGCGTTTCATCGCGAGAGGATCTCCGGAGTCATGACGAACACGACATCCGATTGCTTGTTCTGATACTGGGTGGAGGTGAAGAGTCTACCGAGGATCGGGATATCGGAGAGGAGCGGAATCTTTGAGATCGTTTTCATCTCTATTCGTTCCACCAGCCCTCCGAGCAGAATGCTCTCGCCCGGGCGCGTAACGACGTCGGTCGAAAGCTCGCTCACAGTCAGTGCCGGAATCGTGAAGCCCGAGACGATGACGGCGTTGGCGTAATCGAGGGCGGAAATTTGCGGCGCGATCAACGCTTCAATCGAGCCGTTTCCGAGAATCGTCGGCGTGACATTTAACTGCACGCCATAGTTTTGGTACGTAACGTTTACCGTGCCCAACCCCGACGAGGTCACGACCGGGATCTGCCCCCCGACCAGAAACGTGGCCTTGGTGCCGGGGGTCGTCACGAGGTTGGGACTGGAGAGCGCCCTCGCGTGGCCTTCCTGCATCAATAGATTGAGGGTCGGTGCCAGCGTGGTAGTACGGAAGAAGGGTGAGATCGTGAAGGCGCCGCCGATCGACGACGCCGCTTCGACGAAGTTAAAGCTGGGCGGAGCTAGGGTGTAGGCGTTTGGTGTAGTGGGGCTAAGCACCGCCGAACTCAGCGAAATCCCTAAATTCGATTGCGCGGTCTTGTCGACTTCGAGCACGTAGACCTTGATGTCGATCACGCTGTTGTTCAGTGAATTGATCCGGTCTATGAGTTGGCCGGTGCGGGAGAGATACGGGCCCGCCAATCCGCGCGCCCGGTCGAGAATCGCCTGAGCGGTAACCGCATCCTTTGCGTTTCCGCTCACGATCACGTCGCCTTTACCGTCCGGATCGACGCGAATATCGCTCGACCCGGGTATGCTTGCGATCGCGTGCTGCAGGTTGCCGAGGTTCTGCGTGATGGTGACGGCGTTGACGATAACGCCCTTCTGCAGCGACACAACCTCTTTAAAGCGCCCCACGATGTCGGCGATCTGCCCGAACTGCGCCCCGTCGGCAACCGAGCCGCGCACCACGACCGAGTGGTCAACCGTTACGACCTCGACGCCTTTGATCAGGATGGCGCTGCGCAGCATCTGCGCGATGTCGTCGAGGACTTGCTCGGTGACGGTCACGTCATACGTTAGCCGCTGGCCGCCGGCCCAGACGACGACGGTCGTGTGGCCGGGCTCCTTACCGTTTACGATTACCTGTGACGTCCCGACCGGCACGGCGCCGGCGATCCGCCCGTCCCCCACCGCCACCCGGGTCAAGCCTGCGGCGCTGAGTACGACGGAACTGCCCGCCTGAACGGATAGCAGCGTCACCTGATCGGCTGCTGCCGGAGCGGCAAAGGCTACCAAAGCCAAGATCGCTGCGACCGTTCCTAATCGGCGAGTGATCAAATTCATGAATTCCTCCATAGGCAGACGCGGACGTCACATAGGCGCCCGCTATTGCAAGCATTATGGCACGATTTCGCACGTTGATGCGTTAACGGAACGACGACGTTGAGTTAGAATCCAAGCGGGGGGCAGAGTCTTCTGTTGCAACGTGCCGATGTCAATGTCATGATACAGCCGCACCAGGAGCAAGGAGGTTCGCATGCGGCCTTTTCACACGGTGGTTCTTTTTGCACTTCTCTCGCTGACCCCGACGCTTATAGCCGGGGCACAGGGCGCTGCTCAAGTTCCACTCGCTCGCGTTGCCAGCGAAGCCAATCTCACGTACAACTGGCTCGTTGCAACTCGGGCGCTACAACTCAGTGGTCCCGGAATCGTGCTGGTTATTCGCCCCGGCGACAACCTGTACGATGTGAACGATCGGGTCGAGGTGACTGCGGAAGCACCACGTTACGTTTCGAACGACCTCTACGTCTCACAAGCCCTTGCCAACCATCTAATACATCTCGCTCGGCAAGAGCAGCAGCTTATAGCATCGCAAGATCTACAGGCGGCCAGTGAGGCTCGACAAGCTCAAGACGCAATGGGGGGCGAGCTGCACGGCACGATCGTTCTCAACGTTGCACCATTGGAGGGAGCAGAAGCACTGCTCGTCACGGGTCAGGCCCCGCCGTCTGCTTCCGTTATGATCACGCTTCTTGCCACGCTCTCCTCGGACATCCCCAACGTAGTGCTCAGCCGTCATAACCTGACTGCCGAGCCGGACGGGAAATTCCAAGCCATAGTGCCGATTGCGCCCGACTACACGCGTGATACATTCATCCACGTCCTGGCGACATCGTCGCCAGGCGTCATCTCGGCAAACGCGCAGCTCCTGGTGCAAGCACCGGACAAAGGTCTCAAAGTTCCATGGGAGACCTTTCCAGGTGGCATCTGGTAGCATCCAGACCCCTGTTCACAACCGTTGCGGGTTCGGTCTAAAGACGGAAACTTGTAACGTACTCTTACTCACTCATTTACGTATACACGTACAAGGAGATACAATGGTTACCACGTTCAAATCGATGATCCGCGACGAAGAGGGCGCAACGATGGTCGAATACGGCCTGCTCGTTGCCCTGATCGCGATGGTCGCCCTGGTTGGCGTTACCACGCTCGGTGCCAACCTCAAGTCGCTCTACACGACCGTAGCGGGCTCCGTCTAAGCGGAACACCACTGTTGCGGGGCGCGAGGACTTGGAGGCGATTTCGCCCCGCAACCGTACTTAGGTACTGAAATCACCAAATAGCGCCTCCCTCAGAGATGCATGTCGTTGATCGTTATTTGGTTGACTCTCGCCGGCACTTTCGCTGCAAGCTATTGCGACGTGCGTTCGCGCCGGATTCCCAACGTTATCACCGGATCGCTCGCCCTAACCGCCGTAATCGTTCACGCGTTTTTCGGCCTGTGGCCGCTGCTGCAGTGTCTGGGGGTTATGGCCGCGTTGACCGTGGGTGGGTACCTCGTTTATTCCCGCGGCGGCATCGGCGCCGGCGACATCAAGCTCGCCATCGCGGGCTCGGGGATGCTCAGTTACCCGCTTTGCGTACCATTTCTGCTCTATACCGGAATCTCGGGCGGCTTCATCGCACTGCTCTTCTTGCTCGCCCGTGCGAGCGCCCGCACCACACTATCGCGCTCCATTTTCATGACGCTCGCGGGTGCGCCAGGCATCGCGACCGATAAACGCGAAAAGTTACCCTACGCCGTGGCTTTTGCCCTCGGCGCCGTTCTGCTTGCACTGTCACAAAGCTTCGCTCCCTTCTTAAGGATATCGATCTGATGAATACTCGCCGTACGACGCTCTTGATCGCGATCATTTTGGCCATTGGAACCGGCTGGCTGACCTTGACCTATCTGTCGTCGGTCAAACCAGCTCAAAACGAACAACGCCAGGTCTTGATCGCGGCCCAAGAGATCCCCGCACGATCGCGCATCGTCGACACGATGTTCCGAACCGAGATGCGCCCCACGACCGGACTTGAGCCCGACTCGCTCAACAACGGGAACCAGGCCGTCGGCTCGCTCGCACTCGTGACGATTCCCATGGGAGCGCAGCTCACGTCCTCCGATATCGGTAGCAACGTCGCCTTCGCATTGCCGGTACGGCTTCAGCCCGGAATGCGTGCCGTCAGCATTCCCGTCGACCGCGTCAAGGGAGTCTCCGGCATGATTCTGCCGGGTGACCGCGTTGACGTCATCGCGATTCCGCCGGGCGGGAGCAATGGTTCGCCGCCCAAGGCCGTGACGATCTTCCGCGGCATTCGGGTCCTGGCAGTCGGTAACACTTTGGAGAATGCCGTGGCGACGCCGGGGCCCGACGAACAGACCGCTGCGACCGTTACGCTGGAGGTTAACCCCAAACAGGCCGATCTGCTGGCATGGGCCGACCAAAACTCGACGTTGCGCCTCGCACTGCGTTCGCCGCGCGAAGCGATTCGCTCCGAGCCGGTAGAAGAGCTCGTGCTGGCTGGAAACAACTCAGCGGGTCCGGCCGCTCCGCCTGCGCCTGTTCCGGCAGTGGGTCCGGCCGTGCCGAGCATGCCGGCGCCGGTACCGGTATCCGCCCCCGGTCCGGCCGTCCGCTCGTTGCCCAATCCGGTCGAAGTGATCATCGGTGACGAAGTCCAAAAATCGAACGGGCAGTAGCGCAGTTTAATGGCGTCTCTTCCGATCTCGGTCTTCATCGGCGCGAAGGGCGGCGCCGGCACGACGACGCTCTGTCTCGAGTTGGCGCGCGCCATGCGCGACAAACATAGCGTCGCGCTCGTCGATGCCGATTTGTCCGGCAACCGCAGCGTAGCCGTGCTCTGTGAAGCCGTGCGCACGCTCGACGCCGGGCGCGACGGAAGCACCATCGCGTCGGTGCGCACGGACGGAATCACGATCTTCGAGCTCGCCGACCGCTACGACGCCGCGTTCACGCTCGACGAAGCGAGCGTGGAGGGCTGCGTCGGCGAAGTGGGTGGCTTCGATGCGATCGTCGTCGACGCGCCACGGCCTTTCGCCGTAACGGTTCGCCCCTTTATCGCGCGAGCCCAGCGCTTCTTTATCGTTTTGGAGCCGACGCTGTTAGGCGTTGCGGGCGCGCAGTCCATGATTGCCGACCTCAAACGATTCGGCGTTCCAGCCGGCCGCATCGACTTGATCACCAACACTCGAAGCGAGCCCGCTCAGGTGCAGCGCAACGAAATCGAGCGCGCACTCAACGGCAAAGTGGCCGCCGAGATTCCGCTTGCGACGAGCCGAACCTACGGTAAGAGCATCGCCGCTCTGCAACGGTACATCGAGTCCCTTCCCAACGAAGGAGAACTTCCCGGCCTTCAGCCGTCGGCCGGCGGACGTGCGGCCGCACCGGGTACCAACGGCCACGCGACGCCGCTTTCGACCGCTGTGGAGTTGAAGCGCGACGCCTTCAAGCAAGAAGTGCACGCCGCACTGTTGCGGCAGCTCGATCTCGTGACGGCCAGCACGGCTCACGGAGACGCGGCAAAGCTCGCCGACCTGCGTTCGAAGATTGAAAGCATCGCCGCGTCGATGGTCAGCGAGCGCAAATTCGAAGGATCGGCCGAAGAGCTGGCAGGGCTGCGCCAAGAGATCGTCGACGAGGCGCTTGGCCTCGGCCCGCTCGAAGATTTGATGCGGGATCCCGATATCACCGAAATCATGATCAACGGCCCGAGCATGATCTATGTCGAACGCTTCGGCAAGATCGAACACACGACGAAGCGCTTTACCAGCGATCGCCAGCTGCGTTTGATCATCGAGCGCATCATCACGCCGCTCGGACGGCGAATCGATGAATCCTCGCCGATGGTGGACGCTCGGCTTCCCGATGGATCGCGCGTCAACGCGATCATCGAACCGATCGCAATTGACGGCACGTCGATGACGATCCGGCGCTTCGGCGTGAAGCGGATGGCTGCCGAGGACCTGATCAAAGTCGGCGCCGTGCCCCCCGCAATGCTCGATTTCCTGCGAGCCGCGGTCCAAGCCCGCCTCAACTGCGTCGTGAGCGGGGGCACGGGCTCAGGGAAGACGACATTTCTCAACGTCCTTTCCTCCTTTCTTCCCGACCACGAGCGCATCGTTACGATCGAAGACGCGGCCGAGTTGCGTCTCAACCAGTCGCACGTGGTGCGGCTCGAGTCGCGACCGCCCAACATCGAGGGTACGGGCGAGATTCGCATTCGCGACCTTTTCCGAAACGCGCTGCGCATGCGGCCGGACCGCGTGGTCATCGGCGAGTGCCGTGGTCCCGAGGCACTCGACATGCTTCAGGCCATGAACACCGGCCACGACGGATCGCTCACGACCATCCACGCCAACAGCCAGCGCGATGCGATTTCCCGCATCGAGACGCTGGTGATGATGGCCGGCTACGACTTGCCCGTGCGAGCGATCCGCGAGCAAATCTCCGCCGCGCTCGACCTGGTCGTCCACACCTCTCGCTTACGCGACGGCGCGCGTAAGCTCATTGGGGTCAGCGAGGTCGTCGGCATGGAGAGCGACGTCGTGACGATGCAAGAGATCATGCGCTTCGCGCAGGCCGGCATCGACGCCGAGGGCAAAGTGATCGGAGAGTTCGTTTACACGGGGGTTCAGCCGATGTGCATCAAACGCTTTGAAGAGTACGGGATTCCCTACGACCCGCGAGGCCTCAGCGAGATGAAACAGCTAACGACATGGTAACCGCACTCGTACCAGGAGCAATATTCCTCGGCGTCGCGGCCACGGTGTTCGCTGCGTTCTACGCGGTCTGGAGCTCGTTGAACCGCCGTGCAACCGCTCGAGTCACGAGCCTCGCCGATCGCCTCAACCGGGCCGGCATCGGCATGAAACCGCAAGAGATCGTACTGACGGTTGCGAGCGCCGTCGCGATCGTCTGGATCTCGCTGGTCTTCACGCTCCACACGGGACTGCTCACCTCGCTGATCATGCTGCCCATTATTGCCGGTACCGGTGCGTTCGGCTTCTACGCCTTTGTGGGATTCAAGATTCGCAGACGCTTGGACGCCTTTGGCGCACAACTCGAACCGGCCATGCACTTAATGGCCGGCGGTTTGCGCGTCGGACTGGCGCTGCGCCAAGCGCTGGCGATTGTCATTGACGAGCTCCCGGACCCGGCGCGATACGAGTTCCGGCGCGTCGTCGGCCAAGCGAACTTGGGAGCCAGCGTCTATGACGCGATGGATTCAATGGCCGAGCGCATGCCCAGCCACGAGTCACTGATGATCGCGCGAGTCTTTCGAGTACAGTCTGAGACGGGCGGCGATCTCGCCCGCATCCTCGATCAGCTCGCTGACACCATCAAGGATCGCCGCCACGTCGGGCGTAAAGTCGCCGCGCTTACCGCCGAGGGGCGCATGAGCGCTTGGGTCTTGATGCTGATTCCCGTCGCTCTCGGCGCCTTCATCGACCTCACCCAGCCGGATATGGCGCACGCGGTGATCTACACCTGGATCGGGCACATCGTCTTGGTCGTCATTCTGCTATTGGAGTTCTTTGCGTATATCTGGCTGCGGAATCTGCTGAAGGTGAACGTCTGATGGGACACGCGCTCATGTTATTGATTCCGCTGCTTTTCGGGCTATCGGCATTCTTCTTCGCGCTCTCCCTGCTTCCGACGAAGAGCGCGCTCACCGATCAGCTCGAGGTTTTGAAAGCGCGTGACCCGCTTCGGCGAGACCCCGCGGAGATGGCGCTCGTCCAAAAGCTCCTGCCCGAAGAGCGCCGGGCAATGATCTCGAAGCAGCTCATCGAGGCTGGCTGGTACACGACGACGCCGGCAAAGTTCGGCATGCGCATGGTCGGTGGTGCCATCCTCGGTTTCGTGCTCACGCTCTTGGTATGGCGGATCGTAAACTTTCCTTTGGGGTTGTTGCCCGTCCTACTCGCGGCCTTTACCTTTGTCGGCGGCTACTCGCCGTTCTTCGCACTCAATCGCGCGATGGAAACACGCAAAGCCGGGATCCAAAAGGCCCTGCCGGAGTTCTTGGACATGGTCTCGGCAACGGTTCAAGCAGGCCTGGCGCTCAACTCCGCGCTCGGCTACGCGGTCGAGGCCGTGCCCGGACCGCTCGGCGACGAGATCAAAGAGGCGCTCTCCGAAATCCGTCTCGGACGCGCGCGTGCCGAGGCGCTCAAAGCGGTCGGAGAGCGCACAAATCATCCGGCGCTTCGCAACGCGCTTCGCGTGATGACCCAAGCTGAGCGTCTCGGCGCCAACATCGCCAAACTCCTCAACGACCTTGCGGCGGACGCCCGGCATCAACGGTTGATGCTGGTCGAAGAGATGGCGGCGAAGCTGCCGGTCAAGATGGTCTTTCCGATGGTGCTCTTCATGATCCCGGCGATCGTGACGGTGATCTTTGGTTCCGTCGCCGCCAACTATTTCGCTACGCCAAAATGATTGCCGCGCTGCTCGCCGCGTTCTTCTTCGGCTGCATCGGATTCATCGCGACGCAAACGAGCGCGAGCGTCTGCCGTAACATCGCCCCCGCCGACGACGGACCGCAAACGTCGAAACCGCCGTATGCCGCGCTCGTTGTCGCCGCAGCTCTACTCGGCGGAATCTTCGTCGCGCTACACACGCCGCCGCTGGAGCTCGGCATCGCCGCGATCGTGATCTTTGCGCTCGTGGCCTGTTGGTGCAGCGACGCCCTTTGCGGCTTCCTTCCCGACGCCTTTACGCTCGGGCCGCTTGCCGCCATTCTGCTTTTCGCCTTCGCACAGCGCGACTGGGAAATCATCGTCTCCGCCGCGATCATCTTCGTGCCGTTTGCAGCCGCGGCGCTCTTCTCACGCGGTCTGGGGATGGGCTGGGGTGACGCCAAGCTCGTCGCGCTCACCGGAGCGGCGCTCGGTGCGCCGTTGGGCGCCGTCGCGCTCGCCGTAGCCTGCGTCGTGGCCGTCGTCGTCCATCGATTCACCGGTGCGCGTAGCGGCCCGATCGCGTTTGCACCGTACATCGCCGCCATTACCGGCGCCGCCTTGCCCCTCGGACTGACGCACTAATCCTGACCCGGCGCGCGGCCAACATTGCCGCAATCTGCGTAATCCTCCTCGCGGGCGCTTTGAGCACCTTCTGGGTATTCCTCGTTCCGTTCTTTCAATCTCCGGACGAGCCGGCGCACTTCGATTACGCCATCTCCATCTACAACGCGCATCGCCTGATCAGCCGAGGCGATGGTCAGTCCGACTGGATCGTCAGTCCGTACACGAAATATCTGATGAAGGTCTCCGACTACGGGCGCATCGCGGGCCACTCGCCCATGCACGTGCCCGCTTCGTACGGGACGCGCGCCTACTACACGCGCATCGATGCCGGGGCTCCAAGCCTTCAGCAGCAAACGCCTTCCAACGGAAGGGTCAATTACATCGTTCGCCTCTATCCGTTCGGATTCTACGCTCTCGAAGCGCTCTGGATGGGCGCCGCAGCCACGCTCACGCATTCCATGGCCGACGTCTTCTTTGCCGGCCGAATCCTGTGCGTGCTGCTTATGATGCTGGGCCTGTATTTTAACTACCGAACGGCGCTTAATCTTGGCATCGGTCGCTGGACCAGCGTCGCGCTCGTTGGAGCGATCGGCCTCTTTCCCATGACATCGCTGATTTCCTCATATATCCAACCCGACAATCTCGCCTATGCGTTGGTCTCCGCGGCGCTCTTTTTCGCAACTCAACTGCGTAAGGGCACGCCTTCGCCGGTTCGCATCGCCCCGTTTGGCATCGCATTAGGACTGCTTGCGATCACGAAGTATCACTTCTTCCTCAGTGTCGCGCTGCCGGCCGCGTTGCTCACCGCCGCCCTCCTGCTTCGAACAAAGACGCCCGCCGGAAAAGCGATCGCGGTGTTTACCTGGCTGGTTGCGCCGGCTATTGCACTGCTTTGCGTGCAGCACTGGGCCGTCGACTCGGGCACCGCCGTCGGTCGCACCGCGCCCAGCGATATCAACCTCGAATACATTCGAAGCATTGCCGCGCAAGGCATCGGGCCCGCGATTCATTACGCCGTCACCTCACCTCTTGCAGCCTTCTTAGGTTGCTTCGTTTCCGGGATTTGCGCTGCCGGCTACTGGCAGGTGCTCGGATGGGGCGACACGCCGATCGTCATCGGGAACACGACCGTCGAAGCGTGGATTCGCGGAGCGATCGCTTTGATCACGCTCGCGGTCACAGCCGTGGTCGTCTTTTATTGCATTCGCAATGCCGTCAAGCTTCTGTTCGCCGCCGCTCGGGGTCATCTCCACGCTGCGGTGATCATCGCGGCGGCAGACCCGGTCATCAATAGCTATCTTTGCTTTGCCGCCATCATGGTTGCTCTCTACGTGATGACGGACAACGTCTTTGGAGTCTCCGGACGGCATTGGTACCCTTATATTTTTCCCGCGTTCTTATGCTTCGTATGGTACGCGCCGCGAGCGCTGGCCAAACGGCACGCGAGGACCAGCGCGATCCTGGCGTGCACGTTGCTCGCGTACTCCGTCGTCGCCGCCCCGTTCGCAGCGATCGACGCCGCACAACGGTACTACGGACCGGACTCGGGGCGTTACGAAATCTCCGACCCGGCTCCCGGCCAAATCTTAGGACAGGGGATCGGAGCGCTGTGGCCGCTCCAAGACGGGATCTATAACTTCGCCGCTTCGCGGGGCCAGTTCTCGTTCCGCCGCGGCTCCATCGTTGCCGTAAGCGGCGCTGCGATGAAGAACGAGCGGACCGGCGCATCGAACGTCGCCGTGCTCGTCGACCAGCGTGAGCCGGAGCCCGTGCTCACGCGGCAATACCTCTTTGGAATCGCTGAGATCTTACACAACGTGAGCGCCGGCTACACCGGCTTTAGCGCCGACGTTCCGACCGCGCGACTAGGCGAAGGAGCGCATACCGTTAGCGCCTACGCGGAGGCGCAAGAGAGTCGAGTCTACGGAGCTATCGCGCCGCTGCGTCTCTTTTTTGTGACCGATCAAGAGGGCCGCTTCTCGCAAACGCTCGTGCGCGGCCTCGAGAAGCTGCCACAAGTCTCCGGTGTTTTTCGAAGCGACGGGACCTGCCGAGGGCGCGCAATGACCTCGAGCGGCCTTCTCTCTGCACCCTCCGGCTCCGTGCTGCTGCTGCGCGGAAGCATCGCCCCGTCGCCGCGCTCGCGCTATTCGGCCGTGTGGCTGCTGGCAGACGATAGACCTTTCCCGGCAAAGTTTAGCGGTGCCGCCGGCGGCTTCGTCGGACTTCTTCCGACGAGCGCTCTGGATTCCGGCGTTCATCACGTGACCGCTTACGCAATCGGCACCGATGGTTCGACGGACGCGCGGATAGCCACGCCGATTCTCTTTCAGATCGTGCCTGGCGCCGGTCGGAGCGAGTTTCTTTCAGACCCATCGCCGGCTTGCGCCGATCCGCTTAAAGAGCTCGCTGTAAGGTAACGGAGCGCAACGCGCGACTCGAGGCGAAGGTCACGACGACCGCGAGCCCTACCCACGTCGGGAAGTGCAGCCAGAAGAAGACACCGTGGCCGATCGGGATGCGTGCGCGCACGTAGGCTCCCCATGAAAGATCCGCCCATTGGTCCGGCGCGACGACGGTGCTGAAAGCGGGCTGCGCGGCCTGATGTGCCAGTGCATGGTTGCAGAGGAGCAATGCGCAAAAAACGCCCACCACGATGACCGCTTCCGTTAGCAGCGCCGGTTTGAGCAACTGCCAGGCGAGCACTCCGGTAATCGCCACCGCGCCGGGAATCAGAAAACCCCAGCCCACGACGTACATCCAGGGAACAGCGAGCGCAATGACCGATGCAACGAGCGGCCAATATGGCTCGCGCTGCGCACGCAGCAGGAGCAACGCGGCCGGGATCGCCGCCACGACTTGCTGCCAGTGCACGTACACCCCACCGAAGACGGCGAACGCCATCGGCAGCAATGCAAGGAGCGGCAGGCTCTTGGAGCGCTTGGCCATCGTGATTGCAGCAAGAACTCCCGCGAAAGACATCACGACGTACCAAATCGTTCCCGCGCGGGATGCGAGCCGATCCGAGAAGCCCAAGGCATGGACGAGCACGGTAAAACTGAACTGCCCCACATCCGCCACATCAGAGAGCGCGTGGGCCGGCAACACCTCATGGATGTACTCGAGGTTGCGTCCAACGCCAAAGACTAGCGAGATCGCCAGCAAGGCCAATCCCACGCCGATCATCGGCAGACGCGAGCGAGGCACGCTTACGAATACCGCAAGGCATGCCGGCAACGCCACATGCGGCTCGATCATTGCTGTCGCAGCGGCGGCTCCCGCCCATGAAAACTGCTGCACGGA
The DNA here is from genome assembly GCA_003167155.1 of Candidatus Cybelea tumulisoli. Lineage (GTDB taxonomy): Bacteria > Vulcanimicrobiota > Vulcanimicrobiia > Vulcanimicrobiales > Vulcanimicrobiaceae > Cybelea > Cybelea tumulisoli. The sequence goes on from PMTY01000183.1 coordinate 65,413, forward strand.
TAACAAAAGCGCGGCCAAACAGATGGCGGCGATCGCTAACGGAGCGATCTGTCCGAGCGAAACGGACATCATCGCCCCAAAGAATAGGCATGCGCAAAGAACGGTCCACGAATAGCCCGTAATTCGCCGCAGCACGAGCGCTACGACGGCCCACGCGAAAATGAGAATCCCGGTCCACACCAGCGCTGCGACGCCGAACGGCAGCCGTTGCAGCGGAATGAACGCGGCGATCGTATACGGCGGCAACGGGGCGGGATCGGTGACGTTCCCGGTCGCGCGCCAGAGCACGGCCGCGGTGGGGGCCGCCTCGCAGCGATAGAGCGGCCCCTGCCGGTACGGATCGATCCCTCGGATCTGAAGCTGCGCCGCACAATAGAACGCCCGAAAATCGGAGAGCAGCGTGCCGGATGAGAAATGACTGAACTGCCAAAGACTGAAGGCAACGGCATAGAGCGCCACCATCGCAAATGCAGCGCCGGCAATTCGGCTACCTAGCGGCTTCGACATGTCTGCGCTCGGTATGCGAACATTGCCGAAGGTTCTCCTTTCGTGATATAATGCCCGCAATGACTACGTCGCCGCTCATGCGACGTTGCGGTTTTTGTATTCTGCTGGTTGGCACCGCAATGGCTGGAAGCCGAGCATGAAGCTCGGAGACCTGGACTTCCGAAGCAACAGCATCGGCTTTCTGCGCTTCTTCTTTGCCGCGACTGTGATCTGGTCGCACGGATACGGCCTTGGCGGGTTTGGTTACGATGCGCTCAATCGCCTCAACGTTAACGCCCCCAGCATTGGCTTGCTGGCCGTGGGCGGATTCTTCGTGCTCAGCGGCTTCCTCATCACGCGCAGCTACGAAACGGTAACCTCGCCGGGTCGCTTTCTCTGGCACCGCTTCCTCCGAATCTTTCCAGCGTTTTGGGTCTGCCTCATAGTCACCGCCTTGGGATTCGCGCCGCTCGCGTTTTTCTACGCGCACGGCACGCTCTTACGGTTTTTTGCCGAGTCTCCGGCGCCCTGGACCTACGTCACGGCGAACTCATTGCTTGCGATCCATCAATGGCGCATCGGCACGTTACTCTCCCGCGTGCCCTACCCGTTCGTCTTCAACAGCTCGCTGTGGACGCTCGAGTACGAGTTCACGTGCTACCTCTGCGTGGCCGCATTGGGAATTGCCGGCGTCATCCGGCGCGCTCCCGCGCTGATCGCCGGCTCGGCGCTCTGCTTATTCTTCTACTACGGTTTCGTGCTCTGGCGCTTCGGGGGACACGGGATGCCGATCATCCTCGCGCCGCTCGGCTTGTTCGTCTACTTCGCGACCGGCTCGTACGCGTATATCGTCCGCGATCGCGTGCCGATCCACGGCTGGATTGCCGCGCTCTGCGGCGCCGCATTGATCGGAACCCTTCCGACGCGAGCCTTCGCCTTCATCGCGATCCCCGCGATCTGCTACCTCACGCTCTTTGCCGCGATTCGGCTCCCGATTCGCGGCTTCGACCGGCGCATCGACCTCTCGTACGGCCTCTACATTTACGCCTTTCCGGTCGCCCAGTTGCTGGCGCTCCACGGCGTGGCCGCGCACGGACTCGCCGCATTCGGCACACTGACGTTCGCGATAGCTGTGAGTCTTGCCGGCGCGAGCTGGTTCTTCATCGAGAAGCCGAGCTTGGCGCTCAAGCACCGAGCCTTCGCGCTGCGCCAGCCGGGCCAGCCGAGCCCCTCGAGTGGTGCGCTGTGAGTGCGGCTATGGTATAATCTGGGTGATGAGGACGCAGCCGCTCATGCGACGCCGCGATTTTCTATTTGCGTTCACCGCTGCAACCGTAGCGGGGATATCGCCGGCTGCCGTGCGCGCTGCGGTCCCCAGCAGCACGCAACGGGTTCTGTGGCTGCGCCGCGCCGGAACGTCCGACGAGATCGCCGTGCCGTTCTGCATCGACGGGCGCACGGTCTACTATCCAGGATATAACGCAATTTGCTGGCTGATGCGCGATCGGCACGTTGCTGCGGCGGAAGGCTACGTTCGCATCGATATCGTCGAAATCGAGGCGCTGTGGGAAGTGCAGCAGGCGCTGGCGCTCCAGGGCGTGCGCCGCCCGCTGATCATTACGAGCGGCTTTCGGTCCGTCCAGACCAACCTCGCCACCGAGAACGCCGCCCGAAATAGCATGCACTGCTACGGAAAGGCCGCCGACATGTACGTCGACGGCATCTCCACGCGCGATCTCTTCGATGCGTGCTGGTCGCGAGCGGTCTCGGGTGGAATTGGTTACTACGACAGCCACGTGCATCTCGACTCTGCGAGCCGCCGGTGGTGGGTCGGCGATCTGGCCGTCCCCGTTTTTGACCCCGCTCTTGCCAATATCCGAGGAGATTCTGTCGTTAACGCGTAAACGTTACCGTCAAGCGAGGGGGCGCTACGCGTTTCCCTACGCCGAAGGGGGTAACTACGCAGTAAATGCAGCGGCTTACTCAGGCGACGACTCGCCTCGGCACTGGTATGACGCATGGTGCCGCTTCCTACCTTGGTCTCAACGTGATTCTGCTGATCGCGGAGGCACGTTGGCACATCGTCTATCACCTCCTGATTTGGGACGTCTCGGAGATGAGGACGTTCGCGTTCCTCTTGGGCAAGACGCTCCACCCGTAGGCCTTCGCGCCCCCGTTGTGGGTGAGGTTCCCCTAACCGTACTGCTCCCGGTCTACGACGGCGAGGAATACGTCGGCAGGACGATCGAGAGCATCCTCTCGCAGTCGTATGGCGACTATGAGTTTTTGATCGTCGACGACGGATCACGGGACGGGACGCCGAAGATCCTGGAGCGCTACGCGAAACGCGACCCACGCATACGGCTGCTGCAACACTCAAATCACGGCGTCGGCTACACCCTCAATCGAGGCATCAACGAGGCTCGAGGAAGATTGCTGGCGGAAATCGGCGCGGACGACTTGGCTCTCCCTGACCGACTGCAAAAGCAGGTCGACTTTCTCGAGGGCAACCCGGATTACGTGCTCGTCGGCGGGTATTTGCGCATCATCGATCCGCATGACCGCCCAATCGGACTGCGAACGTATCCGACGAGCGACGCCAAACTCCGCGAAAGAATGCTCTTATACAACCCCTTCGCCAGCCCATCGCTCATGTATCGCCGGGCCGACGCGCTCGCCGTCGCGGGATACACGTCGCGCTTCTCCACGTCGGAGGATTACGACTTTATCCTACGGCTGGCCCGACGTGGAAAAGTCGCGAATCTCCCCGAGCCCCTGACCGCATATCGCCTGCACCCGGGCCAGACGAAATCGAAGGCGACGCTCCGTCAACTGCGCGACACCGTTGCGATCAAGCGCACCGCGTATGCAGAATACGGTTACTGCGCCACCCCCCTGGCGCGTGCGGTCAACCTCGCTCAAGACGCCCTGGCGCTGCTTCCCAGCCGCGTCACGTACTGGCTCTTCACTAAGCTCGCCATTCGCGGAGAATAGGCTCCGAGGATATGGCATCCATCATCATCGCCGCGCTGATCGTCATCGCGGTTTACGTCGGGACAAAGCGGCTCTCCGGCCTGCAAACGGCCGGCGTCATCGCGATCACGGTTGCAGGCGTGATCTTAGCTATCTTCCCAGGACTGGCGACCCAGGTCGCGACGTTTCTGCACGTCGGGCGCGGCACGGACCTGATCCTCTATCTCGCAGTGCTCGCGGGGCTCTTTGTGGCCTCGAACTTCTATTTCCGGTTCAAGCGTCAGGAAGCAATTTTGAATGCGTTGGCGCGTCAGAGCGCGATCGATCACGCCCAAACGGCAAAGAGCGAGCCCGCCATGCCCTCAGTGGCGGACGGCGATCGAACGGTAGAGCAAGTCGAGGATAATCTTCACCGAATCGAACCCTGACTGACCCTTCTTCTTCGAGTACTCCGTGTAAACGATCTCGACCGGCACCTCGACGAACTTCAGCTTCGAGGAGCCGAGCTTTTGCAGAATCTCGGAAGCATGCGCCATCTGAGGTTGCTCGATCTTGATCGCTTCAGCTGCGCGTCGTGTAAACATGCGCAGGCCGTTGTGCGTGTCGGTCACGGCAACATGCGCGTGCACATGGGTAAAAGCCAGCGCGGCCCGCAGCAGCATCCGCCGCGAGAACGGTATGGCGGACTGACTCTCCAGGAAGCGCGATCCAAGCGCGACCTCGGCCTGCGATTGCTCGAGAGCCTCGAGGAGGTCGTCAATTGAATCCGGTGAGTGCTGGCCGTCGGCATCGAACGTGCAAACATATTGTGCGCCGCGCGTGAGCGCGTATTCGATCCCCGTCGCGAGCGCTGCACCCTGTCCGAGATTGACGACATGTTCGAGAACATCCGCCCCGGCTCGAAGCGCGAGCGTCGTCGTCTCGTCGGCCGAACCGTCGCTGACCACGCAGACGTGCCGGTATCCGCGGCGTCGCAGCGACGACACGACGCCTGCGATCGTCCGCGCTTCGTTGTACGCCGGTATGACGATCCAGACTCCCTCGCGCGATACGAGAAACGGAGAAGGTACGGCGGTCACCCTTCGACTGCGCTCAGGGTGACAAGGGGAGCGCCCACGATGACACGGGGGTTGCGCGCAAGTAGCAAAGCGGGGACGGCCAAGAAGATCAGGCCGAGCCAGGTTGGGAGACGCAGAAGCCACATCACCGGCTTGTTCGTCGAGTCGGTCAGCACGAAGCTGCGCCAGCTCGCCTCTGCCAGGCGCGGATCGATCGGTGGATAGGCGTGCGCGTGAGCAATGCCACCGGACGCCGGCGTCGACGCGAGGTGAAAGAGGCAGGCGATGACGGCGAAAGAGGCCAGCGCCGCACCCAGCGCGAGCGTCCGATCGCGATGCCAGAGAACGTAGACGAGATAGCCCACGGGAAAGAGCGGTGCCAGAAACGTTGCCACCGACGTCGCGTTCATCCAGGGAACGGCGAGCACGACGAGCGACGCCAGCAGCCACCCGCGATAGGCCCCCGCGCGGGCGGAGAGCAGCAAGGCTGCTGGAACCGCGGCCGCGATCTCGCCCGTATGTACGAACGATCCGCCTAAGAGCGAAAATGCCGGTGGAACCAGCAGAATCAACGCTGGCTCTTCGTAACGGCGCGCCAATTGCATCGCGACCAGCACCCCGACGGCGACCATCGCAAGATAGGAGAGACTTCCGATCAGCACGGCGATGCCGTCGGGCACGCCCGCCGCGGCCACGAGCGTCGCCAGACTATATTGATTATCGCGCGAAACCTCGGCGAGCGCGTGCGCCGGAACGACCGACGTCACGTACGCGAGCGTCTGGGCCCAACCGCCGCTGACCACGGCGAGCGCTCCCAAAAGCGCCATGCCCAAGGCCAGCCGCACCCGAATCGCGGGATAGGCAATGAAGAACGCAAGCGCGGCCGGGAGCGCGATCTGCGGTTCGACCATCGCTAGCGTCATCGCAACTGCCGCAAATGCAAGCCGTCCGCGCTGGACGCAGAGTGCCGCAACGACGATAGCCGTAAGACCGAGCGGCATCATGTTGCCGGACGAAAACGACGTCAGCCCAAGCGAAAGCCCCAACGCGCCCAGTGCAACCGGCAGCACTTGCCCGGTAATGGCCGATAAGGCATACGCCGCAAGCGCGATCGCAATCGCAATGCCGATCCACCAAACGACGGCCGCCGCCGGAAAGGCCAGCAGCGTCAACGGCAAGAGCAACGCCATTACGTACGGCGGATATGGCGCCGGAACGGTCACCTTGGGCGGCACTCGATAGTACGGCGCCGGCGTGCCGGCTTCGCAATCGTGCAGCGACGCGGCAAAGTACGGGTTGAGATGATCGCGCTGCGCGAGCGACGCGCAATAATAGGCGCGGAAATCCACGCCAAGCCAGCCGCTGGCGCGATCGCCGTGAAATTGCAGCGCCATCGGGACAACCGTGCAGAGAATCGCCAATACGAGGGCCGGCGTCATGGCCGCGCGCACACGGAACGCGCGCGCCTGCCGCACCAGCATCGAGAGGAGGATGGCCAGGGCCGTCCACGTCGGAACTCGCACCGCCCAAGCCGCAAGACTTCCCGCCGAACCCTGGCGCGAGTACGCGCTCCAGGAGGCTTCGGGGAATCGCGGATCGATCGCCGGAGCAACGCCGTGCACGCCGAAATGCGGCGCGCTGAGCGTGTAGAGATGCTGCAGGCCCAGGAGCAGCACGCCCGCCGCTATCGCGGCCAAGAGAACGACGGTCGTATTCTTCTCCCAAAAACGCCAGGCGAGATAGGCAACGGGAACGATCGGTGCGACGATCAGCGCGGGCGAGACGACCCATCCCCACGGCACGACGAGCAGCAGTAGCGCGACGATTGCCGCGTTGCGATACCGCGCTTGCGCGCAGCACGCAAACAGCGTTGCAGCAGGCACCGCCGCCGCAATCTGCGTGATATGAATGAAGCTGCCGCCGAAGACGGCAAAGGCCGGAGGAACGCAGACGATAAAGGCGGCGTTGCGCGTCTCCTTCGCCAGCTTGCCGGCGGCGATCGTCCCGGCGACCAGCATCGCCACATACCACAGCGCGCCGGCTCGCAGCGCTGCGCCCGGAGCAATGCCGATTGCAGCCAAGATGGCGCTGAGACTATATTGTGTGTCGCGCGTTACCTCAGAGAGCGCGTGCGCCGGAAGCACGCTGCTGAAGTATTCGAGATTGACCGAAGCCCCAAGAACCCCAAACGACAACGCGGCGAGTGCAACAAAGCAGAGTGCGAGCAGCCAGCGTGTCGCCGGAGCCCATACCGCCAGTGCTACGCAAACCGGAAGGCCGAGGTGCGGCTCGATCATCGTACCGGCTGCAAAGATCGCTGCAAGGCGCCAGCGGCCGCTCCACGCGGCATACGCGGCGACGCACGTGCATCCGACCGCGAGCGGCACGACTTCGCCGAACGGCAGCGAGAGCGCGCCCAGCGACAATGCGAAGACCGACAGCGACATCTCCCACGAGATGTCGGCAAATCGCGACAGCGTCGCAATGCACGCCAACCACGCGAGCAGCAGTAATGCGACCCAGAGCGTCGCAGCGACGCCGAAGGGAAGGAGCGATAACGGAATTAGCGCGGCAATCGCGTAGCCGGGCAGCGGCGCGGGAATCGTTACGCCGGGATTTTTTCGATAGAATGCCGGCGAGACGATGCGGCGCTCGCACGAGCGCAGCGGCTCGGTTCGATACGGATTGGCCCCTTGCGACGCGACGCGCGCCGCGCAATAGAAGGCGCGGAAATCGCCGAGGAAAAAGCCGGAGCGCGCAACGACGCTCGTCTGCGCGCCCAGCGCCAGCAGGGTCGCCACAACGATGCCGGCGGCGATCCACGGCCTGCCCACGAGCTACGAGCCCGAGGCGATAGGCAGGTCGGCTTCGACGGTCGGTTGGTAATCCAGCTCGGCGGCAATCTCCGAGAGCCGCTCGAGCACCATGACATGGCGGTGCTCCAAAATCGCCGAGAGCGTACCTACCCACGTCTCGTGCGCATCGCCGATGAGCAGGTTGCCCCGATAGAGCCGCCCCGCACTGCGATAATGCGCGTACGCGGCACGAACTTCACCGCGTTCGTACTGTTCGTCTCCGTCGTTCACGTGCGCCACGAATCCGTTGACGTCGACGATCACGTTCTCCAAATCGAGCGCCAACTCGTCGCCGGCGCGGAAATAGGAATCAACCCGATCGAATCCGACGATTTGCGCGAGCGCTTTGCGAATATTCGAACAAGCTGTGCGCAAGCTTTGGGCGACCAAGTGCTTCTCGGCGCCCGGCCAAAAGACTTGGCCCAGCTCGGCGCGCGAAACGCTGCCGCTGGGATGTAACGCTAGATACTTGAAGAGCTGGCGGTCGCGGCGGCGGATCCAGTCGATGGGCCGGCGGTCGACCTCAGCGCGGAACCATCCGAAGAGGCGTACCTGCATCGGCGTCACCGTTTGGACGCGACGCCCGTAACGGTCGTAGATGCGGCTGCGCGATAGGGCGCGCAGCGGACGATAGCCGTCGGGCGTATGCACGACGAACAATCCTTGCTCTTCGAGGGCCTGCAGTTGCTGGCGGTCGTCGAGGTAAGAACCGCTCATCAACTTGAAGACTAAGTCCGACTCTTTTTCCGAAACGTGTTTCAGCGCGTCGGCAATAAACTCGTTGAAGAGATGCCCGTGGCGCAAGCGCCAGTTCTCAAAAGCTCCGGAGAGGCCGCAGTTATCTTCAGCGGCTTTGCGCAGTGCGCTGCTCACGACGTGGGGCCAACCGTCGGTGACTTCCAGGATGCGCAGCACGTCGGCGTGCGAGTGCGACACTTCCAGGGTCTCCGCGAGATGGCGAATGCCGGTGGCATCGAAGGCGAGTCGTTCCGGATCGCAGAGCGACGCGATTCCTTGCGCGACTAAACGCCCGACTTGAAACGATGCGCGCGAGCGACATGCGATCAGCAGTGAAACGCCGTTGGGAAGATCTTCGATGAGTGCCATGATCGCGTCGATGCCTTCGGTATCGGGAACCGCATCGCAGTCCAGCGCGAGTTCCAGCGGGGCGCGCGATGCTAGGGCCTCAACGACAGCTTCATGAGATTGGAGCTCGAGGTCGGGTTCCAGGGCGCGACCGATGCCGGCCCAGACCGCTTGCGCGTTCGAGCCCGCAGCGACGACGGAATACTTGCCATGGGGGGTGCAGTGCTGGAGATATCCGAGGATAGCCATCGTCTTCCCGAATCCGGGAGGAGCGACTAAGAACCGAACCGGGACACTCTTGAAGCGGCCTAACCATTCTTCCAGGCGTGCCCTACGGACGATTGACGGCCCCAAACGAGGCAGCTTTGAGTTCATGTATTAGCCAGAGAAAGCAAGTATGTATCCTCCTCTGGAACCCCATTGTATAATTTTGTTAACATATATGCAAGCAGTCCTTAGTCTTGCTCCCCTTTTGAGATAAGCCGATGGCTGAGCCGATCTATAAGTCGACTGCGCCACCTTACCTGATAATTGTATCGGCGCAACACGTTAACGGCTTTAACCGTTAATGGCTGTGCACGTACGAATATGTCGGTAATTGCGTGATTTTGGCTCAATTTTGGCCTCAAAAGCGCTAAAACTTCGCTGGCTGCGGCGGGGTGCTTCCCTCGAAAACGGATCAATCGCGGATAGACCGGCTTGAAGTATTGCGCGACATCGAAGCCCTCGAGCTGCTCCTCGGAGAGGATATTGCCGGGTGCGCCCAGGGACGAATAATGCCGTCCCTTTTCGGCGTGCCGGCGCGGCTCTAGGGTATGTCCGTAGTGGGCGTAGACGTATGGAAGCGCGATCCGCTTACCCGAAAGCCCCAGCAGCCGTTCGTGTACGGCTCCCTTCCATCGCAGACCGGGCTTATAACGAAAGAACATCATTCGGCGTTCGATCGACGTGTAGTACTCGAACGACGCGAAGAAATGCCACGTATATCCATCAACGAAATCGTACGTTGCCGGCAGCTCGGCGAGACGTCGCGCAATGCCGCTCACGGGGGCGCCGTGCACCTCGTCGGCATCCACGAAGGCGACCCAGTTGCCGGCGTTGTGCCGTTCGTGAATCTGAAGACAGATGTTGCGCGCAGCGTCAAAACCGCTAAAGGGCGTGCGATCGACGATCAGCCGGCCCTCTTTTCCGAGGCGGCTTTCCGCCAACGTCTGCGTGTGCGGCGAGGGGCCGGGAGCATTATCGTTGACGATCAAGAGCGCCGCAGCGTCGGCAATCGACGCGAGCATCGCGCTGAGGAACGGTTCGTCCCGCGCTCCCAGAATCAAATGAGCGGCGACGCCGCCGGCCGGCGAATTCATTCACAACGCGCTTCGAGTGCAGCGGCGGAGTTTCCGCCAGCTACGCGAAGTCGAGCGCGATGCCGCCCCTGCGCTTGGCCGTCGACGCGCGCGTTATCGCCGAAGACACGCGTGGAATCGGGCGTTACGCGCGCGCCGTGCTTCGCCGGCTCGTTCTGCGCGCCGATATCGAGCTAACGCTGCTCGCCGACGGATTCTTCCCCCAGGCGCGTCGCGCCGCTTATACTCGCGCGCTCGGCGGCGGCTCGTTCGCGGTGACGTCGCGCGTTCCGAAGCACGCTGAGGTCATCTGGCATCCCGCAAACGGCACCTTCTTCTCCTCCTTCTCCTCGCGTCTTCCCAGCGTCGCGACGATTCACGATGCGGTCCCGTTTCGCTATCCGGATCCGGATGCAAAGCGGCGCGATCGCGCGCAGCAGCCGTTCTTGCGCTCGGCCCAAACGGCGACGCGGGTGATTGCCGTTTCGGAGTTCGGGCGTAGCGAGGTGCATGCGATGCTCGGCGTGCCGTTGGAACGCATCGAGGTAATTGCGCACGGGGTTGAGCCGTCGTTTTCACCGGGAGAGGCAGGGCCTTTACCGCCGAGCTTGACGGGAGCGCGGTTCTTGCTTTTCGTCGGCGATCCGATCGGCGAGCCGCGGAAGAACTTCCCGCTGTTGTACGAGGCGTACCGGCGGGTGTGGCCAGGTCTTGACGGACCGGTGCTTGCCGTTGCAGGGCCGCGTGCGCCGGAGTTGCCGGGAGTCCTGCATCTGGGGAACTTGGGCGACGACCTGACCGCCGGCGGCAGCGATGTCTTGCTCGCGTGCTATCGTGGGGCGGTCGCACTGACGCTCGCGTCGTGTCACGAGACCTTCGGCATGCCAATGCTCGAAGCGATGGCATGCGGCACGCCGGTCGTGGCGTCCGCTGCCGGTTCCCTGCCCGAGGTGGGCGGGGATGCAGCGCTCTACGCGCCGCCGGACGATTGCGCGGCGTGGACTTCAGCGTTGCGCCGGATCGTTTTGGACGGCGAGCTTCGGGACCGATTGCGAGCGGCTGGGCCACAACGTGCAAAGGAGTTTAGCTGGGACGAAAGCGCCCGGCGGCACGTCGCCCTATTTCGGTCGGTCGTCAGATGATCCGGCTCGGGGTGGACGCGTGGAACCTTCCCGGCGATCGTCGGGGCATCGGACGCTATCTGCGCGAGATCCTTCGCGTTTGGCGCGAACGGGAGCGCGACCGGGTGGAGGTGACGCTGATCGTTCCGGAGTGGCACACCTGGACCGTCCGCGCGCGCTATTTGCGGGAGGTCGAGCCGGCGCAGTATCGCGTTGTTTCGCGGCGTCTGCATCGGCGCGCGGGCTTGGATGCGCTCTGGTTTCCTTTTAACGGGTGCAGTTGGACGAACTTTTCGCTGCCCGCCACCGCCACGCTGCACGACGCATCCAACTTCGTGGTTGAGGGCTACGCTCCGCAAACGCAGTCGATCTTTCGCGCGGCGGCGGAGCGCTGCCGGGCGCTGATCACCGATTCACGCTTTGCGCAGCGCGAGCTCGCACGCGAGCTTGGGATCGCTCCGGAACGACTGGTGCCGATCGAGCTGGGCGTCAATCCGCCGCGGCCTGCCAAACCAATCGCACTCGACCTTGCTGCGCTCGAGCCCTTCGTTCTTTACGTGGGGACGGCGGAACGGCGAAAGGGTTTCGATACATTGCTCGACGCGATGGCCCTCGTGCGCGACCAATGCCCGCATCTCAAACTCGTCGTTACATCGCGGCTCGACGGCTCGTTTGCGGTTCCGCAGAACGTTCGAGCGATCGAGCTAGGATACGTGGACGACGATACGCTGGCGGCGCTCTATCGCGCCTGCGCCGTGTTGGCCTTTCCGTCGCGCTATGAGGGTTTTGGCTTGCCGGTGCTCGAGGCGATGAGCTACGGCGCGCCGGTCATCGCGTCGAACGCCGCCTCGGTGCCCGAAGCCGGCGGTGACGCCGCCGCGTACGTTCCGCCGAGCAACGCGGCTGCATTGGCGGCGGCCATCGCGCGAGTTACCGGAGATCCCGCGTACGCACAAGAGTTGCGCCGGCGAGGCCCGCTACGGGCGGCCGCATTTCCTTGGGAACGAACGGCATCGCGCACTCTCGACGTTATGGCGACGCTACTTGGCTAGACTCACGGATGCACCGGACGAGCCGCAGAGCACCCAGCTTGCGACAGGAATCGTACTGCGGGGAGGACGCCTGCTCATGGTTGCGTCGCGTTACCCCAACCAGCCGCAGCCATTGTGGAATCTTCCGGGCGGACGTCAACAACCTGGCGAGCTGCTCGAAGAAACCGTCGTTCGGGAGTTCTCAGAGGAGACGGGTCTGCACGTAATCGTCCGCGGGCTCGCGTACGTCAGCGAGAGTTACGATGGCGACTTGCACTTCCTGAATGCGACGTTCTTGGTTGACGTGATCGCAGGCTCATCCTTCGACCCTTCGACAGGCTCGGGGCAGGCTGAGCTCAGGATGACACGGGGCGATCACATTGTTGCGGTGGAGTGGGTGGCGTTGGGCGCTGTGCGCGAGAGAATCGCTGTCGCAGTCGTGCGTGAGCCGCTCGTCGCTTTTCTGGAGGGTGCCCTCGAACGACGCTATGCGGGCTACCATGAGGCGGGGACTACGATCGAGTGGCCTGACGATTCCGCCTGATCTGTGCCTCCCAATGCTCGCGCTCGAGCGCGTGCGCCATCACGTCCACCGGCCTTCCTTGCACCGTTGCACCGCGTGGCAGGGTGGTTTCAGTTTCGAAGCCGCTTCGTTTGAGGACCGCGCGCGACGATTTGTTCTCCGGCAGACAGTAGGCGCGAATTCGCTGAAGGTCGGCCTGGTAGAAGCCCTCTTCAATCAGCGCCATAACCGCCTCGGTCGCGATGCCGCGATTGCGGTAGGTGCGCACCACGCTGTAGCCGATCTCCGCCGATAAGCGGTCGTTCTCGGAAATACGCAGCGAGACCCAGCCCAGCGGCGGGCTCCCAGCCGCGACGAAGTGCAGCAGCCACTCGAAGCGGCCGACGGTTCCGGGACTAAAACGAGTTGGTCTGGCGCCGACCGCTCGGAGAAACTGCGCGCGATTGAGGTTGGGCAAATCTTGGTAGTCCCGCAGATCGGGCTCTTGCAATACTTCCCACAAGATCCCGGCGTTGGCGGCGGTTACGGGCACGAGCCGTAAGCGCGCCGTTCGAATTAATCTCATTGGAGCGAAACTATTCCTAGACGCGCGCACCGCGGCGCGTGATAGCAGCCACGATGGATTTTGCTGCCGCATACGCAAGCCGGTCGCCCGCCTGGGTTGACTTCAAGGGTACCGTTTCCTCTGCGCCGCGCTTCTTCTATGGATCGCGCACGCACTGCATGCACGAGGCCTTCGACGTCCAAAGCAGTGCAGGCGGGTTGGAAGTCGTCGATAATGTCGGGATCGCTCCCCGCTGCCCGGTACAGGCGGGCGACTCGATCGAGATCTGCGGCCGGATGGTGCACGATCCTGGGCGACCCCCGATCGTCCATTGGACCCATCACGACCCCGAGCACGACCGTCCCGGCGGTTTTATTCGTTTGCACGGGAGGCTGTACGCGTAGGAGCCTGCATTCGCAGTAGCTCGGGAATCGTGACAAACCGGTAACCTCGCCGCTTGAGCGCATCCACGATCAACCGCGTCGCCGCTACGTCGGCGCTGCGATCGCATAAACGTCCCGCCGCATGCATCCGCGCACAGATCAGGCCGCGATTGCCGTCGTGAAGATCGATGATGGCGCCGTCGCCCGCGTAACGCAAGACTCGCGCGGCGATGACGCGCGCCGGCGGGTATTCCCAGTCGTTCGCAAGCGGAACCGACCACATCACGGGCGTGTACCCGAGTTTGCGCACTTCGCCGAGCACCAGCCAGTCGCGCCCGCCAAATGGCGGCCGCATGATGCGCGTGTGAACGCCGGCGGCATCGAAGATTGCCCGATCGGTGCGTTCGAGCGTGCGGCGCAGGCCGCTCTGTCCATCGAGCACCAAGTGCTCGTGGCTCCAGGTATGATTCCCGATTGCGTTTCCATCGAGCACTTCGCGCCGCACGACGGCAGGGTAAGCCGCAACCGCGCGTCCGACGACGAAAAAGGTGGCGTGAACGCCCTCGCCGCGCAGAACCGAAAGCAGCTCGTCGGTATACGGCGGATTCGGCCCGTCGTCATAGGTGAGCGCTACCACCCGCTGGTTCTTCGGACCGCTGACCAGCGTCTTGCCGAAGAGCTGGCTACCCGGGCTCTCCACGAGTTCGTAACCTTCATACGCGACCGCTCCCAGCAATGCCAGGGCGACGGCCACGCGCACGACCCAGCGCCGCTTCACTCGATCAACCGTGCGTGCCGCGAATGCGTTCCTGCGCGGCGGCGACGTTGTGGCGAAAAATGTCGGGGCCAAAACCGCGAAAATCCTTGATGATCTGCACGTAGCGCGGATCGGTGACTTCCGTGCTCTGCACGTGAAGCAGATCCCGCGGCACCCCCTTCGAGAGGTCGATCGTGTATTGCCGCCCGGCCTTGGTCGCCCAATATTGCGGATCGGTGAAGGTGACCGTACGCTGGCCGTGTTGGTAATCGGCGAGCTGTTTCACGAATACGGCATAGTGCGCGTTGGCGTCGGGCAGCGAGGGCCGGTTGACGAGTTCCCAGACCCCGTCTTGGACGAGGCGGCCAAAGAAAAAGCTTACGTCATAGACGCGCGCCGGCGGCGCCTTCACGCTGATTTCCCTTCCGTCGTCGCCGCGAATCGAGTACGTAAACGACGAGACGCCTTCGATATCCGACATGCGGTACTCTTCGGTGTCGATCGGCGGCTTGGCGTAATGGATCGTCAGGCGGGCGTAGAGCGCGCTCGGCGCTTTTTGCGCGTGGATCACCGGCGCGAAACGCCCCATCTCTCCCGCACCATAGATCCGCCAACCCAAGATCAACGCAACCACGCATAGCGCGACGATCACGATCTCGATGGGGAAACGCCGCATGTACGGCGCCTACTTTGTCGGCGTGTGAGCTTCCTGGTCGAGCACCCGGTTGACTAACCGGTCGGCCAGGACGTTTTGCTCGCGCCGCACGTGCGCGATGTCAACGTGATCGAAGCTTCGCAAGAGCCCGCGCGCCCGTTGGTAGAGCGGCTGGAGGCTCTCGTGCTTCACGCGATATTCGCCAAGCAGCTGCTTGACGACGAGCTCGGAATCCAGGCGAACGGTCAGACGGCGGATGCCGCGCTTTTCCGCGGCTTGCAAACCAAGCAGCAGCGCGGTCCATTCCGCGACGTTGTTCGTGGCAATGCCAAGGTAAGCATCGACCTCCTCGATCGTCTCCCCCGAGGCATCGATGAGGACGGCGGCACTCGCGGCCGGCCCTGGATTACCTCGTGAGCCGCCGTCGGCAAAGAGCGTCGCTTCCATACCTGCGCGGGTTCGGCGATGGCGAGGCATAGACCGCCCGCTTCGCGGGTACATGACCGGACATGACGCAATCCTCGCTCATTCGAACCGCCGCCCTGGTGCTCGCGACCGCCCTGGCCTGGGGGCTGCCGCTAGGGGCTCCAGCGGCAACGACATGGACCTTCTACGGCATAACCGTCCACGTTTCGACCAACAACATCAAGGTGGAGGACCCCCGGACGAAACAGGTCATGAGCTTCTTGCTCGTTCCGAAGTTCGACCAAGTCTTCTCCGCCAACGGCAAAACCACGTATCAAATGCGCAAGGTGAAGGCCGGGCAGTACGTCGCCGTAGTCTACGATCGAAAGGCGCTGGGATCGGCTCACGCCGACAAGATCTATCTCATGGATAACGCCAATCAGCGACTTGGGTCTCAATAGCCCCTTCCGCACCACGCGAGAGCGCCGGCCGCCGGCCGGCGTTCTCTTTTTAAAGGCTGCGGCCTATTGCGGCTGATCTTGGAAGAAGCCGACGATCGTTCCATTCGAATCGGTGACGAACAAGATCGGCTGCGAACCGTTTTGGAATACGGCGCTATAGTGGTAACGCTCATACCCCTGGATCACGTCGTGCTTGACGAAACGCAGCCGCACGAACGCGCCCAACGATCCGAACGAACTGCGGACCCTCGACATCATCGAGGGCGTTAGGCCGCTTCGCATCGCCGTCGACATGCTTGTCGAAGGCACCCTGCCCGCCAGCACGTCGGTGAAAAACCCAGAAAAGCGTTCCGTGAGCGCACCGCTCGGCGCACCAGCCTCTTTCGGAGCCGGCTGGTCTTGGAAGAAGCCGTAGATTATGCCGCTCGAGTTGGTAACGAAGACGACCGGTTGCGATCCCTTGTCGAAGACCGCCACGTAGTGGTACTGCTCGTACCCTTGTGAGCTGTCTTGGCGCACGTACTGCAGCCGGCGAAACTCACCAAACTTGCCAAGGTCGCTGCGGGCTTGCGTCAGCATCGTCGACGACTGGGATTTCAACGTCTCCGAGACATCGCCAGGCACGCGGCCGGCGAGAACGTCGGAGAGAAACGTCGTGAAACGGGGCGTCATTCCGCCGACGGGTGCCGGCTGCGCGGCGACCGTTTGATTCCCCAGGGCGGCTGAGCCCAGAGCCATCGTCAGCCCGGCGAGCGAAGCGGCAGCGAGAATTTTGCTTATCATAGGCAGCAAACTTCGAGCCGGGGGGCCGCCGGCACCCACCTGGAGTAATGAGGCTATGATGAGATGGGCTCTCGCGGCACTCGCGATGCTGCTCACGCCGGCCATAGCGCCGCCGCAAACGGCGAGCACCCAACAGATTTTCGATCAAAGCCTCCGCCGGCTGCAATCCTATCCGGTGCCGCCGTTTGCCGTATGGACGGCTACCTGGCACATTCGGGAACGGCCAATGGGATATTACACCGGCGAGTCGTCATCGGTTGAAGTCTACCGGTACGCAGTGCGGCTCTCCGACGGAATGGAGAACGTCAGCGACCCGTCAGCGAACGGGAAGCTTCCTCCGGCCACCATCGAGCCGGAGTTCTTGGGCCCCTTCGCATGGACGATGCGATCGACCGTACGCGTTCCGCCGGTTTCCGGCGGCGAGGTGATGATGCTGCCCGACGTTGCTGGACTCAAGACCATTGCAAGCGTCGTCGCGATAGCCAAGCCGTCGTATACGATCGGCCGCGGTTCCCAAGCGGTCGAGTACGTCGACGGACGCGCGGCCTATCATTTGGAGTTGCGACCGGCCGACGATCCGCGCAAGCATAACCTGCGCGACCTGTGGATCGACGTTGAAACGCTCGATCTTCTGAAGGCGCACTTCGTCGGAACGTACCGGCCCGTTCCCCAAGCGCCGGTGAGTCCGACCGACGTCACCGTCTATTTCCGCGCGGTGCTCGGGTGCTGGGTGGTTACACGCGCTCTGTGGACCTATGACGATCCGCCGATCTCATACGCGTTCGACGTTCAAAACGACGAGATCGGTCTGCCGGCTACGCTTCCGGATTGGCTTTTCGATTCGGCGGCCTACGGCGTACACGAAGCGGCCGGCGAGCCCGACTATCTTGGCGTGCTACTCGAGCAGATGCGAAAAGCGGTTAAGCAGTAGCGGACCGGGGCGCCCTTTTAGGTTGGCCGGCCCACCAGTTGATTAGACGGAGCCGGCAACTGTGGTGTAGAGCGTTTGCAGGTTTCCGCCGAGTAACGAAATCCCGGCGAGCGCGACCATCGCGATGAGACCGATGAGCAGGCCATATTCAACCATCGTCGCGCCCTCTTCGTCGCGGCGCAGATTCCGAACGACGCCCCAGAGAGTCGTGAACATTCTTTTCCTCTTTCTTTGCTGATAAAAGTGTAAAATTAAGAAGAGAAGCGGGCTGAAAGCTTTCAACCTTTATCGCGCAGCATCCTTAACCGCCCCTGTGAAGGTCCCTCGCGGAGGAACCTCCTCCATGCCGATGGCTCCGCCGCCTATTCGTAGTCGGGGGCACGATAATCGTTCTTTTGATGGAGGAAGAACGACTCATACTTCGGCGCTTTGATCGCAATGAAGGCGCGCGGCTTTTGCGTGAAGTCGAAGCAATCGCCGGCCGGTGAGGTGGCGCGCTTGTCCGCGGCCGCTAGCTGATCGAGGCCCCAGAGATCCTCCGCGAAACGCAGCACGCTGGCCGTCTCGTACTGCACGTGCGAAACGTGATCTTTCTTGGCGTACGGCGAGATGACCAAGAGCGGCACCCGAAAGCCGAGGCCGTCGTAACCCATGTAGGGAGGCTTTACGGGATCGTAGAGCCCTCCCCAATCGTCCCATTGCACGAAGATGGCGGTCGTATCCCAGAACTTGCTCTTGCCGACGGCGTTGACGATCGCCGAAACCCACGAAGGCCCGTATCCACCTCCACAGTTGACATGATCGGAATCGTCACAAAGCGGCGTGATCCACGTGAAGTTCGCGAGCTTGCCGGCCTTGACGTCGGTCAAAAACGTTTTCTGCGGCGTAACGATGTCTTTTTTCCAGTCCGGTCCGTAGTAAATGTGCCGGACGGCCTGGTAGCTCGACCAGACGGCAGCGCCTCCGCTCGAGCCGCCGCCGTATCCACTGGTATAGAAGCGCCACGACAGTTTCGCTGCGTCGAGCTCGTCGCCCAGGGTCTGATAGTCGAAGCACGGCACTTGATCCGAACCGTACCCGCGCTGCGCCGTGATCGTCGGCACCTGGTCATGGGGCCCTCCGAGGCAGCCCCACGGCCCGAACGGCAAATTGACGCTCGATTGCGCCTGCGCGGCGATGATGTACTGGTGGCCGACGAAGCTCTCGTCGAGCTGCGATTGGAACATCCTGTCGGCGAGCACCCACTCGTGCGCCATCTCGAAATACGGTTTCGAGTCGGCGTGCGGCACGTAGACGTACATCGGATACGTGACCGGGCCGTCGAACGAGCCTTCCTTGTCGAATCCGTCCATCCGGCAGTTGGTCCCGGGCAACTTTCCGGTTCCACGACACGCCGCGAACATCGCTGCCGCCGAATGATCGATGGTGTAGGGGCCGACACCCAAGCTGACCGGCCGGAGTTTGATCGTCTTCCCCTTGGAGTCTTTCCCGCTCGCGACGGTATAGGCTCCGGGATAGCCCTGGAAGAGATTGTTGAGGCTGCGATTCTCTTGAACGACGTAGACGATGTGATCGATCTTGCCAGCGCCCGTCGCGCCGGGCGAGGGAAGCGACGGCAGCGCGGCCGAGTTGCTGCTGTTGCAAGCGGTGAGCGCGAGCGCCGCTGCCAGCGCGAAAAAGCGGCTCTTCACTTGGCTCCGCCGCCTATTCGTAGTCGGGGGCACGATAATCGTTCTTTTGATGGAGGAAGAACGACTCATACTTCGGCGCTTTGATCGCAATGAACGCGCGCGGCTTTTGCGTGAAGTCGAAGCAATCGCCGGCCGGTGAGGTGGCGCGCTTGTCCGCGGCCGCTAACTGATCGAGGCCCCACAGATCCTCCGCGAAACGCAGCACGCTGGCCGTCTCGTATTGCACGTGCGAAACGTAATCTTTCTTGGCATACGGCGAGATGACCAGGAGCGGCACCCGAAAGCCGAGGCCGTCGTAACCCATGTAGGGAGGCTTTACGGGATCGTAGAGCCCTCCCCAGTCGTCCCATTGCACGAAGATGGCGGTCGTATTCCAGAACTTGCTCTTGCCGACGGCGTTGACGATCGCCGAAACCCACGAAGGACCGTATCCACCTCCGCAGTTGGCGTGATCGGAATCGCTGCACAGCGGCGTGATCCACGTAAAGTTCGCAAGCTTGCCCGCCTTAACGTCGGTCAAGAACGTTTTCTGCGGCGTAACGATGTCTTTTTTCCAGTCTGGTCCGTGGTAAATGTGCCGGACGGCCTGATAGCTCGACCACCAACTGCCGCCGTCGCTCGAGCTGTTGCCGTATTTGCTGGTATAGAAACGCCACGACAGCTTGGCTTTGTCGAGCTCGTCGCCCAGGGTCTGATAGTCGAAGCACGGCACTTGATACGAACCGTACCCGCGCTCCGCCGTGATCGTCGCCACCTCGTCGCTCGCTCCACCGGGGCAGCCCCAAAGCCCGAACGGCAAATCGACGCTCGATTGCGCCTGCGCGGCGATGATGTACTGGTGGCCGACGAAGCTCTCGTCGAGCTGCGATTGAAACATCCTGTCGGCGAGCACCCACTCGTGCGCCATCTCGAAATACGGTTTCGAGTCGCCGTGCGGAACGTAGACGTACATCGAATGCGGAACCGGGCCGTTGAAGGTCGATTCCTTATTGAATCCGTCCATCCGGCAGTTGGTCCCGGGCAGCTTTCCGGTTCCATGACACGCCGCGAACATCGCTACCGCCGAGTGATCGATGTCGTACGGGAGTGCGCTCAGGCTAACCGGCCGGAGTTTGATCGTCTTCCCTCTAGAGTCTTTCCCGCTCGCGACGGTATAGGCTCCGGGATATCCCTGGAAGAGATTGTTGAAGCTGCGATTCTCCTGAACGACGTAGACGATGTGATCGATCTTGCCGGCGCCCGTCACGTCAAGTGAGGTAAGCGACGGGAGCGCGCTCGAACCCCTGTTGTTGCACGCGGTTAGCACGAGTGCGGCCGCCAGCGCGAAAACAACGAGTCGTTTCACTCAGTGTCCAGCGGGTCATCCGAAAACGGCTGATGCAGGAAAAA
The DNA here is from genome assembly GCA_003167155.1 of Candidatus Cybelea tumulisoli. Taxonomy (GTDB): domain Bacteria; phylum Vulcanimicrobiota; class Vulcanimicrobiia; order Vulcanimicrobiales; family Vulcanimicrobiaceae; genus Cybelea; species Cybelea tumulisoli. Next base: position 85,885 of record PMTY01000183.1, read on the forward strand.
CTCGCGCGAATACTTTACCGGAATCACTTTGAAGGTTCGCGGCGGCATGTTGAAATCGAACGCGTTGCCGATGCTGGCGGAGTGCGCGTCGTTCTTCCCCAGCGTGCCCAGGCTCCAGTTGTCTTCGACGAAGCGTAGGATGCTGCCGAACTCGTACACCGTGTGCTCCACGTGCGGCTTGACGTAGGGCGAGACGATCAACATCGGGATGCGGAAACCCGGGCCGCCTTGCCAGCCGGGCGCCGACGGCGGACGGACATGATCGTAGAAGCCGCCCCAATCGTCCCACAAAATCACGACGGCGGTGGAATCCCAATAGGAGCTCTTCCCCACGGCATTAACAATTGATGCCACCCACGAAGGGCCCTTGTCGCTCTGTTCGGCCGGATGATCGGAGTTCGGCCCGCTCGGGGTGATCCACGCTACGGCGGGCAGCTTGTTGTTTGAGATGTCGGCAAAGATATCGGTACTGCTCCGCGTGACGTTGTTCTTCCATTCGGAACTATAGCGGACGGCTTTGATCGCGTCGAACGCGCTCCAGATTCCGGCGCCTTCGCATTTGGGGCACTTCGTGTACGGGTAGACCCTCACCGCGTAGAACTTCCACGAAACGGATTTTGCGTCGAGGAGATCGCGCATCGTCGAATACGTTAGGCACGGGAATGGGCCGCCAAATTGGTAGACCTTACCGGTGGTGCGTTTGATGACGGCCGTCACCAATTTCGCCGGATTTCCATCGCAGCCCCACGGAAAATACGACGGCGTATCGATCAGTGCTTCGGTGTTCGAGAGCTGCGTGCCGCCGGCGATCAGATCCTGATGCGCCGTAAAGCTTCCGCTGCCTTGCGTTTGAAACGTATGGTCGGCCAGCACGTACTGCTGCGCCATGTCCCAGTACGGAGCGATGGCTTTGGGATTGACGTACTGATATGGATAGGTGCAGGCGGGTGTTCCGCTTCCCCGCGCGCCCCCACCCTCGAGGTCGAAGCCGTCCATTTTCCCTTTGTCGCGGTCCAGCTGGAAGCCGGAGTAGATGTGATTAAGATCTTGATTCGGCGGATACCCGTACGAAGAGGGGAAGCCGTTCCCCTGGAGATCGACCTCCGTCAACGGGATCGTCGTCGCCTCGGTAATCGGCACGGGGCAACTGGTGGCGATCGACGCGGGCATTGCCTCCGCCTTTCCCGTCGTCGTCCCGTCGGCGCCCGGAAACGTCGCAAAGAGATTGTCGAAGCTGCGGTTCTCTTGGATGACGATGATGACGTGCTTTATTTTCGTCGACGACGTGGTCGCCGCGCGAATGCCGGCGTGCGTTCCCGAAGGAAAGGCCGGCATCGTGCCGGGCGATACGCCGCCGCATGCAAGAATCGTCGCACTCATGGCGACGAAGGCAAACCCAATGCCGGCGGCACGTAATTGCACGGGAGCTACTCCGTATCCACGGGGAGGCCGGACGGCTTTTGCCGCAAGAAGAACGCGCGGGAATACTTGGCAGGAATCGCCTTGAACTTGCGTGGCTTTAGGCTGAAATCGAACATGTCGCCGATGCTCGTGGAGGTCTTGTCGGTCGTTCCGAGGCTGCCGAGATTCCACGTGTTCTCGACTAACTTGACGATGCTCCCGAAGCCGTAGACCGTATGTGAGA
>PMTY01000091.1 GCA_003167155.1 Candidatus Cybelea tumulisoli
GAAGCGAATGCGCATCGGGACCTTCACGCCCTCTCCCGAGACGATCGCCTGCTGCGTGGGCAGACTCGGTAAGGCCGAGAGCATCTCGCGCGCAACGTCGGGCAGCGTCCTGGCGACAAACTGCTGATCGGTGTCGCTTCCCAAGCGCAGCGCGAAGACCGTGCCGCATTGCGAGAGCGCCGCCAGCGATAGCTCGGATGGCCGCTGCGTGATCAACGCGAGTGAGATGCCGTACTTGCGGCCCTCCTTGGCAATCTGCGTGATGATCCGAACGGTCTGAGCAAAGCCGAGCCGTTCGTCCGCTGGGACGTAGCGATGCGCCTCTTCGCAGACGAGCAGAAGCGGCGGCAGTTGGTCGCGTTCGGCCCAGACGCTGAAGTCGAAAAGAATCCGGCTCAGAGTCGAGACGATGACGTCGGCGATTTCCGATGGAACTCCGGAGAGGTCGACGATCGTCAGCGGCTTGTCGTTAACCGGAACTCGCAACAGACGGGCGATGACCTCCCCGAGGATATCTTCTTCGGACGAGAACAAGAACTCGAATCGCCGATCGTGGCGCAGCAACTCGATGCGCGCCTTGAGACGCAGATATGGTATCGAGTTATCGGGCTTGGTAATCCGGCCCATTTCCTCGTTGATGAAACGTAAGAGTTCGTGAACCCGGAACGGCACCGGCGTGTCGACGGTAATCGGAACGCCGAAGCGGGGGCGCCTGGTGTAATTGCGGCGGGCCCACGCCATGGCGTCGCCGAGAATCAGCGCCTGGGACTGTTGTTCACCCTCAGTGCCTCCACGAATCAGTATTCTGGCGGCTTCCTCAAAGTTGAACAGCCACAGCGGCAACTGAAGGTTATCGACGGTGATGACGTCGGCGATTTCTCCAAAGGCGCCCGCATATTCGTTATGCGGGTCCAACAGCACGATGTGCGCTTTCGGGTTCTTTGCAAGGATGGCCGAAAGAATCACGGTGAGAGCGCACGACTTCCCCGAACCGGTCGAGCCGACGATGGCGAAGTGCTTTGTGAGCAGCTCGTCGGTGAGGAGTAATGCCGGCCGGTTTGCGTCTTGATAGAGCGTGCCGATCTCGACGTTCGATTTCCCCGGTACGCCGTAGACGGCTTGCAGGTCGGCGTCGTTTGCGATATAGACCGGCGCGCCCGGAACCGGATGGATCGTTACGCCGCGGCCGAACTTCAGCCCGCCGCCGTCAACGCTGGCGATCTCGCCCAAAAGGTTGACGACGAGAAGATTCTCGGCCCGAGCCGTGCTTTCGGCCTGCTCCTCGCTGATGATGGCAACGACCGCGCGCTCTCCGTCGAAGACTTTTACCAGCGAGCCGACGCGGACCGCGTCCCGATGCGATCCAGCGCTATCCAGGCTCATGGTCATGCGGGAGCCTCCCACGGTCATGACGCGTCCGATGATCTCATCCATACGTCAGCGCCACTTCTACGGGAAGCCCGCGCTTCCCGTACGTACGTTCGCGGACCCGAGTTGGCTTACGCTGCGTTTTTCGATATGATTCGCGTAATGACGATGTTTCCGCAGCTTGCGCAGTTCACGGACTTCGCCCTCGTACTCCTGCGGCTGATGGTGGGGCTGGTCTTCATCGACAGCGGCTACAACGACCTTAGGAATCCCGACGCGCGAAGTAAGGGCTTGGGAGTACCGAGGGGCTTCGCACTTTTCTTGGGGGCAGCCGAGCTGCTCGGCGGAACGGCGGTCGTCATCGGGTTTCTAGCGCAGTTGGCCTCGATCGGGTTGATCTTGATCATGCTCGGCGCGTTTCAAAAGAAGATCTTCGTCTGGAAGACGGGGTTCTGGGGTAAGGACGGGCTAGGGTGGAACTACGAACTCATCCTAGTCTCGATGCTCCTCGTGATCCTCTGCACAAACGGTGGCCGCTTCGTAATCTAGCCCGGAGGTAGCGCTCATGAGAACCGTATCGCACGTGCTCGTCATTGCCTCGATGCTCTCGATCGTGGCATGTTCCGGTGGAGGCAGCGCCGCGAAGGCCGGGCCGGATTCGGCGGCCCTGCTGCAGGCGGGTTCCAATGACGCCGACTGGATCGTTCCGGGGAAGACGTACGGCGGAAACCGCGTGACAGGCCTGAGCGAGATCTCTCCCGCGAACGTCGCGCAGCTCAAGAAGGCGTGGATTACCGACGTTAAGGACGCCGGCGAGGAAGAGGCCTCCCCGATCGCGTGGGACGGCACGGTCTACGTCTCGACTTCACACGATAACGTGCTTGCACTCGACGGTAAGTCCGGCGCATTGCGCTGGGCGTTCGGTTATAATCCGGCGTACGAGCTGCAGTATCCGGTCAATCGCGGNNGCGGCGACGGGCAAACAGTCGTTCGACGTGCCGGCCTGTCACGACACGAGCAACACGTGGTACTCGACCGCCGCCTACGTCTACAAGGACAAGGTGATCGTCGGCACGTCGGGCGGCGACCTCGGCGGAAGCGGATTGGTCAGCGCGTTTAGCGCGCAAGACGGGTCGCGCTTGTGGGATTGGCATACGGTCGCGCAGCCGGGCGAGCCTGGACACAACACGTGGCCGGGCGATTCGTACATCCACGGCGGCGCCGCCGTCTGGGCCGGCCTTTCAATCGATCAGACGACGGACACGCTCTACGCGGCACCCGGCAATCCTGGTCCCAATCTCACCGAATACGGACGCAAGGGCCTGAATCTCTACTCCGATTCGGTCGTCGCGCTCGATATCTCCGGCGATGCGCCGCGTCTCAAATGGTATTACAAGATCGTTCCCAACGACGTGCACGACAACGATCCGTCGATGCCGCCGGTCCTCTTTACCGGTAAGGTCGACGGCGCCGATCGGCAGCTCTTGGCGGTTGGCGATAAGGCCGGTNNGCTCCCTCGCTCAAGGGAACGTTCGCCTGTCCAAACCACGGCGGCGGGATCGAATGGAATGGCGGCTCGTACGACGATGCCGTCAATCTGTTCTTCATTCCGAGCACGCAAGAGTGCGCGATTTGGAAGATCGTTTATCCNNGGCAAACCGGCGTGGAATAAGGCGTTGCCGTACTCGGCGCAAGGCGGCGTGCTCGTGACACGCAACGGCCTGATCTTCACGAGCGACGCGAGCGGTCGCGTCTACGCGTTCGATCCCAGGACCGGGCGCGAGTTGTGGCACGACGACGTTGGTGCGTCGATCGTCGCGCCGATCTCCGCGTATCAAGCCTCCGACGGCCACGAATACATCGTCGTTGAAGCGGGCGAAGCCGGAAATCAGCAAACGCCAAATCTTCCCCAATCGCACCAGGCGCGAGTCGTCGCGTACAGCGTAAGCACGTCGCCGACCGTTACAAACGACGCAACAGGACAACCCGCTGCCACGGTCGCCGGTTCGGCGAACTCCGAGAGCGGCTCGGCCGGTGCCGCATCCGCGACGGTAAGCGCTCCGTATACCACCGCGCAAGCTTCGGCCGGATCGAAGGTCTACCTCAAGCAATGTCTTTCGTGCCACGGCGCCCATCTACAAGGCGTCTCCGGCCCAGCGCTAACCGGTCCGGGTTTCGCGCACTCCAGTCTCAACATCGCACAGCTCTACGCCATCGTTTCGCAGCAGATGCCGCTCACGGCGCCCGGATCGCTCTCGAAATCCGACGACGCCGCCGTCACCGCCTACATTCTTTCCTACGATTGCGTAAAACCCACCGGCACAACCCCACTCTCGCCATCGTCCGCCGCCACACTCTCCTCAATCAAACCCCCCGCCGCCAGCTGCCCACCACCGTAGCGCAGTAATGTCATCTGNNCGGCAAGCCGACCAATGACGTAGCGCAGATCGACCTCGTTTGTCATAACCCGGCGAGTAGCTTATTCGTCGCGTAGCTTCCGTCGAGCAGGTTTTGTGCCTGTTCGGCGCCGGTTACCGGCAAATCCGATCGATCTAACAGACCCACTTGCACGAGCAAGGAGGCTTGGTCCCAATAGATGTGCTCTTGCGCAACCTTACCATCGTGAAACTTCACGACGACGACGATCGGCAGGGCGACCGGCTTTCCGGTGGGCGCGACGCCGGGCAGCAGCGCATCCATCGCCGTGTCATCCTCACCAATCGTTCGCGAGATCTGTGTCGCGGTCGTGTCTTTAGGCCACTTGGTCACAAAGTGGTCTCGATAGAACGTGAATATTTCATCCCTTCCGTTACCCCCGGCCATCGTAGGCAGGTGGTAGAGGTGAGGGCTGCCGCTCATCGTCGTCATCGTGGCTGCCGCATCGTGCAACTCGAACTCATTGCGAGGTGCTCGTCGAACACGGCTGCAAGATCGGGCGTCTTACTCATATCAATACTTTCGCGCCTAGGAACTCCGGCGCCCCCGACGATCAAATGACCCGCTGTCTGGGGGCAACGTGGCCGAGACACACACCGCAGCGGGCGACGATCCGCCCAGTAGCGAACACGGAGCATCCACTTGAATCCCTAGAGGTAACGATGTTCAATCATCGCTGGTTCTGCGCGTCCCTCATTACCGTTGCCGCGCTCGCAGGTTGCCGCGCCGGGTCAGGGATCAACGCCCTTCCGGCTGGATCGCAAGCGTCACAGGTCGCTCGCAGCGTCGTCCCGCAAGCAGTGCGGTTCGAATCGATCGGCCCCACGCACATGTCCGACGGCTCTCCGACTTCCGGCAAGGTGAATGCCTTCGCCGTCGACCCGGCCAACGCGAAAGTCATCTACATGGCGAGCGGCCGCGGCACCGGGTTGGAGACCTACTCGAGCGCAGGCATATTCGCTACGACCAACGGCGGCACGTCGTGGGCGGCCATCGACAGCGGGCTCGCCGATTCGTCCGGCGTCATCTCCTCGGTCGTGAACTCCCTGTGGCTGGACCCTGCCAAGCCGTCGGTGTTGCTCGCCGCCACCGAATACGACGGTATCTTTCGCTCGACCAACTCGGGGTCGTCGTGGAGCAATGTCTATCCCACGGCCCAATCAACGCAGTTCGCGTCGTTTGGAAGTGCGCTCTTTGCCACCGGCGACGCCGGAATACTTACCTCGAAAGACGACGGCAAGACGTGGAGCGTTGCGCTGAAGGGAACGAAGCAGGCATACCCGACCGCATTTGGCGCGGTCCAGGGGTCGAGCGGCAATGCCCTCTACGCAGGCATGAGCAATGGTGACATCTACGCGTTCGCCAGCGGAACGTGGACTAAAGTTGGAAGGCTTCCCTTTACGAAGAAGACGGGAACCTACGGCAGTGCGCGGGTGGTGCACCAAATCGCCGTCGATCCGCTCGTTCCGACGACCTTGTACGTGAGCTCCAACGACGGAAGTTGGGATCAGAATCTTTTCGCGTCGGTCAACGGCGGCAAAAAGTGGGTCGCGGTGCTGGCAGGCTCGTATTACAACTACGGACTAGGCACGCAGGCGATTGCCTATAGCAACGTGCATCCGCACCAGCTCTACGTCGGAGCAGATGGCGCCTTCTATTACATACCGGGCGACGGCTCACCGAACCCGCCGGTCAACCAGGCCGCGAATCTGCAAGTCATCGACCTGCGCGACGTCTGGACGATCGCCAATGGAAGCGACGATGCTTGTTGGGTTGCCTCGGACCAAGGCCTCGATTACGCGCCGACGTGCTCGTCGGGGAACTATAACGACACGGTCGTCAGCGCGTCGTCCGCCACGGGTCTGGCTCGCCGCTTTACCGTTTCTCCCAACGGTAAGACGCTGCTGGTCTCGCTCCAAGATTTCGATAGCCACCTGACGACCGACGGCGGTTCGACGTGGACGGCCGATTACGGCCTTTACGAAGACGGCTTCAACGAGCTGCGTCCCGGCGATCCGAGCGTTTGTTATGCATACGACGAAGCCTCGGGCTTGAGCCTATCAAACAATGGTTGCCTCTCGTTCTCGGGATTGAACGACGGTATTTATCCAAGCCGCGTCATGACGACCCCCATCGCGTTCGACCCCAAGAAACCCCTGACGATGTACATTACTTCGGGCCCGATCAACGCTCCCGGACTCTCCGGCCCTAAAGGCATTTATCAGACGACCGATGGCGGCACCACCGTTTCAAAGCTGTCGTGGCCGTTTACCTGGCCAGGTTCCGTCGTCGTGGACCCGGCCAACGGAACGCATATCCTCGTGTGCGATCTCAACAACTTTGCATCGTCGTTGTCGGTAACGACCGACGGCGGCACGAAGTGGACGAAGTCGACCGGCGTGCCTGCAACGCAGTTCTGGTACGCGATGACGATCTCGCCGGTGAACGGAAACATCGTTCTCGCTTCGAGCGTCGATAAGTCGAACAACGTCTTCGTTCTACAGAGCACCGATGGCGGCCGCACGTTCAAGCGCATCGCGACGGTAGTAAACGCGCCCCTCATTCGCGGACGCATCGACCCCGACCGAAACCCGCGTCGCAAAGCGGGCCTCCGCGCCCGCGACCGCGACGTCGAAACCTCGAAGTCTCCGGCCTTCGTCTACTCGCCCGAGCGGGAAATCCTTTACAACCCGGATACCAAGAAAGGCGTCGCCGATGTGGTCATCACCACGTTACGCGGCGCATACGTTTCGAGCGACAACGGCAGCAAGTGGCAGCGGCTCGACGATGCGACCATCGCTCATAGTTTCTGGGGAATACGCTGGCTCAAGGGCCGCGTCTATCTCGGATCGGACGGTCAGGGCGTCCTTCGTTCGACGACGCCCCTCCAGGCTCCAAGCGGGTCGCACTGACAGACTCTGTTAACGTGCGTCGGGCGCGTCCGGAAGACGCCGAGCCGATCTGCGTGCTCATGGCCCAACTGGGGTACGACGTGCCGGCCCCCGCCATCACTGCCCGCCTGCAGCGCCTGGGAGAGCGGCGCGACGTTTTCGTCGCGACCGACCGCGAGCGCGTGGTGGGCTGGGCGGCGCTATTGATCGACGAGGCGTTCGTCGAAGGCTTCGGCGCGTTCCTCGAGGGCTTCGTCGTCGATGAGGCCGCTCGCAGCCGCGGCATCGGGGTTACGCTGCTGGAAGCCGTTGAAGCCCGGGCGCGCGAACGCGGCTGCGCCGAGATCCGGGTGCAGTCCAACGTCTTGCGCGAGCGTGCGCACTCGTTCTACGAGCGCAACGGTTACACGAAGGTCAAGGCGCAGTACCAACTGCGCAAGCCGCTGTCACAATGAAACCACGACCGATGCTAAAGCGTATAGGAATTCCATGAGAACTGCAGTTTTAACGGCCGTAATCCTCGGGCTCTTTCCAGTCGCGCTCTCGGCGGCGCCGGTGGCGCCGGAAGACCTGTTCAAGATGACGTTCCTGAGCAGCGCCTTGATCTCACCCGACGGCACGCACGTGCTCGTCGAGTCCTCGCGCATGAACGGGCCGAAAGATACCTACGATCGCACGATCGATCTGGTTGACGTTGCGACCAGTGCGCTGATCCACAACGTGACCAAACACGTGGGCGACGGCGACTACGATTGGATGCGCGACGGTAAGAGCTTCGTCTTCGTTCGGACGCTCAAAAAGCAGAAACCGCAGCTCTATCGCTATACGCTCGCAGGTGGGGCCGTCGTCCAGCTGACCCACATCAAGAACGGCGTCTCGGCGCCGGTGGTCTCCCACGGCGGCGATCGCATCGCGCTCACCGTCACCGATACCGACCCGGCCCACGATGCGTACGTCGATTTCGGCAAAGCCGGCTTTACGCCGAGCGGTTCGCAGAAGAAGAGCGACGTGCACCTCATCGATCAACTTTTCTTTGAAGGCAACGGCGCGGGCTATACCTATCAAGACCATCAGCACATTTGGACGATCGACGCCGACGGCTCGCATCCCAAGCAGCTGACCTCAGGTAAGTACTCCGAGAACTTCGACGCCTGGTCGCCCGACGACAAGACGATGCTCTTTGACTCGCTGCGCTACGAGAGCGTCGATAGCGGACCGAGCGACGTCTACGTAATTCCGTCGGCGGGCGGCGCCATGGCGAAGCTCACCTCGGCTCTGCCGGCAAACAACGGATTCTTCTTCGACGCCGCCGGCCGGCACGTGTACTATCTGAGCGGCGACGTCAAAGACGCGGCACAACTGCCCGCCCTCGTCTCGGCGAACAGCGACGGCTCCCAGCCGCGGGTCATCGTCGCGCGCGACACGGTCTCTTGGGGCGATACGCTCTTAGCCGATATGAAAGAGGGCGGCGGCCTGTGCGGAGCGCCGCTGCCGTCGGGCAATCTCGCCCTGCTCAACATCGACGGTCCCGGCTACGCCAACCTGCGCACGCTCGATCTTAATACCGGCGCATTGCGCGACGTCACGCCGCCGCACGGCGAAGCCTGGTCGTGTTCGGTATCGCGGAACGGCGAGCATATCGCCTACCTCTACAGCGACTTTACGCACCCGGCCGACGTCTACGTGGCTAACGTCAGCGGAGGTGCGCCGCGTCAACTCACGCACGTCAACGAGCAGTATCTCGCTTCGGTGACGCTCTCGCAAACCGTAGAGTTTACCGTCAAAGATGCAGCCGGTTTTCCGGTGCAGGCTTGGTTCATGCCGGCCGTCGGCGGTACCCCGGGAACGAAACACCCGACGCTGCTCGACATTCACGGCGGACCGGAGACGCAGTTCGGCGACACCTATTTCCACGAGTTTCAACTCTATACGTCGCTAGGCTANNGCAATGTTCGCAGACGTGCAGGCCGTGATGGATGCGGCCGTCCAGCGGCCGGACGTCGACGCCTCGCGTTTGGCCGTGCTCGGCGGCTCGTATGGAGGATATGCAACGCTCTGGGTGATCTCCCATACCAATCGCTATAAAGCCGCCGTCGCCGAACGCGCCGTCAGTGACTTGCAGAGCGAAAACCTCGCCGCCGACTTCGCCGGCAAGAACGGCCTGGGGGGCGGTTATTACACCTGGGGCCCGCCGTGGGATCCGGCGAGCACCGACTACGCGAAGTTCTCGCCCCTAACGTACGTCGCCAACGTCAACACGCCGCTAATGATTCTGCACTCCGACAACGATACGCGAGCACCGATCGACCAGACGCTGCAAGAGTTCACGTCGCTCAAGGTCTTAGGACGAACCGTCGAGTACGTGGCGTTTCCCAACGAAAATCACGACCTCTCCCGCACCGGCTCGCCGATTCACCGAGTCGAACGCCTGCGCCTGATTGCCGACTGGCTAAATAGGTATCTCTAGTTCATGGCGTCGCCGCTCGCTCGATCACTCGCGCGACGGCGACCGGCTCGGAGACGTAAATCGCGTGGCTGCCCGCCGCCTCAACGATTGTGGCGTTTGCGCGCTCCGCCATGAAGTGCTGCGCCGCGGGCGGGATCATCTTGTCAGTCGTGGCGATCATATACCAGCTCTTCTTGTTCTTCCAGGCAGGCTCAGTGATTACGCCGTTGAGCGCCTCGACGCCCCACGGGACCTGGGAGTTCGCCATAAAGGATGCCAGCTCGGGGTTCACATCCGCCGCGAAGGAGGCAGCGAACTTTGCCTTGTCGAGCATCAGGAATCCGTCTTGAGGCGGCAAAATCGGGGGGACGGGCGCGCCGGGAACGGGATGCGCGATCAGCGATGCCACGGATTCGCCTTTGTCCGGCGCAAATGCCGTGATGTAGACGAGCGCGGCGACCTTCGGATCGTTGCCGGACTGCGTGATCACTGCGCCACCGTACGAGTGGCCGACGAGGATGACCTCGCCGTTAGCGCCGTCGATGGCGCGTTTTGTGACGGCCACGTCATCCGCCAAACTCGAGGTCGGATTTTGAACGATCGTGACGTCGTAACCGTCGCTCTTGAGGATCTTGTAGACGCCCGCCCATCCAGAGCCGTCCACGAATCCGCCGTGAACCAGAACGATACTCTTCAACAATATGATAACCTCCATTGCGTTTTTGTCGTGTGCCACAATGGTAGCGCCGCGTGGATCTGTGGTTACAGAGCCACTGCGTACAGTTGGAGGTACAGTTAGGACGAAGTTCGTAGCAGAGTTGAGGCGTGGACACCACCCAGCTGCGATCGTTCGGGGACCTTTTGCGCCAGTACCGCGTCGCGGCCGGACTGACTCAGGAAGCCCTTGCTGAACGGGCACATATGAGTCTTGCCGCCATAGGCAAACTCGAGCGCGGAGCGCGTCAGCGACCATACCGCGCCACGGTCGCCTTGCTTGCGGACGCGCTCTCCCTGCCTCCGGACGAACGCCTCGAGCTGGAGCGCGCGGCGAATCGCTGCGCACCCGGCCTATTGGAGCGGGCACAGAACGCCGCGGCGGCTACTAATCTTCCGATCCATTTCTCTAGCTTTGTCGGACGAGAGCGCGACCTCGCAAGAGTTCGTGAAATGCTTGCGACTCATCGTCTCGTTACGCTCGTGGGCGCAGGAGGCGTCGGCAAGACGCGGCTCGCGATACGCGCTGCGGAGCATGTTGTCGACGCAAGTCCAACGGGCGACCACTTCGACGGCGTCTGGCTTGTGGATCTATCGTCGCTCACCGACGGCGCGATGGTCGCGATGACCCTTGCTTCGAACATCGGCCTCGATCGGTGCCCGACGATGGATGCGCTAATTACCTACCTGCGGTCACAAGCGTTCTTGCTGGTACTCGACAACTGCGAGCACTTATTGGAGCCCATCGCACATGCGGCCAAAGCGCTCGTATCCGGCTGCCCCGGCGCTCGGATCTTAGCAACGAGCCGTCAAGCGCTTTCGCTGGAAGGCGAGCGGGTCTATCGCGTTCCGCCGCTGGGGCTTCCCTCATGCGATACGCTTTCGGCTAGCGATGCGCTGGAGTTCGACGCGATCCGGCTCTTCAAGGATCGTGCTGAGGCCACCGACAGCCGCTTCGAACTAACCGATTCGGTAGTCCCCGCGGTGGCTGAGATCTGTCAGCGAGTCGACGGCATCGCCCTCGCTATCGAGCTTGCCGCGGCCCGCACGAACGCATTCTCGCCGGCCGTCATCGCTGCGCAGCTTGGCGAGCATCTCTCACTCTTGGCCGGCGGCCGAACCTCACTTCCGCGGCACAAGACGATGCGCGCTCTTTTCGACTGGAGCTACGACCTGCTTGACGATCGTGAGAGCGAACTCTTTCGACGGTCGTCGATATTCGCTGGCGGCTTCACGCTGGACCTCGTGTGCGCACTCTACGCCGAACAAAAGGAGCAAGGCGAAGTCCCGGGCGTACTCGCATCGCTCGTCGACAAGTCGTTCGTGCAATGTGACATACTTGCTGGGCCGCGTTATAAGCTGCTGGAGCCCGCTCGCCAATATGCGCGCGAGAAACTCCGCGAGCGAGGAGAACACGACCGCGCGGCACGGTCGCACGTGCGTGCGCTTCTCGCTCTAGCCGAAGATTTCGATTCGAGATTGGAACTGATTGCGGATCACGTATGGGATGCAAATATCGAACGCGAGCGTGACAACTTTCGCGCCGCCTTCGAATGGGCGCTCGGCCCACGCGGCGATGCGGCTCTCGGGCAGCGACTGGCATCGTCGCGGACTGCAACCTGGAGCGGATTCGGATCGGGTGAAGTGCAAAACTGGGTGAGTGCCGCATTTGAAACCTGCTCCAACACCACGCCACCCCAGGTTCTGGCAAAGCTGGCAATTAGCGCAGCGCGAACGGCCGTTCATTTCGAACGCGATCTCGAAGCCAGGGTTGACGCATGCCGCCGTGCGCTTACGTTTCAGCAAGGTGACGATCTTCGCGCCATAGCAACAACGCAATGCTACCTTGGGCTAGCGCTTGGATATATGGGGCGTTACGACGAGGCAGACAGCACACTGCGTCAGGCGCGGGCTAACGCACGTTCTGCCGGTGCGCAAACTGAATACAACCTTGCAACGACTGCGCTGGGCGCGGCACTTTCCGGCACCGGCGATTTAGGTGAAGCCCGGGAACTCATTTCAGAATCGCTGCGGCGGAGTGAAGCAGCGGGATCCGAGCGCGGTGCCGCGGGTTCGCGGGTGGCCCTCGGCGAGATCGAATTCGCCTCGGGTTCTGTCGCAGAGGCGTTGCAGTTAAATGAAAGATCGGAACAATTCTTTCGCTCTCGCTCGGATCTGGTACAGCTTTCGACGACGCTCTGTAACTCATCGGCGTACCTCATAGCCTTAAATCGCTATCCGGAGGCCCGGGACGGCGCGCACGAAGCGTTGCGCATTTCGCGCGCGATTGGAAGTGTGAACGCCGCTCTCTGGGCGATGCAGCATCTCGCTGCGGTCGCCGTCCTGGACGGCGATCGAGGCGAAAGCGACACGACGCTTCGCCGTGCGGCGAACATCCTCGGATTCGTCGACGGAGCAATGCGGCAACGAGCGAAGCATCGCTCTTATGTAGAACAACAAGGGTACGACAAAGCGCTTTCAGGCTTACGCGAAGTTTTCGGAGAGGTCGAACTCGCAAACCTCATGGCCGCCGGAAAAGCGTGGTCTGAGGACCAAGCCGTTGCCGAAGCGCTCGCAATCTAAGAATCTGGCGGCGGGAAATCGCCGCCCGTTTCGGTAAGGCGCGGGTTTCATGCCGCCCAATACCGGAGACCTCCGCACCAAGGCGCTGACGCCTGCGATCGGCGCGACCGTTGACGGCATCGACCTCAGCGCGCCGCTCAGCGACGAAGCGGTGACGCAGATTCGTAACGCGCTCGACGACCATCTCGTGCTGTTCTTCGAGGGGCAGTCGTTAACGCCGGTGCAACAACGCGACTTCGCGGCGCGTTTCGGGCAGCTCTACCTTCACCCGTTCTATCCGGGCCACGAAACGGCGACCGAGGTGATGGTGCTGGAGCACGATGCGACGCACCGCGCCAACAGCGATCGCTGGCACAACGACGTCACCTACCTGGAGCGGCCGCCGCAAGCGGCGGTCCTTTACGCCGAAGAGATTCCCGAGATCGGCGGCGATACGCTCTGGGCGAATATGTATCTCGCCTACGAGACACTCTCCGACCCGCTGCGGCAATTCGTTTCGCAACTGCGTGCCGTGCACTCGTTCGCGAAGAACTTCACGCCGGAGCGATTCAAGGCACTCGGAATTGAGGAGCGGCGCGATCAAATGTATGCCGAGCACCCGCCGGTTTTACATCCCGTCGCACGAACGAATCCCGCGACGGGACGCAAGGCGCTTTTCGTCAATCAAGACTTCACGTCGCACATCGAAGGCGTCTCGCCGAGCGAAAGCGACGCGCTTCTGCGGATGCTCTTCGAGCATATGGCGAGGCCGGAGTTTCAGGTTCGCTGGCGCTGGCGGGAAGGCACCGTGGCATTCTGGGATAACCGCTGGACGCAGCACTGCGCGCTGGCCGACTACTTTCCAAATCGCCGCCTCGTCCGGCGCGTCACCATCCTCGGCGAACGCCCCGTGTGACGTCAGCGCTCGCGCGGCGACTCGGCGTCGCCGACGTCGTGCTCATCGTGATCGGCAGCGTCATCGGCTCGGGAATTTTCCGCACGCCGTCGGTCGTAGCGCAGCGGATACCGATACCCGGATTGATTCTCGTCGCGTGGGCGTGCGGCGGAGTCGTCGCGCTTTTTGGAGCTTTCGTGCTCGGCGAGCTTGCCGCGCGCCGGCCGGCGGGATGCGGTGTCTACGCCTATTTGCGCGATGCGTTTCACCCGGTCGTTGCGTTCGCGTACGGCTGGTCGTCGCTGCTGGCCTCCTTTACGGGCGGCATCGCAGCAGCGGCGGTACTCTTCGCCGGTTACTTTATCTCGTTGACCGGTTTTGGAGTACCGCCCGGCATCCTCGCGGTCGTTACGCTTGCCGCGCTCGCGCTCGTGAACTGTTTTGGCGTTCGCTTTGGCAGCAACGTGCAAAGCGCACTGACCGTGTTGAAGGTTGCCGCGCTCGTCGCGCTCATCGTTGCCGGCATTGCCGCGCATCCGGCCCAGGGTCACCAGCTCGCGACGCTCTCGAACTCCACGCTCGGCACGCTCGGAACCCTCGGCGCATTTAGCGTCGCGATGATTCCCGTGCTCTTTGCCTATAACGGGGCGATGGTTGCCAACTTCATGGCACCCGAAGCAAAAAATGTCACCTTCACGTTGCCGCTGGGCCTCTGGCTGGGGATTTCCGGCGCGGCCGTGCTGTATCTCTTGGTGAATGTCGCCTGCCTTCGCGTGCTCGGCGTCAACGGCTTAGCGAGCACGCCCGTCCCCGCAGCAGCAGTGCTTCGCGCTGCGGCCGGCTCAGCGGGAGCGCAGGTCGCGTCGTTTGCCATCGCCGTGTCGACGCTTGGGTTTATCAGTAATCGAATGCTTACGATACCGCGGCTCTATCACGCGATGGCCGAAGACGGCCTGTTCTTCCGCGCCGTGGCCTGGATCGATCCGCGAACGCGCGTGCCCGTTATTGCAATCGCGTTGCAAGCAGCGTTCGCGATGCTGCTAGCGCTCTCGGGAAGCTACGAACACATCCTCAACTACGTCGTCTCGACGTTCTACGTATTTAACGGGCTGCTGGCCATCGCGCTCTTCATCATTCGCGCGCGTGATCGGCGTGCCGGCATCGCGCAAGCCGTGAGCTTCCACGTCCCCGGGCATCCGTTTTCGACTGCGCTCTACCTGCTAGTCTCGTGGGGCGTCGCAATCGCGACGTACGTCGCCTATCCGCGCGACGCAATCGTCGGGATCGCGATTCTTCTAAGCGCAGTGCCGGTCTACTTCCTCTGGAGGCGTATTTGATGTCAGCAACGAGCCTGCGTCAGAACGGGCCCCTCTCCGAAACGTACCCAGGGAATCCGGGGAGGCTCACTACGAACTGGCCTACGGAGGCACCCGCCAATGCCGGTCGAAAACCCAAACGACAGTCTACTCCAAGGGAGCAAGGTTAGTGCACATCCCCGGTTTAGTTAAGTTCGGCGGCGCTGTCGTTGCACTCGTTATTGTTTCGGGATGCGGGAGCACCCCTCGACAGGCTGAGGATGACATGACGGTCGCGCCGTCAGCCGCTACCCTCAATGCGACCTACGTAGGTAGGACGCTGTTCGTTAATGGGAGTCCGGTAGCGGCTGCGAGGCTGAACCCGCTGCCGCGTTACGCCGAGCTCGTACCGGATAAATCGAATTCAAAGAGCTACGAGTACATCTTCAACAACTACGATACGTACGCCGGCATTTTCGACTATCCGAAGAGCGTTCAACAGATCGGTACGATTAACGGTGCTGGCGGCCAAGGGTGCACCAACGTTTTGTATGGCTACGGAAAGAAAATTGTCTGGAACGTCGGCCGCACGAGCGGGCTGATTTCCGAATACAGGGTTCCAAATAAGCTGATCAAGACACTCTCGCTTAACTACACGTACACATCCAGCTGCGCCATGAATACTAGCGGCGATATTGCAGTCGGAGTCCTAGTGGGTAATCCTTTGGGTAATGCTTACGGTCCCGGCGGTCAGGTCGTGATCTTCAAGAAGGCAGCCGGCTCGGGCACAGTGTACAATACGCCTTTGACCAAAGAGTACTTCGACGGCTACGATCCCAACGGCAATCTCTTTGCCGATGGTTTCACCGGTTCAGGCGAGACATTCAGACTCGTCGAGCTTCCGAAGGGCAGCAGCGCATTCGTTACGATCAAAACGACCAACTCTCCGGAGTTTCCCGGCTCGGTGCAGTGGGACGGTACCTATCTCACCGTGTTCGATCAGTACCCCAGTGAGACGTATCAGTACACCGTTAGCGGAACGACGGCGACGTTGAAGAACACAATACAGTTCAGGGGGGCTAGCGATTGCGCGCAGACGTGGATCGTTAAGGGCCTGCTGTATTGCGGTGACGCGGGAAACAGTGCCGGCTACGTTTTCAAATACCCGGACGGCGGTTCACCGGTCGCGACGTTTACGGGCAACTTCGATGTGCCGATGGGCGTGACGGCAGCGAAGAAATAGTCTACTTCCTCTGGCCGCGAACGATGGAATAGCGGTCGGCGCCCCGAACGCGGGGAGCATGAAGGTCTTTGGTCTTGGCACGTACGCCTTGCATGGAGGCGTTGCGGTCGCATTCCTAGCAGGCTGTGCCGGATCACAGCCAATCGGCGCGCCGGCGGCGGCCAAGGCTTCGTGGGTGCGGGCGGAGGCGAAGAGCAGCGATCTCCTCTACGTTTCGAATCCGGGCAACGATACCGTAACCGTGTATTCGTATCAGAGCCGCAGACTCGTCGGCACGCTGGATGGGTTCTCCAGCCCCGCGGGTCTGTGCGCCGATACCGCCGGCGACGTTTGGATAGCCAACCAGGGCGGCTACGACGTGGTCGAGTACGCGCACGGCGGCACGCAGCCGATCCGGACGCTCGACGACGGAGGCGAACAACCGTTGGCGTGTTCGGTAGATAAGACGACTGGCAATCTCGCCGTGCTCAATGCCGACGACGTTGCGGTTTATCCCGATGCAAGCGGATCGCCGACCGCTTACACCGGCGGGGGCGTCTATGGAGACGACGCGCTCGGTTACGGCGCGCACGGCGACCTTCTGGTCGACGGCGGCAGTTACGACACCGGCAAGATAATTGCGTTTGCGCAGCTCCCGTCAGGCGTGACGCAGCTGAAGCCGGTGGTGCTCTCGAAGACGCTGCAGTGGGCGCCGCCGACCTTTGTGCAGTGGGACGGCCAGTTTTGGGTGGTTGGTTCGGCGACGCTGGACTGGTTCCGGATCACCGGTAAGAACGGTAAACTCGAGGGCTATTCGGTTCTCTCACCAACGAGTTCGATTATGCAGCTTTGGATCGCGTCGGTCGGGGGTGGGAGCGGCGGACGCGGAAATCAGATCGTCGTCACCGAGGACGACCCGTACAAGGTCGAGTTTTTCCAGTATCCCGCTGGCGGCAAGTCGTTCGCCACCATCATCGACGGATTGAGCGATCCCTACGGCATCACCGTCAGCAAGGCATCAAAGCAATGAGGCCCAACAGTAATCGCTGCCGCGCGCTCCTCATCTCCCTCGGCGTTGCGTTGTTTGCGACGTTGCTAACTGCGTGCGGCGAGCATCCCGGCGGCTCGATTCCAACCGTGAGTCCGCTACATCGGACCTTTTCCCACAGTCAAACGTTTAGCTTCACCGGCAAACCGCAGCGCTTCAAAGTTCCGCACGCGCGGTTGCTGCAGGTCGTGGTGGTCGGCGCCGCCGGCGCCGGAAGCTCCAGCACCGTGGTGCGGGGCGGCCGCGTATACGCATTGATCCCGGCCTCGATCGATAAGGAACTCGTGGTCTACGTCGGCGGAGCTGGAAACCTAACTCAGGGCGGCTATAACGGCGGCGGTGACGGCGGTCCCGATAAATATTGTACGAACTGCGCCGGCTATGGTGGCGGGGGCGCATCCGACGTTCGCCTCTCGACCGGCACGTTGGGCGATCGCGTGATCGTCGCCGGCGGTGGCGGCGGCAGCGGCGGCGCCAACAGCGACAAATACTCCGGTGGCGCGGGCGGACGTGGCGGCGGCAGCACCGGCGCGAGCGGCCAGGACGGTTCCGGATCGAGCGGCTCCCGTGAATGCGGCGGTGCCGGCGGTGGCGGCGGGTCGCAGATCGCCGGCGGGTTGGGCGGCAGCGGCGGTAGATGCGGCGTCAACCGCGATTATAACGGCACTGGCGGAGGCTTTGGTTATGGCGGAATCGGCGGCACACCGTACGGCGGCGGGGCCGGCGGCGGCGGAGGCGGCGGCTTTTATGGCGGCGGCGGTGGTGGTGGCGGCAGTCAAGGCTACAGCTCCAGCAGCTACTACATCGCCGGTGGCGGCGGCGGCGGCGGCGGCTCGTCGTTCGTCGGCAAGCGCGCAACGCATTCGCACGTCTGGCAAGGCTGGAAGGACGCGGTCGGCAACGGCCTCGTCGTCATCAGCTGGTAACGATATGAAAATAGCAATTGGCATTCGGGTTGTTTTGAGTCTTGGGGTAGCTGCAATGTTGGCCGGCTGCGGTGGCGATGGCAGCTCGAGCGGCGCGCCCGCAGCGGCTTCCGTAGCTGCGCGACATGCTGCTCGCTCGTGGATGGCGCCTAACACCAGCTCGCAAAGTCTGCTCTACATTACCGGAGCGTGCGGCGGCATCTGCGTTTTCAGCTATCCGGGCGGCACGCTGGTCGGCGAACTGGCGGACTCGAACACGCCGTTAGGCGAGTGCGTCGACCAGTCGGGCGACGTGTTCGTCCTCGACTTCGGCGCCGAGGGCGGGACGCCCGGCGTCGTCGAGTACGCGCACGGCGGGACGAGCCCGATCGTCACGTTGAGCGACCCTGGCTATTATCCGGAGTCGTGCTCGATCGATCCCACAACGGGCAATCTTGCGACGACGAACGACTCGTCGGGAAGCGGCACGGGCGTCGTCGCCATCTACGCTGATGCAAAAGGTGACCCGGCCGATTACGTGGACCCAAAGATCTTTTACATGGGCTTCTGCAGTTACGACGATAAGGGCAACTTGCTCGTTGACGGTCAACACGACCATCAGGGGACGTTTGAGCTTGACGAGATGCTCGAGGGCAGCAGCAACTTCAAAAGGATCAAGCTTGCACAAGCGCCCGGGTCTCCGCTCAAGCTGCAGTGGGCTGGTAAATACGTTGCACTTGCAGCCAGTAACACCGTCATCGATCACGTTGTGGTCAACGGCTCGAAGGGCACCGTGGTGGGGACGACTCTCCTCAACGGGCCGGTTTCTGGAAGCGAAGGGCAGTTTTGGATTCAGGGAAACACGATCATCGCACCGTACGCGTCGGGCACCGGTCCCTATCAAGTAGGCTTTTGGAAGTACCCGACGGGCGGTCGCGTGAGAAAAAACATCGTCGGTACCGAGTTCGACGATGCCGAGCCTGTCGGAACCGCCGTGAGTCTCGCTCAGCCTTGAGCGAACCCGCTTCAGACTCTTTTCACGAATCCTCTGTATCCTACCGGGCTATGAGCAATCTACGCTTCTCGATCGTCGCGCTCGTAGCGGGCGGATTGCTCGCCGCGTGCGCAAATCCATCGCCGTCCTCGTTCACGCCGGGTTCTGCTCGGGCACTGCAAGCGCCGTCGCGTGGAGTGGAGCAAGCAAAAACTCGAGGCGGCCGTGTCCTCTACATCGGCAATATCGACGGCTCGCCGGGTGTGGGCCAGGTTCTCGTCTACACCGCAGGCATGAAAAATCCGCAGTTGCTGCGGACGATCAGCAACGGCACGGGCCGGCCGATCGGACTCTGGGTCGATAGCAAGAATAACCTTTGGGTCGCCAACGAGACCGATAAATATCCGGCCAGCGTCACCGCATTCAAGCCGGGCGCGTCGTCGCCGTTTTTCACGATCACCAACGTTTACGGACAACCGGGAAGCGTGGCCGTCGATAATAAGGGCGACGTCTTCGTCAACGAAAACCAGCAAGACGAAGGCTACGTGCAAGAGTTCGCGCCGGGCAGCACTACGGCCGAATACACAATCGACACGGGCGTCAGCGGCTACGCGTTCGATCCCGGCAGCATGGCCTTCGATCCGCAGGGAAACCTCTACGTTGCAGAAGAGGCGAAGCTCCAGCTGCAAATCGTGAAGCTCGCTCCTGGTTCGCAGCAGTTCACGCCGGTCAATCTCGATTTGAAGAACATCGACGGACCGGGAATGGGCATCGATAAAGCCGGTAACATCTACGTCGGTAATGCCAACGGCGCCACGGTCTCGGTTTATCCGCCCGGCCAGAGCGAGCCGTCGCGCGTGATTTCGAGCGTCGGTGCCTATGGCTTAACCTGGGTAACACCGAAGGGCGCGGTCTACCAGGCGAACGGCGAGTCTTCCGTCATTGAAATCGTGCCCGGCTCCAATACGCCGACCTATACCTTAAACTGCAGCTGTCAGACACTAGGCTCGGCCGTTAGCAACTAGGTCCGAACAATCGCAGCCGTCGGTCCGTTCAGCCGTCAGGAGGTCGAGATGAGGATTTCCAGTTTTGGCCGCTGTGCTTTAGCCGTTTGCGCCGCTGTGGTATTGCTCTCAGGCTGCGGTGGATCGCAGATGGGCCCGCCACATCCGGCGCATCAAGTTAACGGGCTTTCTGTACTGCCCGCGACAAGCGAGACGTACAAGGATCTTTACAGTTTCAAGGGCGGCCCAGACGGCGAATATCCGGTCGCAGGCCTAATTGTCGTGCACGATATGCTCTATGGCACAACGTTAGGAAGCGGATGTCTATCCGACTGCCAGCCGGGAGCAGCCGGGACCGTCTTTAGCGTGAGCACCAACGGCTCGGAGACGGTCCTCTACCGATTCAAGGGTCTTCCGGACGCCGCGGCTCCTACGGCTGCATTGCTCGACGTTAATGGCACGCTCTACGGCACGACTCAACTCGGTGGTACCGGCTGCGGTTCAACCGGATGCGGTACCGTTTTTGCCGTCAAAAAGTCCGGATCGGAGCGAATCGTATACAGCTTCAAAGGAGGCGACGACGGCGAAGCGCCGTTTGCAAGCTTGATATCGGCCAATGGAGAGCTTTACGGCACGACATATTTTGGCGGCGGCAGCGACGAATGTAACGGCGGATGCGGAACCGCTTTCGAAGTCAGCACGTCCGGAACCGAGCGCATACTCCATGTATTCAAAGGCTATCCGCGCGACGGAGCGCATCCGCTTGGAGCATTGTTCGCCGCGAACGGGATGCTCTATGGCACGACGTGGCTTGGCGGTGGAGGCAGTTGCACGAATGGCTGCGGAGCGGCCTTCGAAATAAGTACGTCCGGCAAAGAGCGGGTGCTGCATAGTTTCAAAGGTGCGCCGGACGGCGAGAACCCCGGCGGCGGCCTCGTTAGCGTGAATGGCTCGCTCTATGGTACGACAACAGCCGGCGGAACGAGCGAAGCCTGCCCGCAATTTGACGGCTGCGGGACGTTTTTTTCGATGAGCGCCTCCGGCAGCGAGACGGTTCTTTACAGCTTCCCGGGCGGTCGAAATGGCGCGGAGCCGAACGGTGGCCTTTTGTCGCTCGACGGCCTCCTGTTTGATACGGCTGAAGGTGGCGACAAATGCCCGCCCTCTGGTCGGTGCGGTACAATTTTCGATCTAAGCGTGTCCGGCGAGGAGCACGTTCTTTACCGATTCAGACACGAGGGCTTTGCGGATCCCGGATCGCCGCTCGTTGCCAAGGATGGGCTGGTATACGGAACCAGGGGCGCTAACGGTGGTACATATAACTACGGAGCGGTCTACAGTATTGAACCCTAGCACTTGCGGGCTCAACCGCTCGATCTATCAAGCGCCTCTGCCGCGACTATAGCGGCCGCCATTGCGAGCTTGTGATCCTTGTTCCACGGCGGGCCGACAGCCCTCCGCGTGTGCACCTGGCTCGC
>PMTY01000092.1:0-14414 GCA_003167155.1 Candidatus Cybelea tumulisoli
CATCGGCATCGTCTTCCAGTTCTTCCAGCTCATGCCCACCCTGACCGCGGCCGAGAACGCCACGCTCCCGCTGGCCCTGGCCCACCTCGGGCCGGCGCGCGAACGCAAGGCCACCGCCAGCCACCACCTGGCCACCGTGGGGCTCGGTGAGCACGGCGACCGGCTGCCGCTGGAGCTGTCCGGCGGGGAGCAGCAGCGCGTCGCGATCGCCAGGGCGATGGCCTGCGCGCCGCCGATCTCGTAACACGCATCGACACCCGCCTCGTGCGCCGCCGCCAGCGTCTGCGCCGAGGCATTCGGCGTGCACAACACGACCGAAGCAACGCCGGCGACGCGCGCGGGGATCGCGCACATGAGCACGGTCGACGGCAACGGATATCGCCCTCCGGGAACGTAGATGCCGGCGCGTTCGAGCGGGATCGCGCGATGGCCGATCTCCATGCCGTGCATCGCGATTGCGACGTCGTGCAGCGCCGCGCGCTGCGCCTGCGCGAAGCGCCGAATCCGCTTCGCCGCGCGGCGCATCAACTCGAGCGTCTGCACTTCAACCGTGCCCGCAGCGTTCGCCATCTCGTCGGGTGCGATGCGGCGCGGCGGCGGATCCCCGAGTCGCTGCGCGAAGCGCGCGACCGCAGCGTCGCCTCCCGCGCGGACGGCTTCGACGATTTCGCTTACGCCCGAGAGATCGTGGGGCGCCTGGGCCCAGAGCGGCTCGTTGGGGGCAATGCGTCGCAGTGTCATCGGGCGCGGCGCTTTAGCTCGTCCATCACGTCGGCGATTCCGATGCCCGCTTGCTGCATCTTCACCGTCATGAAGTAAAGCAGATCGGCGCATTCCCAAACGACCTCGCCGCGCGACTGCGCCTCCGCGAGTTCCGCCGCTTCCTCTGCAAGCTTCTCCGCCAGTAACGAGTCGTCCGAGAGCAACCGCTGCGTATAAGACAACGGATTTCCGGAAGCGGCACGCCGGCGCACCCGCTCCGCGAGGGTCGCCCACGTGAACGGCATTTCGCCGTCGAAGCACGATTGCGCGTTGAGATGGCACGACGGCCCGCTTTGCTCGACGTAAAAGATCAACGCGTCACGATCGCAATCCGGAACGACGCCGACGAGGCGCTGGGTGTTGCCCGACGTCTCGCCCTTACGCCAGAGGCGTTCGCGCGAGCGGCTCCAATAGATGCCCGCCTGTTGCTGCAGCGCACTGGCGAGCGACTCGCGCGTCGAGTACGCGAGCATGCGCGGCCGCCCGCTCTCGGCATCGCAGACGATGGTCGGCACGAGCCCGCCACCCTTTGCAAAGTCCACCAAATCGAGCAGCGATGCGCTCTCCGCGATCATGGCCGCACCCCGATCGCGCGCTCGCGACACCGCTGCTTGACCGCCGCGACGCTCAAGAGGCCGTCGTGAAAGACCGACGCCGCCAGCGCCGCGTCCGCGCCCGCAGCCAGGGCGTCGGCGAAGCTGTCGGCGTTGCGCGCGCCGCCCGACGCGATCAGCGGCACGTCCAGGGCGCGGCTGAAGTCGGCGATCAACGCCAAATCGAAGCCTTTGAGCGTTCCGTCGCGATCGATCGCAGTCAAAAGAATCTCGCCGGCGCCGAGCGCTGCCCCGATGCGAGCCCATTGCAGCGCATCCTGCCCGGTCGTTTGCGTCGCGCTGCGCGTCGCGACCTGATAGCCGCCATTGACGCGTCGCGCGTCGATCGACAGAACGATGCACTGGCTGCCGTACCGCGACGCTAAGCGCTGCAAAACCGCGGGCTCAGCGACCGCCGCCGTGTTGAGCGCGACCTTGTCGGCGCCGGCATCGAGGATCGCAATGGCGTCATCCTCTCCGCGCACGCCCCCGCCGACGGTCAGCGGTATATCGATCTCGCTCGAGATGCGCTCGACGGTCTGCAGCGAGGCGAGTCGCCCCTCCAGCGTCGCGGAAACGTCGAGCATCACCAACTCGTCGATTCCCTCGCGGCAGTATTGCAACGCGCAAGTTGCCGGATCGCCGGTGTCGCGCAGCCCTTCAAAGCGTACGCCCTTGACGACGCGTCCGTTCTTGACGTCGAGGCACGCGATGATGCGTTTAGCCGGCATGAATGGGCTCTCGCGCCATGCGCACGAGCCGTTGGAGTAGTCGCGCGCCGTACTCGCCGCTGCGTTCGGGATGAAACTGCACGCCGATAACGTTCCCGGTGCCGGCAGCGCTGGCAAACGCGGCGCCACATTGCGTGATCGCCAGCGTTTCGCGCAGCGCTGCCGGCGGTGCATACGAGTGGGCGAAATACGCCCACCCGCTTTCGAAGGCCGAAGTGGTGGCTTCGGCCCTGCTCCAACCCATGTGAGGAATCTTTTCGCCGCGCAGTTTCGTCACGGTGCCGCAGAAGATGCCGAGCGCCGGCAGTTCCGGAGCCTCCTCGCTGCGAGTACAGAGCAGCTGAAAGCCCGCGCAGATCCCCAGGGTGGGGAGTCCATTGCCGATCGCAGCGAGAAGCGGCGTGCGCCAGTTGCCGCGATCGAGTTCTTGGATCAGGTAGCCGACGTTCGCGACGCCGGGCAGCACGAGCGCGCCGATCGCCGGCAGCTGTTCCGGCCGCTCCAGGATCACGGCGTCAGCGCCGGCGCGGCGCAGTGCATGGACGAGGCTGCGACTGTTTGCGGCACCCAGCGCGAGAATCCCGACGCTCATGCGGCGTACACCTCGACGCCGCCGACCTGCGCGATGACGTCCATCGCAAGGTCGAAGCCTTTGGTTTGATCCTCCGGGCAATGCGCGTCCGACCCTAGCGCGACCGGCACCCCGGCCCGTGCCGATTTTCGCAGCAATCGGCGGTAGTGCGCGAGATAGGTTTCCCGGTTTTCGGCTGGTCCGCGATAGAGCGCGCGCGTGTTGAACTCGATCGCGAGCGAACGCCGCGTGCAGGCGTCGACCAGGCGATCCTCGTGCTCCGCCAGCTCGCGAAGCGGCGGCCAATGGCCGAACTTTGCCGGCACGTAGAAATGCCCCACGACGTCGGTGCGAAGTTCGTTGATTTGTCGCAGCAGCGTCTCGACGTAGCATCGCCACAGCAACGACGCCGAGTAGCATTCGTAGAAGCTCGAAAACTCCGGATTATCGAACGGCCAGAGCCACCGCCCGCCATTGGGATGCTCCAGCTCTAAGAAGTGGACGGAGCGGATGACGCACGCCGGCGACCATTGCGAGAGAATCTCGGCAGCGGCTTGCGCATCGCGCGGATCGTTGTCGGCCTCGACGCCGATTAGGCAACGCAAACCGCCCTGCATTGCCCGCGACAGCATCGATGCTTTTTCTAGCGGCACATCTGCCGTCTGCGCCGCGCCGGCGGCGTCGCCGGCGGCCGCCAGCGTCAACGCTTCGCGAGCCGTCGCGATCGCGTCGGGATCTTGCGGTGCAGCCAGATTGGAGTGATCGGTGAGCACGAGTGTCCGCACACGGCCTGTGCCGGCTGCCCGGCCGAACCATGAGAAAATCGTGCCCGCCGTATATGGAATCGGCCGCTCCTGCGCAAACGCCACGTGCTCGCCTTTCGCATGGCCGTGAACGTCGATCACAAGACGCCTTTCGTCGAGGGAAGCAGGCCCGGGTTTTCGAGTGCCCACGCGGCGCGGTAGGCGCGGCCAAATGCCTTGAACGCCGCCTCCACGCAATGATGCGCATCGTTGCCGGCGAGCAGATCGACGTGTGCGCAGATCCGCGCCGTCGTCACCAAACTCGAGAAGAAATGGCGCACGAGCGCGACCTCGAGCCCCTCGATGCTATCGCCGTCCGCTGGCGCGAGATTGATGCGCGCGTAGGGCCGTCCGCCGAGATCGAGCGCGACGCGCACTAAGGCATCGTCCATCGGGAGCGTAACGGTCGCGTACCGGGCGATGCCGCGGCGCTCACCGAGCGCGGAGTCGATGCTGCGGCCGATCGCAATGCCGACGTCTTCGACGAGGTGATGGCGTATCGCATCGAACGAGCGCGCCTCCACGTCGAGATAGAACCCGCCATGGAAACTCAACTGCGCGAGAAAATGGTCGAAGATCGGCAATCCCGTCTGGAGGGCTCCGCCCGCCTCCTGGTCGAGGCGCACTTCGACGCGGATGCTGGTCTCGGCGGTCGTGCGTTCGGCGACGAAGCTACGCACTGGCGAGTTGCCTCCCGACGAACGCCGGCAGGACGTCCTTGAGCGCGCTCACTAACTCCGCCGTCGCGGTTTCATCGAGCGCGCAGACGCGGATGCACGTGCGCAGTTCCTCCGTAGGGAAGGCGCGAACGGCGATGCCGCGCCGCCGCAAGCACTTGACGATCGGCGCGACGTCCGTTCCCATATCGGCGAGTAGAAAGCTTCCCAACCCGCGCCAGAGGTTCGTGGTAAACGGGGTGAGGGCTCCGGCGATCGCGTCGAGGCTGCACTGCACTTCCACCGCGATCGCGCGCTCGAACGCCCGCGCCGCAGGTTCGTCACTCAGATACGCCTGCGCCGCTAGCAGCGCCGTCGCCGAAAGGGCGTACGGCGCCAAGACACGGCGAAATGCCGAGACGACCGCGGAATCGCCGGTCACGAAGCCCACGCGCAGACCGGCAAGCGCGCAGACTTTCGAGAGGGAACCGGCAACCACGACGTTCTGCAGCGGGCGTATTGCTCTCACGAGAGATTCGAGGCGGAACGCGAGGTAAGCCTCATCCACCACGATCAGGGTCTCGGGAACCGCGCGCGCCAGCCGTTCGAGCGTTGCCAGGGGGAGCGCCTCGCCCGTCGGATTGTTGGGATGCCCCAGATAGATGAGCCGCGTGTCGCGGTCGACGCGTGCAAGCAGCGCGTCGGCATCGAGTTGCCAGCGCTGCCGGTACGGCAGCTCGCGTACCCCGGCACCGCACATCGCGACCGCGCGGGCGTACATCCCAAACGTTGGGCGCACGGTCACGGCGTTGCTGCCGGCGTCCAAGGTGACGCGCGCAGCGGCTAAGATGATCTCATCGGCACCATTAGCAATCGCAACGTCGCGCGCGCCGACCCCCAAACGGTGGGCCAGCTGATGGAGGACTCGCCGTTGCAGATTAGCCGGGTAGTAGCGCAGTGCATCGCCGTCGGCGTTGCGAACGGCCTCGACGACGTGTTGCGGCGGCGGGAGCGGTGCTTCGTTGCGATGCGCGCGCACCCGCAACGCGCCGTCGAGGAGATCTTCCGCGCCGTATGGGCGCAGGGCGCCCAAGCGCGGACTCAGTCGAATCACGGCGCCGTCTCCAACACGGCGAGGTCGCTGGTCGAGATGACGCGCAGCACTTGCAGGCCGGCCTCGGCCACGGTCCGTCCCGTCACGACGATATCGACGATGAGGTCGGTCACGCCGCTGGCGATGCAGGCTTCGAGGGCGCCCGCGATCGGAACGACCTCCAAGCGAACTCCGCCTTTCCGCAGAGCCTCAAGGTGGACTTCGGTGAGGCGCCGGTACCGATCGCACACCGCGACCCGCAACGTGCGTGGTTCGGAGAGCAGCGTAAAGGACTCTCCGATCAGAGAGAGCGCGGGCGCTCCATAGATGGCCCGCGGATCGCGCCACGCAATCCGGCGCCGCCGCAGGCCCGGATGCAGCGCGTTGCCGGCGAGCAGCCATTCGTCGAGCAGATCGTCGCCGGTGAAGGCGACGACGGATCGTCCCGATTCGGCGACCGCATTAGCCAGAGTCGGCACGTCCTCGCCGCGCACCGCCACTTGCGTGCTGCCGGCCGGAACGAGGCGCTCGCAGAGCGGTGAGAGTTGGCCGCTCAAGCCGCGGTTCTTGGGAATGAGCGCAACCGGCGCACTCACAGAGATCGGGAGCGAATCGAGGGCGAGCACTGGCGTCCTTTCAAAAGGGTCCGCATAAAAAACAACGGAGCCGCAGATCTCTGCGGCTCCGTGCGTCGCTCCGTGTCGTGGAGCTAAAAAATCAAAGCATCATCCGCACAGAGCCGGAGGTCCGTGATGATGATGGTGCTGGCGCGACGTTATAAAAACCATGTTAGGCGAGTTTTATACCACCTTCGGGCGCCCCCGTCAACAAGTGGCCCTTCAGCAAATGGCCGCGAAGGCATAGGGGCAAGGATTCTCTCAGCCCGACTGTCGATTCTCGCCACTGCCACTCGTCTATGGATCGAGAAGGGAGAAGACCGATGGAGTACATGTGCCTGTTTTACGTCCGCGAGGATGCAAACCCGGGGCCGGAAGTGTTCGCCGAGTGCATGGCCGTTGCGGAGGAAGCGCACCGCGCGGGCGCCATGGTCAACGCACGCGGCCTTGAGGATGCCGCATCGGCGACGACCGTGCGCATACGCGACGGCAAACGCCTCCTAACCGACGGGCCGTTTGCGGAGACTAAAGAGGTCTTGAGTGGTTTCTTCATCTTTGATTGCGCATCGCTTGATGAAGCCATAGCCTGGGCATCGAAGCTTCCGCAGAGCCGGTACGGCAGCGTCGAGGTGAGACCGGTTCGTGCAGTCGAGCCTTGACAGCGAAGGAATAGATCGCCTCTTCCGACCGAGGGCTTCGTCTCCGAGGGGTTGAGGCGGCGCCCAGGGAAGAGCCAGCTTACTCTGCGCATTTCTTAGGAGAACCGAATGAAATCTTTAGCTCGTGTATTCGTTACCGCGTTGGTTGGCCTCGCCGCGGTGACCGCCGCAATCGGGCCGGCACAAGCGGCTTATACGCCGGTTGTCATCAAAAGCTGCACCGTCGTGAAGCCGAAGCCGTTGAGCCATAACGCAAACGGGACGCATATCGTCTATGTCATCATGGGCCATCGAACGGCGTCGAGCATTACTTTTGCCGTTGGATACCGTAATGCGTCGATGCACTACCTCCGCCGGGTTACCGACGCCGGCTCCTTCGCCCCCGGGGTGACGATCGACCATACCCTGCCGCTGTACAACGACGTGACTTATGCCGGCGCGCCCACGTCGTCTTGCTTCCCTGTCGAAGTCAAGTGGGCGGGCGGCACCGTCTGGATGGCGCCCACAAAGCCGTAGGATGAGCGCCCGGCGCGTCGAAGCGCCTGGGCGTGCGCCTCGGATTTAGGACGCTTCTTTCGCTTGCTTTATGCGCCGCGGCTGCCGGGGCGGTCTTGGCGCACGTAGCGATCGATATCGTGGGCGACTATGCCCTCGCCACCGATAGTTACGACAACCTTCATCACAGCTCGCGCGAGTTGATCAGCGGCGTAGCCCTCGCGATTGCGGCCTTCTTGGTCGCCCGAGGGTTGCGCGGCTGCTGCGAAATCGCGCAACGAAATCGAACGCGGCTGGCTTGCGCTGCCTACGGCATGCGCGAGGCAGTGGGATATTCGATCGCCGCGGTCGCGGCAAGTTGCATGCTCGTCCCTGCGATGGAATGCCTCGACGCCCGGCTCGACGGCACGGCCGTGCGCCAGATCGGCGATGCCTTCGGCGGCTCGTTACTCATAGGTCTGGTCACGACTGCCGTCTGTGCGGGTCTCGTGGCCGCGCTGATCTTCGCGCTCGCGCGTTGGCTCATCTCGTATCGCGATGCGATCGTGACCATTCTCGAGACGCTTCTGCGTTGGAACGGGGATGCCGTTCGTCGCCTTGCCTGCGATCTCGATCGCTATCATTTGACCTTCCGGCGCCGCGCGTCTTACGCGTCGCCTCTCTCCAAACGTGGACCTCCTGTAGCGCTCCTCGCCTAGCCCCAATCTAGAACTCGCTTTACAGGAGGCACCCAAATGCGAAATCCTCGCGCTTGCATGCGCGTTGTTTGCTTATCTACCGCTCTAGCCGCCGCGCTTGGTGCGGGATGCTTGCGTGAAGCCGCGGCGCATGACGACGATAATACCTTCAAGGTACATGGAACCGTGAGATCCAACGACGGAGCGCCGATTGCCGGAGCCTCGGTCACGATTTTAATGCCGGACGTTTCCAGAACGGACCTAACCGACGCGCACGGAAAGTTCGAGTTGTCTCACGTTCGTGAAGGCACCTACGCACTGCGCGCCTCGGCTCCCGGTTATCAGCCGATATCCCAACGAACGGTCACGTTCGCCCGGTCGAACTCGACGCTCTCAATCGTGCTATCTCAGGCGACGACGAACTCGCTGACGGTCATTGGAGAAGTGCGAGCTTCTGCCGGCGAGACGGTCTCCACGGCGTCGGCGCCGACGATTTCAATGAGCGCGCAACAAGCGGCTGCAACGGGAGCGACGTCGATTGCGCCGATGATCTGGAGCCAGCTTTCGACGACGCCCGTTATTCCGCTGGGCGGCGGCAGCAACGCAACGGTTAGCTTCGCGGTACGCGGACCGGATCCAACGGAGACGGTCGTAGATATCGACGGCCACCAGATGAACAACGGCAACACGGGCGATTTCGACGTTTCGCTGCTCGACCCGGCGGCATTGCAAGACGTGCAGCTGGTCTACGGGATTGCGCCGTCGTCGCTGATCGGCCCCAACACCATCGGCGGCGGCGTTAACATCGTCACGCTGGAGCCTACGAGTACGGATCACACCTTGATGCGGATATTCGGCGGCTCATTCGGAACCTTCGGCGAGACTCTGCAGAGCACCGGCTCCGATAACCGCTTCGGCTATGCCGTATCGTTGCATGGTGCGACCTCGTCGGGATCCGTCAATCAGACGATTCTCGCTCCGCCCAATGCCGGCGCTCCGCCGGCAAATAGCGAAACGCCGCAGAGCGTCGGCAGCGATTCGGTCGGTAAGTCGCTGCTGACGAAGCTGCGCTATCAATTGGGCGGCGAGAACGGATACGGCTACATTCAACTCAACTTTCGCGACCAAACCGTGTTCAAAGACGAGTCCGCACTGTTGACGACCTACACGCCGCCAGGGTTCGGCGGTAGCGTCGGCGACGATGTATCCGGTCAATCCGGCGGCTATCAGAGTTTCGCAGGAACGAATCTGGAGGCACACCAGGCTAACTATGGCCTCGACGCGCAGTTGCCTCTGGGGGGCCAGCTCATCGACGACGCGCCGGCGACCATCTTACAGCTCAGCCATTTGACGACGTTGAACTCGCAGTCGGTCTCCGGCCCGGGAGCCGACACGCTGCCATACATGTACAACCAACGGGACTCACTCGGCGATGACTGGCTCGAACTCGATCATCGTTTCGAGGATGGGATGCTCTCGTTCAAATACGACGTTGGCGTAGAAAATCTCACGACGAACTACGTCCAAGGTCAGGTGATTGCCCAGACGCAACCCGTCAGCCCTCCCGTAACGTACGCTGGAGATTCGGTTTCAACCGACGCGATAACGCCGCAAGCTCAGCCCCAGCCGCCCGTTCAAAACGTCCCGCTCTCCCAGACGCAGCGGTATGCCGTGTTGCGCTATAACGGCGATCCGACAAGCCACATTCACTACTCCGTTGCCGCGTACGACAGCGATTTCAGCACGTTCGGCACCAGTTTCGACCCACGCGCCGGTTTCGTCTGGACGCCGACGGGCGCAACCGCGGTGCGGGCCTCGGTGGGAACGACCTTCCAGGCCCCGCAGCTTTCGGAGCTTCTCGTGCCTCCTCCAGCCGATCGGGTGCCGGTCGGCGGCGTCGTGTATATCGGCAATCCAAATCTTCGGCCCGATCATGCAACGGACTTCGATATCGGTATGGAGCATATTTTTGGAAAGCGGCGACCGCTACACTTTGTCACCGACTTCTATCAGACTAACCTTCGCGCGCCGTCGAGTCAAACCAACCCGATTCCGATTCCGGGCTGTCAAACCAAGCGAAAGCCGATTCCGTGTCCGATCAGCATGCCGGTCAATGCCGGGAATGGAGTCTATCGGGGCGTCGACGTGCACGCCGACGAAGAGCTTGCAACCGATTTCCACATTCGGGCCGGCTGGGATGTCGACAGTTCCTTCCTCACGGTCATTCCGGTTTTGATTCAAGACGGAACGCTTGCCGCCGGCGAACAATCGCTGGGCCAGCCGCTGCATAAGGCGTATCTAGCCGTTGAGGAAGAGCCGCCGATTGGTCTGGGCTATGGCGCCGAGCTCGACTACGAAGGCTGGTACAACGAGCTGAACCGGTCTCCGTACGCCGTGCTGAACGCGCACATCGCCTACCGCCGCGCCGGTTGGGAGTACGGTCTCTACGGGACGAACCTCACGAACGTCTATAGCGATCCGTTCACGGTCGTTGGAGGCGGCTTCGTGTACGGCGGAACTCCGGGGCAGCCGGTCATTCCGACCGACGCGTACATTCTGCAGGGGGCGCAAGTCAACTTCGTTCTTACGCGGTCTATCTAGAAGAGGATCGTCTGGAAGTCGCCGGCGTGCTCGAAGCCGACGCGGTGATAGAGGGCGATTGCGGCATCGTTGAAGTCGTTGACGTAGAGCGAGAGCGTCGGCGTTATTTCGAGCAGACGGTCGCAGATTGCGGCCAGCGAAGCCGTGGCAAGGCCTTGGCCGCGCAGCTCCGAGGGAGTCCAGATCCCTTGGAGTTGCGCGGTCTGTTCCGACCAGGGACCGATGTTGCAGAAGAAGCAGAGCCTGCCGCCGGCGATTCCAACCCACCAGAGTCTTCGCTCGATCATCTCGCGGATGGTCATGTTGAAGTTGGCCGAGTTGCGCCGCGGATCGTACTCCAGTTCCTGGCGTATCATCGAAGCCGAACTCTCTGCGACGGCGCGCCATTCGTCCATCTCCGCATGGCGGACTTCGACGAGAGGCCCACTACGACAAAGCCGTGAGGAGTCGACCATCATGACGAGCTGGCGGTCGCGCACGAGGCGCGGCCGTCCCATCCGGCGCCCGGCGATCTTCCAAAACTCTCGCACGGTTTCGCGAGGTCCCACGATCATGCTGGTGCCCGACTGTCGCAGCAGATATGCGGCAAGCGGCGCGACGGCGATCGGCTCTGCCGCGATGACGAGTTGGCGGCCGTAATAGGCGACCCCCTCAATCCCACGTTCGCCGGCGATCGCAACGACGTTCTTGCCCACCGACGATGCGGAATCGTGCAAGAGAACGTGGCTGATGAAGACGTTGAGATACGGCGAGCGGGCAAGATAATCGAGCGCGGGGCGTAGCGACGCCTGCGAGATTGGTTCGACGTGCAGGGCGTTATTGGGAATCGAACGCAACGCTGATCAACGGCTTGGTCGTCGGCTCTTTGCTGCCGCCCTCGGGCTCGATCGTGACCGCGACCTCTGCGGTTGCATGAGCGTCGGCCGGCACGACGACGAGCGCAACGCCTCGAGCGTCCGGTAAGAATGTCGGCGCCGGCGACATCTTCGTCGAGCCGACCGGCCGGGTCCAGACTTGATAGACTTGACCGCGTGGCGGCTCGGAGAGCTCGTGGAGCGCGAGATCGATGCGGCTTCCCCTGGTGATGACTTCGCCGTTGCCGATGGCATAGTGGTGCGCGTGGCTGTCGAGCATGTCGAAGAGCGCGGTTCGCTCGCCGCTCAGGCTGCGCGCGAGCGAGGTCGAGCGCTCGGTGAGACTGGCGACCTCGCGTTGCTGCTGCTTGAGCTGCCCGAGTAAGGAGATGTTCGCGATTGAGGAGATCAAAGCGATCGCGACGCAGACCGCTGCGACGAGATAAGCCGGCCAGACCGCCGCGTGCTTCACGCAAGCTATCTTCCCACGAACGTATCGAGGCCCCTCGGGCGAAGGCGTCGTAGCTCTGCGGCTATGTATCTGGGGCTCTTGTCTGCAGCGGGCCTCGCGGCGTCGCTGCATCTCGTGCCTCACCCGCAAAGCGTGGACGTACTCTCGTGTTCCGGGCAGGTTTCGGCTATTCCACGGACGGTGCCGCTCGGATTCGATGCAGGGGCGCGTGCCGAGCTGGACGAGCGCTGGGTCGGGCTGCGAATCGGGCGCTTGCGCACGGCATCGGGTCGCGACGCGGCGATAACCGTGCGGCACGACGGCTCGCTACCGGCGCAGGCGTACCGGCTGACGGTTCGCGACGGCCGGGCCTCGATCGAAAGCTCCGATGAAGCCGGCGCCTTCTACGCGGCCATGACGCTCGCGCAGTTGCCGGTTCGTTCCGGGGGGAGTTGGAGCGTTCCATGCGTGCGAATCGCGGACCGCCCCGCGCTGCAATGGCGGATCCTTTCCGACGACGTTTCGCGCGGTCCGCTTCCGACCATGCGATACTTCGAAGAACGCATTCGCACGATCGCCGCATTTAAGATGAACGGCTACTCGCCGTACATGGAGCACGTCTTCGTCAGCCCCACGGATCCGCTGCCGGCGCCGCTCGACGGAGTTACGCCGGCGCAGCTGCACGAGCTGGCCGAATATGCCGCGCGCTTCCACGTGGCGCTCATTCCCGAACAGCAGAGTTTCGCGCATATGCACAACACGCTGCGCCTCGAACGGTACGCAGGCGCAGCCGAGCTGCCTCATGGCTTTCTGCTGGCGCCCAACGTTCCGCTCTCCATGGAATATCTCGCACGTATCGTCGCGCAAGAGCTTGCGGCAGTCGGCCGTTCGCCCTTCTTTCATATCGGCTCCGACGAAACGGCAACGCTCGGCCTCGGGTCGACGCAAAGCTACGTTGCCCAGCGCGGCCGCTCGAACGTTTACGCCGAGCATATCGTTGCGATGAACCGTTTGATCGCTCCGTCGGGCGCGCGACTGATGCTGTGGGACGACGGAATCGAAAACGATCCCGGAATCATGAAGTTGATTCCGAGCAACGCGGTTGTCGTGAACTGGCACTATGGGGCCGAAAAGACCTTCGAACCGTATATTCAAACGATCGCGCGCGGTGGTCTCGAGCAGATGGTCGCTCCGGGCGCGAGCAACTGGAACGAGATCTTTCCCGCGATCGATACCGCCTTGCTCAACGAGCGGCGCTTCATCGAAGAAGGGAAAGCGGCGCACGTCCTGGGCCTTTTTCAAACGGTATGGCACGACGACGGTGAGACGCTGTACGAAGCAACGTGGTATCCGGTCGTGTACGCCGCCGCGTCCGCTTGGGAGTCGAAGGATGTCGAGCCGGAACGGTTTGCCGCCGACTACCCCAGCGCATTTTACGGTGTCGACGACCCCGTCTATACCGGCAATGTTTCCTCGCTTATGCTAACGCTGCGTCTGTTGGAACCGCAGGATTATTCGTACGGACAGACCGACGCGCTCTTTTGGGCCGATCCGTTCGATGCGGCGACAACGGCTCAGACATCCCACACCGTTTTGGGGACCGTACGGCTGATTGCCGAGCAAGTCGAACAATCTCGTTACTTCAGCAATCCGCCGCTGCACGCCAACGCGGCCTTCGTCATGTTCCTGGCGGCCCGCCGTTATGACGTTCTCGCTCGAAAGTTTCAGATCGCTGCCGAGGTGCGCGCAATGTACGCCGACGCGCTCGCGCATGCGTCGACGGATTCAGAGACGACGCTGCGCGATCTGTATTGGTGCCGCTACTGGATGTGGGAGCTGCGCGATGCCTACGAAGAGCTTGCACCGCTCTACGCGCAAGCCTGGCGTTACGAAAGCCGGGAAGGCCATCTGGCGAGCAACCTCGAGCGTTACCATCTCGCCGCACAAAAAGCGATCCAAAGGGCCGATGCGTTCTATCGCGTCACGCGGGAGTACCTGACTTCCAAATCGCTGCCGCCGCTCGAGAGCATCCTGTCATCGTAGCCGCCCTCCTCATCCTCGGCGTTTTCGCGATTTTCGCGGTGCTGATGTACCGGCGTGCGATCCCGGCATTACTCGCGGTTCCCTGCATGGCGCTTCTGATGGCGCTGGCGGCGGGTGTGCCGTTCACCGCACTGAGCGGCATCATTACCGGCGGGGCCGTGAAGCTCGCGCCATTCTATGTCGCCGTCATTTTTGGCGCGCTGCTTGGGCGCGTGACGATCGAGACCGGAGTCGCGCGAACGATCGTCAATCTTGCCGCCGAGTTCGGCGGCGAGCGGCCCTTCGTGCTGAGCTTGGTATTCTGCGCGATCGTCGCGGTGCTCTTCGCTTCGCTTCAAGGTCTGGGCGGCATCATCATGGTTGGCTCGATCGTGCTTCCGATCATGATGACGGCCGGCGTTCCGCGCTCGATAGCGGCGACGCTCTTCTTGATGAGCTTCGCGCTCGGCTACATCTTCAACATCGCCAACTGGACGTTCTATTATACCTTCTTCGGTGTGCCGCGCGAGCAGCTCGTGCCGTACGCGATTCTGCTGGCCCTGGTCGATGCCGCAGTTTTGATCGCGTACGCTGCCGTGTCGTTTCGTCGCACGCGCAGGTACGCGACCTGGGCAGTCCGAGCGCCGGAGGAGTCCAACTTTCAACGCGTGCCGACCGTCGCGTTGGTCACGCCGCTCATTCCGCTGCTGCTTTTCTATTCGTTTCACACCGACGCCGCGGTAGCGTTCTTGGTAGCGGCGGTCTTCGGCGTGCTCTTCACGCGCCCGGCACTGGCGGTGCAGCGGCTCGTCGCCGCCGCGATTCGCGG
>PMTY01000092.1:14446-15173 GCA_003167155.1 Candidatus Cybelea tumulisoli
GTCGGCATCGCCATCTTTACGGTCTTGTTGACCGCGCACGTCTTACCGCCGGTCATCCTCGTGGCCGCCGTGATGGCGGTCGTTCAAGTGCAGAACGTCTGCGATCCAACCAACACCGCAAACGTTTGGGTCGCAAACTTCACCGGAGTGCCGATCCAAACGATCACCCGCCGAACGCTGCCCTATCAAACCGCCGTCGCGACCGTCGCAACGCTGGCGGTCGTCGTCGGTTCTGCGACGCTCTTCGGCAAGCCGGCCTTCACCTCGCTCTATCATATCGTGGGTGCCGCCGAGACGCTGCCGGGGTTTTACGTTCCGCCCTCGTCGCGCGATCGAGTCGCAGTCGACGACGATGGAACGCCTCTCGGTCGCATCGGCGCCGACGCCGTTGCTTCCGAGCTGACCGGCGGCGCCTGGACGGCGATGCGCATTCACGACGATCCCAACGCGAGCGATTGTTCCACGAAACGATACGCCGCCTACCTTCGCGTCGGCAGCTCGATCTTTGCGCTCGCAGGCGGCGACGATCTCGACATCGGTCTGCGGCTCGAAGATTGCGGCGGCTGGATCGTCGACGAGTGGCACGATCATGCCGTAACCGCGCCGCACGCCGGGGCAGATGCAGCGCGCACGCTGGCACACCAAGGGCTGGCGCGGTTGCGCGCGTGGGCGCTTTTGGATCCGGTGCGCAGCGGCAATCTTTTCGCGCTCGGTGCCGCCGTGCGAC
>PMTY01000190.1 GCA_003167155.1 Candidatus Cybelea tumulisoli
TCGCGCTGGTACCCGTAGACGACGCTCGTGGACGTACTTTGGTTAGGCGCCCACTCGAGCACGTTGAAGAGCTTGACCGGAGGAATCCACCTGCCGTGGAGGCTGTTCTTCGTCACCGGATTCAAAAGATGGTATATATCTTTCACCGGAGACTTGCCTAGAACCCCGGCTTTTTGAAAATCCACCAGCCCGACGTCGCCGGCAAAGATGCCGTCGGCAACGTAATCGTCTTGTGTTCCCGAAATCGAGCCGATGGTTTTCGTTATCTTGCCGTTCGTTTCGTTGAACGTCTGCACGGAGATGTCACCGGTTAGGGCCGAAGCCAGGAGGCCGTCGTTGCCGTTTGAGTTGACGTCAAAGCCGAAAATCTGACCTTGGTCGGAGGTCGTCAGCACGGGGCCGAGTGAGCCGCCGTCGCGGACGGCCGTAAAATGCGTAAGACTGGTGGCCGGAGTAACTCCTCCGGTCGGGGTCGACGTCCCGGCGCACGCGCAGAGCGCGAGCAGTGCGAGACAGGAGCTTGGTAATATTATTGAGCGATTCATTCGAGCATTCTGCCTGCCATTTATGAAAAAAACATAAATACGACTTTCGTCGCGGTTAGTGCTTTCCGCCGGTGGAGAGCGTCAGCTATTGCGTTATTTGGGGCAAGAGATCGGCGGTCGTCATCGTCACGATCCGCGAAGCATTCCCCGAGCGCAAGGTGTAGATGACCGGTGTGCCGGCTCGACCTCCAACAGCCGCGCGATAGTCCGCGTCGCTCATCGATGCCGTAGGTTTTCCATCGATGGCTATTATTGTGTCGCCGGCCTTCACCCCGGCCGCGGCTGCAGGCGTGCCATCGAGAACTTTCAGACTACGGTGACCGGCGTATCGAATGCGGCGTTTGGCCGTAAATACAGTCGGGCGTTGCCGTAATCGATGGTGACGACGAACTGGCGGAACACGTCGTACCCGAGATTGGCGTCCAATCCGTCTCGCTGCAGCACTCCGGACTTCGCCTGAGAGATCTCGGCGGGGATGCCGTGCAGAATGAACGGGCCATTGGCGACGATAATGAGGGCGGTGGTCGCGGCCTTGCGGACGCCGGCCTGATGTTGCGCTGAGTTACCGTTCGAAAGCGTCATTGGGGTTGCGCCATTCTGGGCGCCGGAACACGCTGCGAGCGCCATTGCGAGGCTGACGCCCGCAACCTGGTGAGGTAATCTCATTTGAATCTCCTGAAAAGTGATATGTGTTTTTTGGGATGTCGTTGGTCTGTTGATGTTGTGCGTGTGAAACAGTCTTATGAAAAAAGTGTGAGGTCAAGCCTGAAGAAATAAGCCTACTGAGACGCACGAACCTTCAAGCTTTTTTTACAATCGCACCCTACGATGCGTTCAATGAGGACATGACGATCACCGTAACCGTCGTGTAGCCAAGCGTGTCTCGCCTAACGCCATTGGCTGTCGCAACCACTGCGACAGCCCTTCTTTTTGCCTGCGCCGTTTTTACGCGCCTACGTCGAGGAGTATTTTGGCGTGCACACGACGCCGGGCTGGCGTCAGGCCATCGTTAGTGCGGCCAAGGTCAGGACGATCACTCCCAGGACGGTAAGCGCCGCGATTGCACTGCGTTCATAAAGTATCATGTCCCCAGGCTAGACCGAGGATGTGAAAAGCTCCTGAAAACTCGCCCGCGCGTTTCCGAGCGTTCTCTCAAAACGTCACTGAGGCTCTGGGTTGTTTGGGGGCCCACCGTTTTTCTTAGGTTGGCGCGCGGGCGTTACGGGCACCGGAGCTGGTGGTCCGAAAGGCAGAGCGCGCGCAGCGAAGCGATTGAGCGCGTCGGGAACAAACTGTTCGAAGAAGCCCGCAATGAAGGCATACAGGAGTATTAATGCAGCGGCGGGGAAACCATCCGGAACCAAAATCGCCGTGTTGAATTTTGGTACGATGGCTCCTTGCGTCACCAAACCGGACGCCAGCAGAGCGTATGCGACCGGTCCAAAGATAGCGCCGAAGAGCGGCGAAACGACTGCGACACTCAAGCGATCGGCCGTAATCTGAATATATCGGTAGACGGGGTCAAAAACGTCGACGGTCGGATCTTGGAGGCGTCGCTGTACGCTCACAACGCTGCCGAGGACCGCGATAACCGACGAAGCCAGGAGATATTCGACAAGAGTCAATGAGTCATGGTACCAAGCCGGCCACCACGGAGGTGCCAGCACGGCAGCGATCGCAGCTTCGATGACGACTATTAGCAGGGCGAACCGGAACGTATACGTGGTAACCGCGCTCCTGCCGCGTGCGGCCAGCCCATAGACGCTGTAGAAATGGTGAACCGCATGAATGCATTCGATCAAGTCGGCCCGCAACTCGCCGGTCTCGCCCTTAGCGTCAATGTCCGGTGCTGTAGCTTGGTAAAGCGCAAACCGCGCTTCGCCTAGAACTTCTCGCAGACGCCTGCGCCAACTTCGCAAGCGCTCGCGGACCTCCGAACCATCTAGAATCTCGATCGGAGCCGTTGCCGCCAAGGAGAGATCCGACCACCATAGCAACTCCGGATGATCTTTGAGCCTCGTCCTAAGGCGGTGGATCTCTTGTTGCGAGCCTGGATACTTCTCGGCGCTACGAGGTCGGTCGGCTGCCAGTTGCTCGTACGACTCGATAAGACTTCGCAGCTCGTATTGCTCCTCTAACGGAAATTCAGCGCTGCCGCGCCGCGGAGAAGCAACTTTTTGGAACCAATTCAATTTGGGTTTGATGTCCACAGACCGGACCTCCCTGGCAGCCCGTTGCCTACTCACGCCTTCGGCTTCGTTCTCCCCAAACTCTGCTTCGCCCTCGAACCGGCGCCCCTTTTTGACCGAGCCGGTGCGCCGTCGTACGCCGTAAGTCGTGCACACTAGTAGCGTCGAGCTGCGCCAATAGTGCCGTAACTTAGCGTGGAGGCGTGATTTCGAATTTGGTTAAAGGTATCTTCTTGATGCAGCCCGTGTTGACGCGGTTCAGTATATCAAAGAACGACCTCACGATAGCTTGCGCACATGCATTGGCAGCGGCGGACGGACTGGCAAATGCAACGTGGGCAACGTTGGGAAAGGTGACGACCGTAGCATTCCGTAGCGTCCGCGCCACATAGGTACCAAACGATGCTGCAGTTTGGGCGTCGTACTGGGCCGAGATGACCAGTGTGGGTATGTTGCTTCGCGTCACGGCTCGCACTTCAGGAGAAACACTCGGCACGTTCCACACGCGACAGTTCTGGCGCATGAACGGCAGGTTGGGAGCGTTCTTCCAGATGGAGAGCGGAAACGCCGGGAACGCGCGGTGCCCGGCGTCAACGACGTCCTTCTCGGTTTCGTGAGGCACCCACTCACCACAGGAGACGCCGTCGAAGAGGCCGTTGGCAAACACGCCGATGCCGGCGGGATTAAGTTTTGGCGCGGCCCAAGTTGACGCGATCGGTCCGGCATCGCCATGAGCGAGTGCATCTATCGACGCGGGCATCTTGCCTGCAATATGCGTTCCCGGCGACACCGCCCATTGCACGAGCATGCCGCCGCTGACCATGAGGTTCACTTTTCCAGAATGCCCGGGCGCTTCGACCTGGAAGGTTTGCGGCGACGCCTCGTAGCGGATTACCAGTTGCTGCCACGTTGCGGCGATGTCGCCGTAGCGCCGTCGACACGGAGACTGCGCGCGACACGCTTTGAAGACCGCTTTGATTCCTTCGGCAGCGCCCGCCCACGTCGCGACGCCGCCGCCGAGAGACGGCGGAAAAATGCCGTCAATGCCGACCGAACGGATGCCGCCCGGATGCCGCCGCATGTACGTGAGGGCTAGATCGGTTCCGTAAGATATCCCATAGATATTCCATTTCGCAACGTGCAACGCAACCCGCAGGTCTTCGAGGTCGTCGGCACTCTCCAACGTGTTGTACGCGCCGAGGTCGGTGGTCCGCGCCGCTAATTCTCGGCGACACTTGAGCGTTGCAACCGCGGATGCATTTCCGGTCGTTGGAGCGTCGTACGGCATGTTCAGTGTCTCGGCAGGCCAGCGATCCACCGAAGCGCACGTCAGTTTCGGATCGGCGGTATAGGTGCCGCGCTGCGACATGAAGATCACGTTGCGATTCGCATTGAGCTTTCCGGCCATCGCCAGCGGGATCTCGATGATTGCGTCATCTCCAGGGCCGCCCGCAAGCCAGACGATCGGGTCGCTCTTCCCACTCGGCGATTTTGCCGGGACAATGGCGACCGCAAGAGTGATCTTCCGGCCATTGGGCCGATGCCGGTCTTCCGGAACGGTGAGCCGGCCGCAGCGTGCGGTTTTAAGTTCTGGAATACGGTCGGGTGGACTCGGACAGGGGCCGGGTGCAAATGCCGACGCGCTTGGGGCCACCGTCGTGGGTGCCGTTCCAGCGCCGCACGCTGCGAGAGTGCAAGCGAAAACAACGAAGAACGCTTTGGAATTCATTTAAAGTTGACTCCAGAGGCAGCAGTAGCGCATGCGGTGTCGACCGACCGCGGATGTGATAGAAACGATTGAAAGATGCGCTGCGCGCACGGCGACTGTGCGATCACCCAGTGCCCAAACCCTTGATGCGCCGCCGGCATATCTTCGGCCTTGGGCCGGTTTCCCACGGCCATGTTCAGGATCGTGCCGCCATCCAAAACAACGGTCACCGCCGGGCCACCCTGCGGCGGAACGACTCGACGAACGATTGGGTTCGCCTCCAAGCGCCTTACCGTTTTCGTGAAGGTTCCGAAAAGGTCGGGATATTTGCTGCCGCACGTCGGCTGCGCGCGGCACTCTCAACCGCGAGGCGGATGATCCGGCTCTTGCGGCTCGAACGGTTTTCTGGCACGATCAAGAAACCACAACGCGCACTCTTTAGCTCCTTGATGGGCTCCGGAGTTTTCGGGCACGGTGCTGCTTCGAACCGCGGCGTCGGAGGTGCGTCAGGTCCTGCGCTAAAAACCGATCCTGCAGAACAGCCGCCGATCGCGAGCACGAGCACAGAAAATAAGACCACCGAAAAGCGCCTACGCAGCGCTCGATTCTCCCAAGAAGCGTCCGTTCTGCCGTTATCGGGGCACGCCC
The DNA here is from genome assembly GCA_003167155.1 of Candidatus Cybelea tumulisoli. GTDB lineage: Bacteria > Vulcanimicrobiota > Vulcanimicrobiia > Vulcanimicrobiales > Vulcanimicrobiaceae > Cybelea > Cybelea tumulisoli. The sequence continues at coordinate 5,091 of PMTY01000190.1, forward strand.
TCCGCGATTTACTCGAACACTTTTCGGAGGATTTCTGAAGGACTTCGCTGAGGCGGTGAGGGTATCCGACAGCACGTGAGCGACGCCTGGAACCACCTGCTCGAAACGGCCATTCTAGCGCCGTCGCCTCACAACGTGCAGCCGTGGGCGATTCGCATCGAGGATCGTTCAACGGCAACCTTGTTCATGGATCTGCAGCGCGTACTGCCCAAGGAAGATGTGACGGGCATGTTCCTGGTCTCGACGATGGGGATCTTTCTGGAGACACTGGCGATCGTCGCGGCCCACGAGAATAGAAGACTCAGCTACGTTGTCAGCGAGGACCTACGCGAGATCCCCAAGCGCATCCGCGTCGCCGATGAACTCCTGCCGATCGCAAAGCTGCGCCTCAATGACGAATCGAACGTGCATTCGGAGTTTGACGTAGGGCTCGTCATTCGGCGGGCAACCGCGCGGATGGCATACGAAGCGGCGCCGGTTCCGGAGAAATCATTACAGCGCCTCGCTAAAATTGCAGCCGCGCAAGGAGCGACCTTCGGATCGACGGCAGACCCGGCGGCAATCCGCGCGATCGCGGACGTCAACATCGCCGCGATATTCAATGACCTCAACGACACGAACTACCATGACGAAATCGCCCCGTGGCTCCGCTGCGGAGAGCGACAGGAACGGGAGCATCGAGATGGGCTGTCGAGCCGTTGCATGAGCATGAGCTCGCTGGAGCTTTCGATCGCCAAGAACGCGCCCGGGCTGTTGCGCCTACCGGGCTTGAGCGCCGGAGTGGCGTCGCACTATCGGCGAGCGCTTGCGACGCCGTGCATCGGGTGGTTGAGTGGCGACTTCTGGGAGCCGATGGCGGCGTTGAACTCGGGACGCACGCTGATGCGCTTCTGGCTGTCGGTGACTGCGGAGGGCTTGTCGCTGCATCCGCTTGGCAATCTGGTTACCAACCGCGCAGCGGCGAAGCAAATCGAATCCATAACGGGGGCTACGAACGTATGGATCGTCTTCAAGTTGGGCTACGCTCGCAACGTGCCGAGAAGCCTGCGCCGGCCGGTCGCGGACTTTCTGCGGTGATCGAGAAGGCGGCGCTGCCGCTCACGGCGCTCCTCGACCAACTCCGTCGATTCATCAACTGGAGCCCGCCGCTGTATGCGTTGATGAATACCGGAGCGGTTCAACCTTTGCTCACCTATCTCGGGCGCATTAAAGCGCGCGGAGTCTACGAGAAGGCACGCCGCCACGCGCCGGCGTATCGCGCGTTCCTCGCGGAGCAAGGGGTTCGTGTCCGGGTTTTGGAGGACGTTCCGGTTACCGACAAGGCGAACTACGTGAAGGCCTATTCGGTGGAGGAGCGCTGTTACGGCGGCCGCATCCCTCCGTTTGGCTCCGTGATCGACGAATCATCCGGGTCGAGCGGGGTGCCGAACAATTGGGTGCGCGGTCCAGAAGAGCGCGCGCGTGCCACCCGCGAGCTTCAATTGAACTACGGCCTGATGTTCGGCGACGCAAGTTACTTTCTCATCAACTGCTTTGCGCTAGGCCCGTGGGCGACGGGTATGAACGTCTCCATGTCGCTCTCGAACGTCGGCATTCTTAAATCGATCGGGCCCGACAGAGGGAAACTGGAGAACACGTTGCGCCTCTTTGGTCCGAAGTACCGCTATCTGATCTTTGGCTATCCGCCGTTCATCAAGCAGTTCGTGGACAACACCGATGTGCCGCTCGCGAGCTACGACCTGCACGCCATCGTCGGAGGCGAGGGGATATCCGAGGCGCTGCGAACGCACTTATTGGAATCGTTTAAGACGGTGCTATCTTCCTACGGCGCTTCCGATCTGGAAATTAATCTCGGCACCGAAACCGAGCTGACGATCGCGTTGAGGAAGGCGTGCATGCAAGACCGGAGCTTGTGCCTGCGCCTTTTCGGGCGAGACGCACCACCGATGATCTTTCAATACAATCCGATCGACCATTACATCGAGTCCACCGTTGAGGGGGAACTGCTCTTCACGATCACGCGGCTCTCTACCGCGGCGCCTAAGGTTCGCTACAACCTGCACGATTCCGGTGGAATTATCACGTACAACGAACTCCAGACGGTACTCGCGGAATATCCCGGACACGCGGCTGTCAAACCGCAGCGCGTGAGTCATTTCCCGATTCTCTATCTCTTCGGACGCAGCGACATGACCGTTCCATTCTACGGAGCAAAGGTCTCGCCGATGGATCTCGAAGCCGTCGTCAACGAACGTTGCGGCGGCACCGTGAACTCGTTTCAGTTCGGTCGCGAGGACGGGCCCGACGGCGAAGCGCGACTGCTCGTGCGGCTAGAATGTCGTCAGGGCGTATCCGTACCGATGGATACCAGCGAACTCCATGCCTGCATCTTCGACGGCCTGAGAGCCGTCAATCAGGATTTCAGGGAGGTCACACGGATGTTCCCGCCGGATCGCGTGATCATCGAGGTCTACGCCTTCGAGCAGGGGCCATTTGCCGTCCGCGACATTCGCATCAAGAGCAAGTACACGCTGTAAGAAGGAAGAGGTAGCGCGGCGAGCGCGACAGCCTTCTAAGGGTGTGTGAGGCGTTCGACCGCGTTCATGATGGATTTCTTTACCGCGTCGTACGAACGATTGGGACTCAGCGACTCCGGCGAGACGAGATGTCCGGTCGTTGATAAGTTGAGAATCAAAACGAGAAGATCTTCGGGGGAAAAATCGATCGTGATCGCACCCGATTCTTGCGCTTCACGGATTGCCGCGATCTTTACCTTCGAGGAACGCAAAGCGCTTGGGTGCGGAGCATCGGTGCCGCGCTCCATCGCGTACCAGGTTGCGATTCGCAGCACTTCGGGATGTCTGCGGTAGCGGTCGTAGAGACGACCGACGTATCCCGGCAAGTCGTACGCGTCAATCGGGACCTCTTCGATCGTCTGCACGACCATCGCATCATATACGGCGTCAAAAAGGCGCTCTTTGCTGCGGAAGTAGGCATAGATCGCCTGCTTGTTTGCTTTGGCAGCCTTTGCAATACGATCCACGCGCGCTCCGGCAATCCCGTATCGTGCAAACTCCTTGGTGGCCGCGGCCAACAGGCGCTTCCGCGTCTCGTCCGAGCTTTTCGGCATCCCTGCCATTATAAACTGACTGGTTGGTTGACAACAACTGTTTCTGGGACTATATTAAACCAACTAGTTGGCTTAAAGCCGGCGGAGAAAGCCGGCGGGAGGGATACAGTGTCACAAGTTTGGCTGATCACCGGAAGTTCGCGCGGCCTCGGGCGCAAGATCGCCACGGCCGCGTTGGAGGCAGGGCATCAGCTAATTGCGACGGCGCGCAAGCCGGAGCAATTGGGGGATCTTGTCGATCGCTATGGGGACCGGGTTCGAGCGGTTGCGCTCGACGTGACCGACGCGACGGCAGCATCGCGTGCGGTCGACGCGGCGGTGTCGGCGTTCGGTCGCCTCGACGTTGTCGTCAACAATGCGGGTTACGCGAACGTTAATTCGTTTGAAGATTTGCCTGCCGACGACTTTCGTGCGCAAGTCGAAACGAATTTCTTCGGCGTCGTGAACGTGACGCGCGCCGCGGTGCGGGTTATGCATCAGCAGCGCAGCGGTCATATTATTCAGATTTCGTCGATAGGCGGACGCTACGCGACACCGGGACTTGCAGCCTACCAGTCCGCAAAATGGGCGGTCGGCGGTTTCTCGGAGGTCGTAGCGAGAGAAACGGCACGAATCGGCATTCGCGTCACGGTTGTCGAGCCTGGCGGGATGCGCACCGAGTGGGCCGGATCGTCGATGCGCATCGACGACGTATCACCCGATTATCGCGACACGGTCGGCGTGGTGACTGC
>PMTY01000174.1 GCA_003167155.1 Candidatus Cybelea tumulisoli
GTCTTGGTCTTTGGCTGCACGCACTATCCCGTGCTGGAATCGCACTTCCGCGCCGTTCTCGGCGAGGGCATCACGTTCATCGATCCGGCCTTCATGCAGGCCGAACGAACCGCCGAGCTTCTCGGCAGCCGCGCGCATGGGAGCGGATCGACGGAGTACACGACGAGCGGTGACGAAACGACGTTCCTTGCGAACGTCGCGCGCATGTTATCTGCGCCGGTTTAAGCGAAAGATTTACGCATCAACGTGGCGTTTCGGCGGCGGCTATAAAAGCCAGCCGCACTGTATTGTTGATCTGCTGCCGAGGAACGATATCTCGAACTGCTAGCGGTGTTAATTGATCGCTATGAAGAGGAACATCACGCAATCGAGGCGCCCAGTCCAATAGCGGCGCTCAAGGAACTCAAGCTTGCTAGTGGGATGTCGCAAGCCGCGTTGAGTCAGATCTGGGTTCAGCGTCTCGGCCGACCTCTTCATGTGACGATCGTAGGTTCCATGCTCTTGGTACAGGATGGGTCTGGACTTGCGCCGTGGAAATCTCGTGGTCTTGCCTCTCAACAAATTGTGGCTCTACATCGCGGCGATGGCGTTGATCCCGTTGCTGGCGGGCGCATCCTCTGCCATCGAGACGACGATTCCGCAGAGCGCCGCTCCGATAACGCTCGATCGTTGCGTGGTTACGCTGCAGAAGGCGCCGGCCGGGAACGCATTTTTAGATTACCTCGACTTCACGAATGTTAGCCAGCGCACGGTGACCAAAGTGCGCTTCGCTTTGCGGATCGTTGACGCGATTGGACGAACGGAAGGCACCTTGACGGACGATCAGGTCGGACCCTTCGCGCCAGGCGTTGCGATTAGTCATTCCACCTCGGCGCTAACGGCGAGCGACCAGACGCCGCAGGCGATTAACGCCATACCCGCTTCAGCCAAGATCGTTTGCAGCGTACAGATGGTCCGCTTTGACGACGGCAGCGTCTGGAATGACGGCGACGGACCGGTAGGAACCGGAGTGCTTGTCACGCCGCCGCCCCAACCTGCGGCGACGCCGCCATGGCAATGGCCCTTCGATACACCGATGCCACCGTAGCAAGGTCAGGATGACAAAGGAAGGGCCCCGTGAATAGAGTATCGGCATGAAACGAGTTCGCTTCGTCGTTGGCTCGATCTCTGCAACTGCCGCGGCGGCGGCGCTCGCCTCCGACGGATGTTCGTCAAACGTTTCCAATCCGATCGTGCCCGGCGAAGCCGTTGACTCGTACACGATACGGGTTCGCTACGCAACGACGCGTTTCGGTAAGTACGTGCTGCGCACGCGAACGTACGACGGCCGCACGTACGGTCCAATGGTCGAGACACGGCCCGGCAATCTGCTCCGCATGCGGATCGTGAACGACCTGCCGCCCAATCCAACCGCGGAGCCTCCGACGCGGCCCGTTCGCATTCCCAATCCGCGTTCCATGGCCGAGGCGATGATGGGCGCCCGAATACCGACGCAAATGTCCGCAGCCGCGATCAACCTAATGAACAACCCGCACGCCTTCAACACGACGAACCTTCACGTGCACGGCGTGCAAACGATTCCGCATATCTTCTCGCCGCTGGGAACGTCGAATCCGGCAGCGATGATGATCGCCATCGACCCCGGCAAGTCGTTTGAGTATCCGTTCCCAATCCCGGCGAACCATCCGAGCGGACTCTTTTGGTACCACCCGCACCACCACGGTGCGACCGACGTCCAAATTAGCGGCGGGATGGCGGGCTTGCTGGTAATCCGCGGTCCGATCGACGAGGTGCCGGAGATCGCCGCCGCGCGCGAGATTTTCCTCGTCGTTCAGACGCTGCAGGTCAACGCAACGCCTGGCAAGCGCGACCACTTCGAACTCGAACCGATCGCGTACGAGCCGCCCAGCAAAGGCGGGTACAACCTCAGTACCAATTACGTGATGATGACCGTCAACGGCCGGGGAGTCAACTGGCAGGACTTCACGAAAGTACCGACGGGAAAGTTCACGAAGCTGCCCCTGCCGGAGTTTTCGATGCAGCCCGGCGAAGTCGTTCGCCTTCGGATGCTGACCGGCACCAACACCCTGGTCTTCCCGTTGGTGCTCCCCGGCATGGAGGTCTTTCAGATCGGCGTCGACGGAGTAAACTTTCTGCGAGCGGAGCGACTCGTCCAGAGGGGGACCACACTCGTCACGCCGAGCAATCTCTTCGACGGCTCGACGATCGTAGCGGCGTCCGCCAATCGCAACGAGCTGTTGATTCGCGCCCCGAAAACGCCCGGAACCTTTACGCTTTCGGCCGTCGCGAACGACGGAATCTCGTTCCAAGCGTGGCCCAAGTTCGAACTCGCCCGTTTCGTCGTGAGCGGCTCGCCGATGCCGATGGGTATTCCACGGACCCTGCCCGTTCCAACGCGCGAATACCCGCTTGTTTCACCGCGCGAAGTTGTTGCGCGCAGAACCATTACGTTTACCGACGGTCCCACCAACGTGCTGCTGACCGGTTTCGGGTTCTACATCAACGGCGAGCTGTACGATGAGATGAAGTGCTCGGCGTTCCCGAAGGTCGGAACCGCCGAAGAGTGGACGATCGAGAACCATACGCTGATGTGCGGGCATCCGTTCCACCTGCACGATAACTCGATTCAAGTCTATGAAATCAACGGCCGGCCGGTCGATCCGGTGCTCGTCTGCGACACGATCTTCGTTCCGCCAAAGGTCAATGGCGTGCCCGGGCGTGTGAAGTTCCGCGTCCGCTTTCAAGAGTTTACGGGGAAAACCGTCTACCATTGCCACATCACGCCGCATGAGGACACTGGCATGATGCAGAACATCTTAATGACCTGAACTGGAGTCAAATGGACGACGCTCGAAGACTCGCCGCCGCACTCAACACGCTCGTGAAATCGCCGCAGTTCTCAAACACGAAGGCGCGCGGTGCCGCGCGCCAAGAACCGGCTGTAAACTGGCCGGCGACCAAAAAGCTCAACGAGGATTTCAACTCCGAGGTCGACGGATGCGAATCGTTTGTCATGAACGATGGAAGCATCTGCGCCTGGAAGCCGGGACAGTTTCGCTACGCCGCGATTGCTAAGGACCAACGGTCCTAACCCGGCCAGTTCTCAGAGCTTCACGCATACGCACCGGCCGCGATTGCATCGAGCGCCTCGATCAGCGGCGCGGCTCCGCGACCGGCAAGCACGTCGATCGGGCGCGCTTCGTTGAGAAACGGCTCGTGCCCGACGAGCCACTGCGCCGTGACCGACGGGGCGAAGATTTGAAAAGCGCGCGCCAGGACGGCGTGCAAATCGAGAATGCGGTGCGCCATCACCGGACTGATATTGGCGCCGCGTTTCCAGCGCGTAACCATCGCAGCGTCGACGTCGAGAAGCGGGGCGACAGGATTGCGACCGTAGGCGGTAATTAGTCGCGCAAGCAGCAGACGGACGTCCGCAAGCGCCAGCGAGTCCTTTGGCGCGAGAAAGGGATCGATCGTCGGGCTCCAGCGGCGAGAGGCCATACGCCAATCGTAGCTACGGCGAGAACACTAGTCAACGGATTCCACTGAATCTTCAGCGTGCAGCCCTAGGATACCGCGCGCCACGCTCGAACGTCGTTGCGTATGCTGCGCACTCTAATCGTGGCCGGTGCGATCGCACTGGCGTTTCTGCCGCCCGCCTTGGCGTTCGCCGTTCCGACCGGAGCCGTTCGCGGCGTCTCCGCGTCTGCTCTGCCGCCGCCGCGCGTCGTAGAGCCGCGTCGCGGGACGGAAGATTCATTTAAGGTGCCGATGCACATCGATGTGCGGCCGGGGGCGAGCCAGCCGAACTGGGAGTCGCAGTATCCGTATCGCTGGCACCCCTTGCAAGCGAACCCCGCTTACCTCTACCAGCCGGCCTGGCTGCAGAATGGATGCTACACGAACAATACTCTTGGAGTTCCGCCGGTCGCGACGAGCGGCCAAGCTTCACTGCAAGGCGAGACGCTGGGCTCGCTCGTCGACGATCGCTCGAAGAACCTCTTCTCTTCGACGCCGTCGCACAATCCGAGTTCGCCTTTGAGTGGCGATGCGCTGGCGTCGAATGCGACGGGGCTGCAGCTTACGGTTCAGCCAACCGCGTGCGGGTCGAACAGGCTTTTACAGTTCTAGGCTACCTCCTCACGGGTTGATTTGGAAAACCGTGCCGCAGCCTTTGGTCTTATTAAAGAGGCAGTCTCCCGTACCGCCGTACGGAGTCGTTCCGTAAAGTAGGCCTGCCGTGCCGAAGACTAAACTGGTAGACGGGTATATCGCGCCATGCTTTTTGCTGACGAAGGTGTAGAGAATCGCGTCCGTCCACGCGCCCCCCGGCGTCGCTGGCGGTATCAGTTTAAAAGCATCGCCCTTATAGGTCGCGCCGCCGTTTTGGCTAGTTGCATAAAGATTGCCGGCGGCGTCGGAAACTAAGCCGGCCTGGGGATTCGCAGCGTCGCCGAGATAGGCGGGAAAGCGGTAGAGCACGTTCTCCGTCCAAGATTTATGGCGTGTCCGCGTCAGCTCAAATGCGGTGCCTCCCCCATAGGCCTGCCCCACGAACGTTGTGCCGTAGAGATTTCCTTTCCGGTCGAGCAGCAGCGAGGCCACCGGTAAGGCTCCGTCGCCGGGATCGCCGCCGACGAACTCATGGATTACCGAATATTTCCAAGAACCGCCGGAAGCGGCGGAAGGCGAGATTTCAAAGACCGCACCGCACCCGTCCTGGCAATAGTAGGAGAAGTGTCCGCCATACTCCGTCGTGCCGTAAAGGCGGCCGACGCGATCGATGGTAAGCCCGGCGGTAGGCAAACCGCCATCCTCTCCGCCGCTGAAGTCGTAGAGGACCGTTTCCGCGCCCGAGCGTGACACTTCGTAGACGGTGCCGGCAGAATACTTGCCGCCACTAACGGTGGTTCCGTACAGGTCTCCCGTTCGATCAGCCACGAGGCCGCCGTGGGGATTGCGCCCGTCGTTGGCACTCCCAAACCTGTGAAGCACGTGCTCGGTCCAGTGGTGGTGCAAAGGCCTGAGTTGAAAAAGCACGCCGGCACCGAACTTTCCATAGCCACCGCCGACGTTAGTGGTGCCATACAGGCTGCGACCTGGGCCGAACATTAGGTTGCCCTCCGGCAGGCCTCCATCTTTGCGGCCCTTGAAGTCGTAGAGGATCGTAAAGTTCCAGCGGCCGTGCTTCGATACCGGCGGTGAAAGCTCGAAGATGCTGCCGCAGTGCACGTTACACGATCCGGCGCCCTCGACGTTGGTCGCCGTCCCATAAAGATTGCCGCTCGCATCGGCAATCAAGCTGGTCGCGGGGACTGCGCCGTCGGCACCGTTTTGAAAGCTGTACAGAACGCGAAAGCCGCTCTCTCCACTCGTCACCGGAACGCGATCGTTGCGATCGGCGCCCTGCCCAATACCGGGCGCCGCAGCGAACGGATTCCCGCTAGAACAACCGCCGAGCCCGAAGACGAGCCAGGCGGCAACCAGCGTGCCAACCGCCGTTTTCATGTCGTGATCAGCCTAGTGCGCTGAGAGTAGGCCTACGTGGAAGAGTGAGAAGAAGAAGGCGGTCGTTGCAACGGCCAGGGCTGCGCCGGCGACGACTTGCATGACCGTGTGCGATTTGAGATAGACTCGGGCCCAGCAGACCATCGGGATCAGCACCATGAATGGTAACGGCTGGCGGCCGTAGATCAACGTCAATGCCGTCAGCGGTGCGGTGATTCCCAGCGCGTGCGTGCTGATCTTCCAGTAGCGCGTGATGTACTGCACGATCAGTGTCGAAACGAAGTAGCCGAGCATCGCGGCGATCATTAGGCGCGGAGCGTGCGCGAGCCACAGCGCGCCGGCCCCGAAGAGATCGAAGACGACAAACGCGGTCAGGATCATCTCACGCTCGGCCCGCACCGACATGTCGAGATCGGAGATGTAGTCGTTCGCATAGAGCCAGAACACATAGAGCATCGGGCCCAACGACGTGAAAAATGTCGAGATAAAGAGCAGGCGCCAAAAATCCAAGGTATCCTTGGCGCCGATGTGGGCCAGGATCACGAACAGCGCGAGCGCGGTGAGGAACGGGTTGAAAATGGTGGAGAGGATGCGCGCGAGGTCGCGCCAAACCCGCCGGTTCTTGATCGGAACGATCGTGGAGACCGCCTCCGTCAGCCCCTCTAGTTCAGCCACTTGGGGATCTTCGGCGGGCGCGGGCGATTACTTCGCGCGGAAGGGTTCATGCAGGCAGCCTGGGGCCTGCGGTCGTAGAGAAGATGCCGCCATTGCCTATTTAAGGAAGAGAAGAGCGACTTGAACCCCTTGTTCGTCCTGGCCGCGGCAACCGCCAAGGTTTTGCCATCGGCCGCCGCAACGCTGCCCGCCGGAGTCGTCCCGCCCAACGCACCCGTCCTGCCGCAGGTGCAGGCAAAGACGGCGATCGCCATGCACGCAGCCTGGCTAACGCACGGCCTCGCGGGCATTTTTGTGCTGGCCGCGATCTCGCTGATTTTCTTGCTTGCGATCCAAACGACCAAACAGGAAGGGCTGACCGGCACCATCGGAGGCCGAGTCGAGAGCTCCTACCACGGGCGGCTCGGCGCAGAAGAGCAGCTCAAGCGGCTAACCGGCTTTGTCGCCGTCGTCTTCGTCGTTTCGGCCTTCGTGCTTTCGCTCACGGGTATTTAGCGGCCGCGTGGATCTACTCGAGGTCAAGAACCTTCGAACGACCTTTCGCACTGAAGACGGACCGGTAACTGCGGTCAACGGCCTCTCGTTCTCACTGGAGGACGGTGAAACGCTGGGCATCGTGGGCGAATCCGGCTCGGGAAAATCAGTAACGGCGCTCTCCATCATGCGGCTCTTGGCCGGCAACGCAACCGTCACCGCGGATCGCATTGCCTTGCGCGGTGAAAGCTTGCCGGCGAAAAGCGAAGCCGAGATGCGCAAGATCCGCGGCTATCGGATAGCAATGATCTTTCAGGATCCAATGACGTCGCTCAATCCGGTGCTGACCATCGGCGAGCAGATCTCTGAGGCGGTGCGTCTGCACCTCGGCCTGAACCGGCCCGAAGCGCGCGAACGCGTGATCGAGATGCTGAGCAAGGTTCGCATCCCGCAACCCGACAAGCGGTTGGGCGACTATCCGCACCAGTTCTCGGGCGGTATGCGCCAGCGCGTGATGATCGCGATGGCGCTTTCGTGTAATCCGGAGCTCTTGATTGCCGACGAGCCCACCACGGCGCTCGACGTAACGATTCAAGCCCAAGTCTTGGAGCTGATGGCCGAGCTCCAGCACGAGACCGGAGCGGCGATCATTCTGATCACGCATGATCTGGGCGTCGTGGCGGAGTTTTGCAAGAACGTGCTGGTCATGTACGGCGGCAACATGGT
>PMTY01000177.1 GCA_003167155.1 Candidatus Cybelea tumulisoli
TCCAGCGAGTTCTTCGCTCAACGGGGTGGCTGCAAGATTGCCGTGGACGAAATGGCCGTCGTCGATCCGGAATTTACGCGTACGCGGTATCGAGGGGTTGCGGGTAGCAGATTCATCGGTTATGCCGCGTATGGCAACCGGACCGACCAATGCAACCATCATGGCGGGTAAAGCCGCTCGGATGATTCTCGCGTCAGCGGATACCTAAGCCCACACAAACGAGCTTGCGCTCTGGAGCAACGCGTTGGAGTCGACCGGCGCTGTCTTTGCTCTGGTCATGACGGCCGGCGAAGCATCTGTGCGACTCGCTCGTGCAAGTATTCGTTACCTTAGGAGTGAAGCTACGCCACGATCGTCCTGAAGCGACCTCGACCGGTTGGCGATACCTCGATACGCGCTCAGGACGCGACGCTCGTTGCTACCAAAGCCAAGTTTGGTATTTGAGATTGGAGAACGTTAAAAAGGTGAAACCTTTAAAGAAAAGCCCCTGCATAGGCGCGTGCATAGCGGCCGCATTTCTCGCAAGTTGCAGCGGATCGCAGCCGCCCATCGGCGCGCCGCAAGCGATACCGCATTCGCTCGCAAGACCGGGTGCGACGGGAACCGTGCTTCACAGCTTCGCGGGTGGCACTGCGGATGGGTCGCTGCCGGTTTCCGGGTTGACCAAGGCCGGCGACGTTCTCTACGGCACAACCTCAAAGGGCGGAAGCACGGATGGCGGGACGATCTACTCCATTTCGCCGGACGGTACCGGATTCGCTCTGCTCCACAGTTTCAAAGGCGCGGTGGACGGCAAAGGTTCGACAGCCGGCCTACTCAACGTCAACGGCACGCTGTACGGCACGAATCCAGAAGGCGGAGCGAGTGGTAACGGGACCGTTTTCTCGATTACTCCAGCCGGTGCGTTCAAGACCCTCTACAGTTTTAAAGGCGGAAGCGCTGACGGCGCCCGCCCGCGGGCCAGGTTGACGAACGTTGGCGGCACACTTTACGGCACGACGCAGAGCGGCGGAAACGCCGGTTCTTGCTCGACCTGTGGAACGGTCTTTTCGATTTCGACGAGCGGCAAAGAGAAAGTTCTCTACTCCTTCGGCTCGAAAAAGACGGATGACGGCATTGGCCCGGAAAGCGCCTTGGTAAACGTTAGCGGTAAACTCTACGGTACAACTACGAACGGTGGAAACGGCGGCGTATTCGGTCATGGCACGATCTTCAGCGTGACCACAGGCGGCACAGAAACGGTGCTGTATAAGTTCAAAAACGCCGCTGATGGAAGCTGCAGCTCTGGTTGTTACTTAACCAAACTCGGCGGCACGCTATACGGCACGGCGTATAGCGGCGGAAAGAACAAGATCGGTTCGGTCTTCTCAATCACACCTGGCGGTGTGTTCAAGACGCTCTATAGCGTTCCCACCGGCGGCAAGGCCGCAGGCCAGCCGCGAGCCGCGCTCACCGACGCCGCGGGCACGCTCTACGGTACCATGAGTATCGGGCCCTCCGCCAAAAGCGGAACGGTATTTTCCATCACAACGGACGGCAAACTGAAGGTGATCCATACATTTGCCGGAGGGAGTGATGGCGCGACGCCGTGGGCAAGTTTAATCCTCGTCGACGCCAAGCTTTTTGGTACGACCTCGCGAGGCGGCAGCCAGAGCTTCGGCACGATCTACTCTATAATGGGATTCTAAGCATGCCGTTAGATCAGTTCGTCGTTCGAGCGTTGTCGGCGGTGGGGATCGCGATGGTCTTTGCCGCTTGTTCGAACTCCGCGCCGTCAGGAACGGTAACGCCGCCCGGCATAGCAACCGGCTCGCAAACGCATGCGCGAATTAAACCCAGCGCCGGCGCCGTCGAGCTCGCCTACGTGACCGACCACGTGTATAACAGCGTTCTTCTCTATGAAATCGACACCACAACCGGCGCGATCGTTTGGAACGGCCCCTATCAGACCGAGGCGGGCGAGCGTCCCGAGGGCGTGGCGATCGATCCAACGGGCAAGTTTGCCTACGTGACCAACTATCGGTCGAACAACGTTTCCGCCTATACGATCGACGCACACAGTGGCGCGCTGACACAAGTTGAGGGGTCGCCGTTTAAAGCGGGCGGAGGCGCCCAAGGCGTGGCGATCGATCCACGGGCAGGTTCGTCTACGTGACAAACCGTCGCTCTCCGGATGTTTCCCGAGACGTTTCCGCTTACGTCATCGACCCGCAAAGCGGCGCACTGACACCGGTGGCAGGCTCACCGTTTGCAGCGGGGGCGAGCCCCACAGGCGTGGCGATAACGCCCGACGGCAAGTTCGCCTACGTGACCAACAAGTTCAACGCTCAACGCTGCGGCGCCCGTGGCATTTCCCGTACCTGTTGGGTCAACACAGCCGAGTGAAAATTCGTGCCTTCGCGCCATTAGGTCGCCTGGGCGCGACAATCAATACTCTGGCTCTCCCAGACTGGGAACCTCTTGCATCCGGGAATAAGCAGGTATACACGGTTCGCTGTTAGGCCGTAGCAGATTACTAAGCTCGTTGGCCAACGGGTTCCAAAGCTAATACGGCCGAAGTGTGACCAGTTATGAAAAGTGAAGGTACCGCGAAACTTGTTCGGATATTTCTTGGTGAGTCCGACCGCTGGAGAGGGCAGCCGCTATACGTCGCCATTGTGGAAGAGATGCGGAGGGCTGGTTTAGCTGGCGCAACGGTGTTCAAAGGCATCCTCGGATTTGGTGGCCACTCCGTGGTGCATGCTGCGCGGATCGTGGATCTGTCCTCTGATCTGCCGGTATTGATCGAACTGGTCGAGTCAGAGGAGAAGGTCGAGGCGTTCCTTCCTACGCTGGATAGGATGGTTACCGAAGGGCTTGTTACGCTTGAGAACGTTCACGTTATTGCATACAAGGCAGGGGAGCCAAAGTGAAGTCGTTGCTTGCGTTTGCGGTAGTCGGAATCGGCGGGGCGCTGGGTTCGATGCTTCGCTACGCTATAGCTATCTTGAGTGTCGAGCGGATTGGGCCTGGCTTTCCGTGGCATACCGCTGCGATCAATATCTTCGGTTCCTTCCTGATCGGCATAGTCGCGACCTATTCCCAGTCGAGCATTGGCCTGTCCCCGTACGTCAGCGCCTTCGCGATGGTAGGTGTCCTCGGTGGGTTTACGACATTCTCAACCTTTAGCTACGACACAGTTACGCTTTTATCGGACGGTGTACCGACTATCGCGCTAGCTTACGCCTGTGGCTCGGTTATTCTCGGCGTTTTGGGAGCAATGGCTGGCATGGCGCTTGCACGTATTGTTTTGCACGCGACGTAAGGTCAGCCAGGCCAGACGGAGTTCATCGAGCAGTTGGGCGAACGAGGTTTGCTTATACTCGGCATCCCGAGCACCCGCCGTTCTGACTGAGCTCAGTGCCGCATCGGCGCTACGCCGTTCGAGCAAGAATCGAAAACCATGAGCCTGCCACGTATGGCGAATGCACTACGAAAAGCGACTGTTCCCTTACCTTGTTGTCACGAGTAACGGCGCGGTGTAGAGAGTCTTGCCTCCGACGAATCGAAGCTACAAATTGTAATCCTTCTGATGAGGAGAGACTCGTGAGATCTCAAAATTGACCGCCGGCTTCCGATCCGGGGCCGACGTTGATCCGATAACGTCCCCTTCGCTAGGGCACCCAGTTCTGGAAGCGTTCAGCGCGCGCCAAGGCAGAACCGAAATTCAGCGAGAGTTCCTCGATTTAGCCACGTGGTAACGGCGGCGAGAAACTGACCCCTTTTCGGCGGTGAGGAATTGCCCCCCCAGGGGGTCAATCTTGGCCGCCGTTCGCGTTTTTCCCGCGACGCTGGCGGGCCTTGAGCCGCTGGCTTTCGCCGGCGAACTCAAAGACCGCACCGTGGTGCACGAGCCGATCGATGACAGCCGTCGCCGCCATCGGGTCGGGAAAGATATTCGTCCAGTCGGTGAAGGCGAGATTCGTGCTGATTGCAACGCTCTGGCGTTCGTACCGGCGCGAGATTACCTGAAAGAGTAAGTCGGTTGCTTCACGTTCGAAGGGAATGTATCCAAGCTCGTCGATCAGCATCAGATCGTAGCGTTCATACGATCGTAGTTTGCGTTCGAGTTGGCCATCATGCTTGGCGGAGATCAATCCCATCAGCAGCTCGGCTGCAGTGACAAAGATCACGCGGTAGCTGCGCGTGCATGCCGGTAGGCCAAGCGCGAGCAAGCAGTGCGTTTTGCCTGTTCCTGGCGGCCCGATGCAAATCACGTTACGATGCTGTTCGACGAAAGAGCAGTCGAAGAGTTCCAAGAACTTAGCTTTAGGAAGTGCTGGCTGCAAGGTGAAATCGAACGATTCGATGGTCTTGATGACCGGGAAGTGCGCGGCGGCGATCCGCGCGCGCACTCCGTTCTCGTGACGTTTGCTGACCTCAAGGGCCGCGAGCTGCGTGAGGTACTCGACGGGTTCGGCGACATCACCGGCTAAGCGCCGATAGTTGCCAAGCATTGCCGGCAGCTTCAGGCTGCGCAGATGCATGTCAAGCAACGGATGCTCAACCATCACAGCCTCCCTTCTGCGAGCATTGCGAGGTCGTAGCGAGCGAGATCGACGACCGGGCGTTGCACGCCTTCGGGCGCGCGTAACGCCAGGATCGGCGCCGCTGGTGGAAGGGGTGCCGTGCGCTGACGCACCAATAGCGCGATCGCCGCCGGGTCGAGTGTTCCGCAGACAAGCGCCTGGGAGACGCACTCAGCGACGACCTCGCTGGAGTAGGTGAGCAGCAGCCGCAGAACGGTCACGAAGGCGCGGCCAGCTCGGGCGCGATCGTGAGCCAGCAAGCGATCTCGCAAGGCCAGCAGCGGCGCAGGGAGCCGGCTTTGCATGATGATCTCGGCGCGTTCGACGCTGCGATGCTTATACGCCAACAGTTCGATCGCGTGGCGGACGTCGAGCATCGTTTGGTGCTTGCCAGTACAGCGTTTATGCTCGGCGACGACCTGGTCGTCAACGACGATTCGTACCCGCTCTTCGAAGAGTTCGAGCACCGCATCGCGATGTGCCCACTGCGTCGGAACCGAGTAGCGGTTGGTATCGCAGATAGCTTCAGCGAACTTGTTGATGCGGGCAATCCGTCGGACGCAGGCCGCCGGAAGTACGGTCGGCAGAGGTCGTAGGGTGGGCTGTTCGCGGGCGAAGCGTTCCCCGATCGTTTCACGATGGACCGATGATGTCCGCGCTTCATCGGCTCGACAGAAGTGTTCGAGCAAGAGGTTAAACTCTTCGACGCTCTCGCACTCGGGGGTTGGGCGGAACATGTTATCCTCGATGAAACCATTGGCGCCCTCGACGCCTCCCTTTTGGTTACCTTTGGCGGGCGCTGCGTACTCCATTGCCAGCGCCAGGCCACCGCAGAAGGTGCGAAAGGCTTCGTTCTCTTCGCGATTGCGGCCGCGCAGAATGCGCGTAACAGCCGTCTTGGCGTTATCGAAGACGCCGACCCTGGGAACGCCTCCGAAGTGCACGACGGCGCCCAGGATGCCGGCGAAGAGTGCTACCTGATCTTCGCGCAACGACACGCGCGCAAACAACCGGGCGCTGTAGCTCAAGCGAGCGACGAACAGGTGAACGATGGTGAGCACGCCCGATACGACGAGTTTGACGGGCGTGAAGTCAAACTGCATTTCGTCGCCCGGAAAATAGTGCGCTCGCACGAACGCCTCCTTGCCAACGATCTCACGCCGGCGATTGGCCACATACTCGCGCAGAGCGCGTTGGCTGATCTCCAGATCTGGATCGACGAATGCACGAAGCTGCGTACCAATGCGAACCGCCGTTATCTTTGGCGATCGGCGGATCAAGTCGTCGATGTGGTAACGATACGCATCCAAGCGGCATGTTCGCTCGGGGCTCTGATAGTGCGGCGCCTGCAGCGAGTGGATCTATTTCTTGACGGTGTTCTTCGAAAGGCCGAGTTCACGAGCGACGGTCTTGACCGGTTCGCGATCGCGCACGCAGCGAAGCCGAATGGTTTCCCATGTATCCAAAGTAATCAACCTCCTCGGTGCTCCTCTTGGGGAGGGACTTGTACGT
The DNA here is from genome assembly GCA_003167155.1 of Candidatus Cybelea tumulisoli. Lineage (GTDB taxonomy): Bacteria > Vulcanimicrobiota > Vulcanimicrobiia > Vulcanimicrobiales > Vulcanimicrobiaceae > Cybelea > Cybelea tumulisoli. Next base: position 6,081 of record PMTY01000177.1, read on the forward strand.
TAAGCCCATCCTTCGAGAGGAGCACCCTCGTTCTGTGAGGGGGTCAATTCTTGGGCGCCGCTAGGGGGTCAAAAGCTCGGTGCCGTTACCACGTGGAGATTCCAGTTGTTACCTTGACAAGCGGTAGATACGTGCTGCTTCTACGGCCCGTTAACACTTCGCGATCGTCTGGTGCATGCGGCGTGATCAAACGCGGGTGGCCCTGGTGACGCATGGATCGCAGCCGCCCATCGGCGCCGGGCGCGATGCGTCACACCTAGCTTTCTAATGTCGTCAGAATACATCCGAATCGCAAGAGCGCAAGTGGACCAAGCCCGAATCACGGGGAAGACGCGCCACTACGGCGATCAACTTCTACCTCCACCACATCGGTTGGAAATCGTTCAACTTCCGCCTGACAGTGGATTCTATTTGCTGTACCTCGATGGAAGCGACGGCGAGATGACTGATACATGGCACGAATCCTTAGAACAAGCGGTGGATCAAGCTAACTTCGAATTTGGCTTGTTACCCAACGAATGGGAACGCCTTGGCGCGCAATAAATTGGAGACGCTTCAGTGGAAACGATGAACGATCAGTTTGATGAATATCGCGATTGCCTCAGGCTCGTCTGGAACTTGGCGCTGCGGCATCGCCTGAAGGGGACTGTTGCCTTACCGGATGTTTCTAAGGCTCTGCTAGACGCATTGGTGCTCGATGACCTTCGCGGGGCAACGACACTAAATACTCAGCGGACAGCTGGCGCTTGTTCCTGGCCGCGGCTGGGTTGATGGATACATCCCTGCTCTTGGCGTAGTCATCTCGGCGTTCTCGCCTGAGGCGTATCAACCGGAAGAACATCCTACAGCGATCGTCTGGAGACGGGCCGAGCTTCCGCACGAGGCGAAGGGCACCGTGCTGTTTTACGCTGGTGTCTTCGACTTTCGAAGCAGCGACTGTCGAGCAGGCTAGAGGCTCAAACCGTGTAAAGAGTGAGAGGTCGTGCGGCAGTCGGTCCACAGTCGAAAAGTTGTGAAAATCCTGATCTGGATCACGCTCGGGGTTACCCTCACAATCGTCGGCGTTATCGCAGCAGTGTGTCTGGCTGTTCGAATCACTAACGCCATGGACGACGCTAAGGAGAAGTCTCTTGTAACATCCTTGCACGTCGGTATGTCTCGCGAAGAACTCTACGCGCAGTCGCGCAGGCTTGGCCTTAAGTCGGGCAATGGCGAAGTAATCTGGCACGATACAGCCGATCCTCCGGGAAAAGTAGCGACTAAACGAGAGGTTGGCCATGGATATGTCCCATTATCCCAGGCAGACTTCCCGCTACCAACGGCCAAGAACAAGCACCCGATGGTGGAGTATTTCATCGACAAGCGGGGAGGTCTATTGTTGTGGCCTTACGATGAAATAACCATCTACTTCGATTCACGAGATAACGTCAGTCGATGGACGCTTGAGACGCACCAGACCGGTGTGTAAGGCAGCCGCTTTCTCCCCCGCGCCTCTGCCCCTCTGCACGGCTTCGCGAATGCGAGGCTGTTGCGCTTTGCAGCTTCGATCGGCGCGCGCAGCTCGCATCGCAGCAGCGCGCGCGGCTTGGCTCGCAGCAGCCTCGCAGTTTGGCGGCTTGGATCGCGGCGCTTAACGCGTTGCAGGCTTGGATCGCGGCGGCTGGGCTGAGCTGGACAGCCTGGCCGATCGGCAGCTGGGGGGGGGCGCACAATTTTGAGGCCCTAACTCCTTACCCGTGCCGCAGCGTTGAGGGTTAGGAGTTGGCGAGATCAAAGTGAGGCCCCCCTCCCTGGTCGGTCGGCTCTGACGATCCGAAGCTGCCGCGATCCAAACGATAAGCTGATCCAAGAGTGCGAGGCAGCTGCGAGCCAGAAATGCGAGGCTGGCCGCTACAGATCCCCGTTCCCCCGATGGCAATGGACGTTTAACCCGGAGCAGTCGAGATTACACGTGGCGCCCGTCGGTTTTGCCGGCTGCCCGAACTTCCCAAACGACCCCGTACCCGGAACCGCCCACGTTGGTCGTGCCGAAGATGTTGCCGTGCGCATCGAACGCCGGATTGCTGAAAACGTACTGTCCGTCGGTTCCGCCCGTGAAATCGTACAGGTCGACGTAGTTGTAGGCGCTCCCCGAGCGCTGCAGCTCATACACCGACCCGGAACTGTACTGACCGTCGCAATGGGTGGTCCCAAAGATATTGTCGTTCGGGTCGAGGTAAGCGGTGCGGAATTCGCCCGAGATCCCCCATCCTGACAAACTGTAGATCGTGTTGAACGACCAGCTTCCGTTCGAAGGCGTCAGTTCGAAAAACGTGCCCCCCCCGCTGCCCGGACCTTGGGTGGTCGCGCCAAAGAGATTGCCTTGCGCATCGAAGCTCAGGCCGGCGTACGGAGTCCCGCCGTCGGTCGCGTTCCCGAACGTGTGGATGATCTGTTCGGTCCATCCGCTCTTCGAAGGGGTCAGCTCAAAGACGGTGCCGTAACCTTGGCCGCCGAGCGCGGCGGTGCCGTAAATGTTTCCCGCCCGGTCAAGGGTGACCCCGGCATACGGCTGCGTACCGTCGTTTGAGTTCGCACCGAAGCTGTACAGGACTTTTTCCTTATCGGCTCCCTTTGCGGGCGACAACTTGAAGACGGTGCCCTGCCCGTAGGCGCCGCCATATTGCGTGGTGCCGTAGATTGCGCCGTTTGAGTCGATAGTCAGGTCCCCGGCGGACGGATTGGCGCCCTGGACGCTCTGAGTAAAAGCATACAGCAAGCGTTCGGTACGGGGCGCCTTGCCCGGCAGCAATTCGAAGACCGTTCCGGCTCCGCCGCCGCCGTTCACGGTAGTCCCGTACAGTTTCCCTCCGGCGCCCGGCATCAAGCGGGCGTAGGGATTCGCGCCGTCGCTGCCGCCGGCGAACGTATGCAATACGACGTACTTATATCCTTTGGCCGTATTCTTCAGCTCGAAGGCGGTGCCGTAACCGCTGCCTCCCGAGCTCGTCGTGCCGTAAAGGTTTCCCGCTCTGTCGACGGTCAGGCCGGCAAAGGGGTTTCCGCCGTCGGCACTGTCCTGGAACGTGTAGACGTCCTGAAAGCTCGCCGAATCGCCCGGACGGGAACGAACGGTTCGCCCGGAGGCCAGCACCGCCGGGGAAAACGCCGCTTGATTGGCGGGCCCTGATGGAAGATTAGCGACGCCGCTGCAGCCAGCGACCGCGATCAAAAGTGTGACGAACCCGACCGGCGAGCGATAGTTCACAGGTCCTCCATGCTCTGGATAGTAGGTTGACCGTGTTTTCGGCGTTTTTGGGGGCCGTCATTAGCCGGCCCGGAGAGCGGCCGCATTTCGAAAATGTAGCATGAGCTCGCTCAGTTTGACAAGCAGTAAGGCTTGGACAGCGTTAGTTAGGCGTTTTTATTTAACGTGGCGGCGGCGAGGGCGGTCGCGTAGCGGTCGCCGGCGGAAGCGACTGCACGTGCGGGGTAAGCGGTCCGGTGCTGTCAGCCAAATGCCCTAGAGCATTTTCCATAGGTGCATTTGGCCCACGCAACACTGCGTTCGTCCAATCTGATGGCTGTGTCCTCATAGCTGTCGCTCCGAGCCCGGCATAACCGAGCAGGGCCACACCATCCCTTGTTTCGAGTGTGACCATCTTGCAGGCATCGTCGTAACATCGTTCGCGATTGGCTATCCGACGATCGGCCACCATCCAAATCGCGTCTGGACCCGTAACGCATGGAGTGACACAAAGGGCGAATCGCCGTCATAGTGGCCAGGAACGGAGGATAAGGAAATCCCTATAGTATCGGAGCTCCTCGGCACGGCACATTTGACTAGGAGCAATAGCGGCCTCGGGGGAACCACAGCGCCGGGAGCTGCGGCCGCTGTCCGCTGTTTCTGATGACGATCATGCCGTAAAAGGCTCTCGAGATTTTGACGACCATTTGACGACCATTCTCACGGAAAAGCGTGGAAAGTCGTGGAAGATCTCGGAAACCGAAAATGTCGAAATCGCTCGACGCCTACAAGGCTTTGCGCCGTTTGCGGGCCTTTTTCGGGGAAGCGTCTTTTGCCCCAGAATCACTTTGCATGTAAGGGGTCCGGGGTTTGAGTCCGCACATCTCCACCATCGAAAACGCTGGATTTTACCAGGCGTTTTGCATTTTGACTTCGACCGCGCGAGGCTGGAATGCCGACCACTTACATTTAGTGTAAGGGGTCCAACTCGAACACGGTGCCATCATGGGGCGGAGCTTACCAGCTACAGGTGCCAATGTGCGACGGAGTTATACGCTTGAAACCGCCGACGGCTGGTAACCGCGCAGCCCCGAAGCGATAACGTCGATCTCCGCCCCTTGCCACAAGAAATCGTAAAGGACGCCCGCTAGAAGCCGGCGTTGAATGAAAGTATAGATGCGCCGCCGGTTGTATAGAGAGGGAAGCCTTGCAACGACCTTGTGGACTCGTAAACGCTCCAGGAAAAAGCCTAGCAGTCGCAAAGTACGCAGCGAGGCAAGGGCTCGCCCGCGCGCTCGATTTGTTCGCACCCGCTTAGTAACGCCGACGCGATTGCTGAGCTCCTGTCGCCTTTTCGAACAGGAGGTTTTCGTATGACAACCGTTACAAGTGCCGCACGGCACACAAGCATCGCGCGCTTGATCGCCGCTTTCGCCACGTCTGCAGTGTTAGCAGCGTGCAGCGCGAACTCGCTGGTGGCGTCCACTACCCCGCAGCAGCCGGGGGCGAACCCCCTAACGTCGGGCATGGTTCCGGGGGCCTCGCCGCTCGTCGCGCAGGGCGCCGCGCGGCGGCGTGGCTACGGGAAGTCGTGGATGGACCCAGCAGCCAGGTCTCACAATGAGCTGCTCTATATCAGCGACTTCGGTGGGCCGGACGTTGAAGTGTTCACGTATCCGTACCTCAGGCTGGCCGGCGTGCTGACCGGGTTCACTGAGCCGCGTGGAGAGTGCACCGATCCCTCCGGTTACGTCTGGATCGTCGACCAAGCAAAGGGAGAGGTCTTCGAATACGCGCACGGGGGAACCACGCCCGTGAACGTCCTGTCGGCACCCGACCCCTGGGGCTGTGCGACTAGTAAGACGAACGGGGATCTGGCGGTTTCGTACGCATCTGCCGGGCAGATCGAGATTTTCCACAACGCGGCCGGTTCCGGAACGGTCGTCACCGACCCTAACTTTGCTGGAACGCTCTTTCTCGGATACGACAAAGCGGGCAATCTATTCGTGGACGGCTATGATTCGTCGAGTAAGTTCCACTACGCGGAACTGCCTGCCGGCAGCAGCAGCTTCACCGACATCACCCTGAGTCAAACGCCGGGGGGTGAGGGAAACGTGCAGTGGGACGGCAAGTACATGGCGGTCGGCGATACAGGGAGCACCATCTACCAGACTCAAGGGGGCACCGTCGTGAGCTCGACTACCCTCGGGAACAGATGCGTCGAGCAGTTCTTCATCGTGCCGCCGAAACACAAAGTGATCGCGCCCGACGCATGCGACGCAAACGCTGGCATTTTTTCCTATCCCGCGGGCGGGTCGCCGTTGCAGACGATCAGCGGGGGCTTGTTTATTCCGGAGGGGGCTGTGTTGAGCCAGTAAGGGCGCGTGGTCTCGTCTCCCCATCTCCACCATTGAAAGAGCCTTCGGTTGTAAGGCTCTTTTCATTCTCTTGAGATCAGCGCGCGGCTGGCCGTGCAGTCTATTTCTCAACGGCAGCCCCGAAGGAGCCTTTTCAGAGCGATTGGGGATGACATGAGATGGAAACTACTGGGATTCCCTACGATTTTGCCAAACGTTCCAAGAGAAACGTTCTTCGCATATTATTCCAAACATATGGTGAGCACAGAAACAACTGCGATTACAAAATTGATTGCGCAAATCGGCGGCCTCTTCTCATATTTGCGACGCCCTTACCGCAGTTGTGAGCGTGGCTGACTCAGATTTGAAGCTAAGGAGTCCAACTCGTGAACATCCAACGATCGGCCGGATTCGCAATATTAGTAGCCCTGGCTGCCACTTCCGCTCGGGTGCTGGTATCGAGCGCATCGGCTTTCCCATCGCAGGTCGCACGGTCGCCGCTTGCGCACGCGCCGATGAGATTGATCGGGCCGGCTCCCAGCCAATGGGGAAGAAGTGACCTCGGGATTTACGAAAGCGATAACTGGGCTGGCTATGCCGTGGTTGGCAGCGCGTTCACGGAAGCACGGGGCTCGTGGACGGTCCCCAGTGTGAACTGCAGGGTGAACCCCAACGGGGCTGTATCATTTTGGGTGGGCATCGATGGATGGGACAACAACACGGTGGAGCAGACTGGGACGGAATCCCAATGTAATGGGGTCGAACTTGTGACTTATGCATGGTATGAGTTTGCGCCGAAAACTGGCGTAACGATCAAAAACATGCGGGTAACGCCCGGTGAAGACATGGAAGCAGAGGTGCATTACAACGGTTCGAGGTTCGTCGTGACCATCGTGGACTTGACGACTGGAAAGTACTTCAGGACCAGTGCGGCGGTGCCGCGAGCGCAACGGGCGTCTGCCGAGTGGATTGCCGAATCGAACGGTTATTCCGGACTCCCCGACTTCGACGCGGTGGGTTTTGGCAAGGACTTCACCCGAGCAACCGATACGAACGCCGCGACCGACGCCACGACTTCGGGACCTATCGCGGCCTTTGGCAAGCGCGAGCAGGTGGCCATTTTGGGCCACAAAAACACAGATGAAGCCGTGCCGTCGTTTCTGTCTTTTGACGGGAGCAGTTTCAGCGTAACCTATTGGAACCCGTGAGGCAGTGACTCGACGCGTGCCCGACGACGGCATCGTGCGCGTCCTACGCGAAAGACGGCGCGCCGGAACGATGAGCGTCGTGACCGGATTGGAGCTACGCGAGATCAATGAGATCGCGAAAGCCCTCAAACGCCACTTGGGCACCGGCGGCACCGCAAAGAACGGCACCGTGGAAATTCAAGGCGACCATCGCGATCGAATCGTGACGTGGTTCGCGGCGCAAGGGCGGAAAGTCAAACTCGCAGGCGGTTAGTGAGATCATTCCGACGAAGCTCAGGCCCCGAATATCGCACGCTCGAACATTGCCTGCAGCTCCTCGAACTCCGGGACGAAGAACGCATATTCGGATCTTATGAAGTGCGGCGTTATTCTGAGAGCGACGAGGCTGCCTAAAATAGCGCGGGAGAGTCCTGCAGCGTCGGGCATTGCGGCGATGCCGGCGCCCTGGAGCGCTTTCAGAAAAGTCTCGAGTGATGCTAACGAATCTACCGCCAACAACGAGCGCTCCAGCCGGAGCGGCATTTTGCCGCGATAACCCTGTGAGATTGCGTGCAGGATTGCGCGTTGGCGCCCTATTAGTCGAAAGCGCGCCTCACACCACCGGTGGAACGTCGCGCGCGCTTCTTGCGCCGTTCGCACCGAGTTGTCGAGCTCGGGTAGCGAGAGTAAGAATTGGTCGCATATTCGTAGCACCGCGGCGTTAAAGGCTTTTAGCTCGTCTGGAAAGTAGCGGTAGAAGGTGCTCCGCGATATGCCGGCTTCTTTCGCGATGACCGCGACCGTAACATGTTCGGGGTCGCGGAACTCCAGCAACTTTGCAACCGCTGCTATGACATCGTCCTTCGTAACGTGCTTGCGCGCACGGGCGACCGGGGTTCGTACGGTGTCGCCGTCAAGCGCTCCAACATAGGTCCATTTCGCCTTTCGGCGTTTGGTTTTCGGATCGCGATAGCTTTCCACGACGTAACGGTAATCGCGCCCTTTGATCCGCTTAGTGACCTCGTAAGCCATAGGACCACGTCCCCCTGCAAACTATGCTCCCGATGCGCCCAACGAGGTAACGAGACCGCCCACAGCTCCCCGTTCTCGCTTACCGTGAATTTGCATCGGTAACCGACCAAACCCCGCTCATCGTCCATGTGGATGCACAGCGACAGGATGTCGTAGAATTCGGCGCGCGGCGTGCGCTCATTGTGGCAGCCGTGATGGCCGCCACCTTGATGCAGACTCTCGATTCAACGATCACGAACGTCGCGCTGCCGACCATCCAGGGCAACGTCGGTGCTGGCCAGCAGGAGGCCACCTGGGTCATAACGGCTTATACCATCGCCGCCATCGTGGTAATCCCGTTGACGCCTTGGCTCCAAGACCGGTTCGGCCGGAAAAGCTACTACGTTGCGTCGATCGCCGGCTTTACACTGGCCTCGGTGATGTGCGGCACGTCGGCCTCGCTCGGAACGCTCACGTTTTGGCGTATCATTCAGGGGCTCTTCGGGGGCGGCTTACTGGCGACCGGGCAGCTGGTTCTGCGCGATACCTTTCCGCCCGAAGGCCTCGGCGCGAGCCAAGGGATCTTTACCATCGGCGCGGTCATGGGTCCGGCGCTGGGGCCGGCGCTTGGCGGTATTTTGGTTGACAACTGGTCGTGGAATTGGTGCTTCGATATCAACGTCGTGCCGGGCGCCTTTGCCGCGATCGTTTTGTTCCTGCTGCTAAAGGATCCACAAAAACCGCGGAAGATGCCGGTCGATCTTGCCGGAGTCGTGCTTCTCGCGCTGGCGCTGGGATCGATGCAGTACGTGCTGACCGAGGGCGAGCCGCATTACTGGTTGCAGGATCCGGTGAATGCGGTAATGGCCGTCCTTTGCGTGATCGGCCTCGTGGGCTTCGTCGTCTACGAGTTGAAGTTCACGGCAGCTCCGATCGTCGATCTTCGCGTGCTAGCGAACCGAAGCGTCTGGTCGGGGTCACTGCTTGCGTTCGCGTTCGGCGGCGCATCGCTGGGTTCGACGTACGTACTGCCGCAGTTCGTTCAAGGCTTACTCGGCTTCACTCCGACGCTCAGCGGTATGCTCTTCATTCTGCGGGCGGTGCCGCTCGCGCTCTGTGTGCCGTTCATCGTCAAAGTGATCGGCAAGGTCGACGCGCGCGTCTTACTGGCGGCGGGCTTTATAGCCAGTGGCGTGGCGTTGCTAACATTAGCGTTCCATACGACGCTGCAGGCATCGTTCTGGACCTTCGCAATACCCCTTGCGCTCAGCGGCGCCGGCAGCGCTTTGCTGTTCATCCCGCTCACCGTTGCGGTCCTGAGCGGGACGTCGCCTCGCGATGGGCAGAAGGCCGGAGCATTCGTCAACCTAGCGGTGCAGCTCGGAGGATCGGTGGCGGTCGCTCTACTCGGCGTCGTTATCGACCGGCGCGCCGAGTTCCATTCGACCGTTCTTAGTAGCGCCGTGAATCTTACGGCGCCGCCGGCGGCCCAATTTCTCCAATCGCACTCCCTGGCTCAGCTTTCCGCGCTCGTGCAAGGCCAATCGTTGGTGCTCTCCTATTCCGATGCTTCCTTGGTCGTCGGCGCCAGTTCGCTGATCTGCATCCCCTTGATCCTCTTTATGCGCCGGCGCAGCGCCGCACCCTCACTGGCGGAGATCGAAATTGGCGGATAGCCTCATTATCGCAGGACGTACTGGGCATTGACCGCGGCGAAGACTTTCAACGCGAGTTTCATCGCGGGTCCCGTGTAGTCGCTCAGAGGGCCGCGGGCGCCGTCGGCGACCCATTCATCCACCGTCGCAGCGTACGCCGTCATTACCGCGGCAGTTATCATTCGGGCGACGAGCGCTGCGGAAGCTGGTAGACGATGGGCCAGTGCGTTCGCAATGTCGCAGCGATGGGTTGCGTGTGCGGCGTCGAGGCGCCCCCGGAGCTCGGGAGACTTCGCGACTACCTGGCTGGTCAACTTGATGACCCGCTGCGCGCCGCTGGCCCGCAATGACCCGTCGAGCGCCGCTATCAGGGCGGTAACGATGCCCTCGCCGCGGGGACGCGATCGCAGGGCTGCGACGGTGGCGTCGCGTGGTAGATCGTACCAACTAAAGAGCGCGTCGTCTTTGGACGCAAAGTAGCGAAAAAACGTCCGCGGCACAACATCCGCTGCGGCGACGATGTCGTCGACCTTCGTCTGTTCGAAGCCGCGCTCGGCGAAGAGCCGCACGGCTGCTTCGGTGAGCTGCTCGCGCGTTCGGGCCTTCTTTCGCTCCCGGTGCCCGTCGCTAGGTAACGATACATCTTTTTTGTGTCGTTTCAGGTCTTTTGTCATCTGTTGACATTATTCTCCAAATGGCGATACACTCCTTCCCGCACAACGACTGGAGAACGAGGACATGGGTATTCAGATCTTTTCGAGCGTCACCGAGGCCGTCCGCGCCGGGTTCATAATCGAGTCCCCCTACGCCGACGCGGAGGGTTTCCTCCACGCGCGGATCCACACGCCGGGGGGTTGGTCCCGGGCTCTCATTCGCACCGGGGGGCGCTAATGAGCGCGCCCATAAGCATCGCCGATTTCGATCGTATCGTCGGCGATCATCAGGCAAAGCTTCGCGTCTTCGCGCAGCGGATGAGCCGAAACCGCGAAGATGCCGAGGAGATCGTGCAAGACGCGTTCCTGCGCGCGTATCGCGCGCTCGAACGGATGCCCGAAAATCTGCGACAGGACCTACGTCTAAAGGCGTGGCTCTATACGATCACGCTGAACGTCGCGCGCAACCGTATGCGCAGGAAGCCCCCGACCGTCGTTTCGCTCGACCACGTCGACGATGCGGCCCGCTTTCTGTTAAACTGCGTGGAACGCGAAACGCCGGAATCCGCGCTGGATGAACGCGCCTCCCTTGAGGTCGTCGAATCAGCGTTGCTCTGGGTTCCCGAGCACTTACGCGCCACCGCGCGTCTGAAGTTCCTCGAGGGGCGTACTCACCGTGAAATCGCGAAGACCTTTCGCCAGCCTATCGGCACCGTAAAGTCTCACGTTCGGCGCGCCGCAATCATCATGCGCCGGCAGTTCGCCCTCCAACGTCCGGCCGTTGCCGCCTAGCTCGCCTCTTCGTTCAAGGAGAAGGTCATGTTCAGCCATATCCTCGTCCCCGTCGCCCCACCGTTTCTTCCGAGAACGGCGCTCATGACGGCGGCGGCGCTTTCGGTCGAACAGTGCGCCGAGCTGTCGCTGGTCTACGTTTCGGACGAACGCGGCGGCTTCTTGACACCACTCTTGGGCCTGCTGCCCGACGAGAATCGCGCTCGCCTGAATCGCTTTCTCGGCGATGCTTTAGCGATCGTTTCCGAATACGGCGCGAAAGCATCGCTGAAGGTAGTCCGCGGCGCGCCTATCCCTAAAGCTATCAAAGACGTCGTGCAAAGTCTCGGCGCGGATGTCATTTTCGTCGGAATGCACCGACGCAGCCCTGAGCGCTCTGCGAGCAACGGCGCCATCACGAAGGCACTGCTGACTGAGACGAGCGTTCCGGTGCTGGTGATTTATGAGTCACCAGTCTCGCTCGTGCTCCCAGTCGCCAATGGATTGGCGTCGTGAATCGCGGCGTCGGCGCGATGATGATGGTCGCAACGTTGCTCCTCGTTGCGACCACCACCCTCTCCGCGAACGCAGCGCCCGACGCCGCGCCCCAGGTAGCGGTAACCGAACGTGGTGCGAAGATTGTGGCCGTCACGATCGAAACCTATGGCATCGTCAAGCTACGCATCGTGGAGCGCTATCTCTCGCTGCATTGCGGTGACACGCTGGAGCAGGGCGCCGTCGAGCGAGATTACGACAACTTGACGAGACTCGGTGGTTGGCGTACCCGCCTCGACGTTCTCCGCGATCCTCAGACGGGCGACGTTTCCCTCCACTGGATCGTCATGGCAAGGCAGCTTGTGCCGACCGACCATCCGTATTATGCCGATCAACCACTCTCGGCGCCGATCGAGGGGGTCGGCTGGATTGCGAATTCGCCGCCCCTCGACGACCGCGGTTCGGCGGTCTCGACGATATCGCAGCTCTCTCGACGAGCTAATCTTTTCCGGGCGCTGTACACGTCGCCGCTTTGGGTCGATTCGGCCAATGGGCGTGAAGCCGACTTCATCGTCGACGAGTTCGCTGGACGCGGTGTCTATCGCGCGAGTCAACCGCTCGCGGTGAACGTCTACAGCTGGGCGACCGGGGTAGAAGCGTACTATTTAATGCGCGCCACCAACGGAACGCAAATCGAGTTCGGCGCCGAAGAACTGCGTTCGACGAGCGCGCGCCCCACCTATATTACGGCACCATCGCTGTACGACACGTATTACGCGTCGGCACGCAACACGCTGCTGAAGGCCGGCGTCTCACATAGCTGTCCCGTTCCCCCCACGCAATGGTACCCGCGGAACTGTTCCCTGCAGTACCGTGTCGAGGCGTTCGACGCCGTCGGCGGCTTCGGCGCAAACACCCAGTACCGCGCGATCGTCGCCGATGCCGCGCAGTATACGCGTGTTGGTTCATCGACGCTCGTGTTGCACGGCGGAGTCTGGCGCACCGGCGGAGTGGTGCCGACGAGCGCTCTGGTTTGCGCGACGGGCTTGCGCGGCTACGCTAAAGGCACGTGCGGCACCGATGCCGACGTCCTGCAAGCGGAATTCCGTATCGCCGAGGCGCGTCCCGGAAATTGGAAGTTCATTCTCTTCACGGAAACGGCGGCGAGCCGCGTACGCGGCGGAGATCAGCCGTTTGCGCTGCCCAGCCTTACTTGGCACGGCGATTCGGGCGTAGGCGTGATGTATCGCGGTGTGCGCTTGGACCTCGCCTATGGATCGCAAGGTGGCCGCCTCACCTTCGAACTTCAAGGTGAACTCTTCTAGCCCGCAGCGACTTTTCTCGTCCGGTTAACGGGACATTTGCACGCTGCCATTTCAAATCCGACTCTTTCGAATCCCTAAATCACTTTGCGCACATTATTAACTTCAGATGACGACAGAAGCGCAAAGGAGAAACAACTCGTGTCGAAGGCATACGACTTCGTAATGGCGACGCTAGCGATCGGGGTGCTCGCGGCCGCCGTCGCACAGGCACAGCAGGTCCTTACCGTGCCGTTAGGCAGCCAGCCGTTGCCGACTGCGACGCCGCTGAGCACCGCGACGTCAATGCTCCACTTTTAGCTCGCGACGATGCAGATAGAACTCGCGTCCGGGTTCACCATCGAGCGCCTCGGCGTCGTGATGCGACCGGATCCTACTCGCGCCGAAGAAATTGAAGGCGTCCTTAATCCGGCGGCAGTCCGTGGCCCCAACGGGGAACTCTACCTATTCCCGCGTCTCGTTGGCGCAAACAACTATTCACGCATCGGTATCGCGCGCGTGCTGTTCAGCGACGAAGGTATTCCCGCCGGTATCGAGCGTTTAGGGATCGCGCTCGAGCCGGAGGAGCCGTACGAGCTGCGGCCTCGGGAAGCCGCCGGGGGCTGTGAAGATCCTCGCGTAACGTTTGTCGAGCCTATCGGGCTCTACGTGATGACGTACGTCGCGTTGGGCCCTCGTGGTCCCCGAGTGGCACTTGCGATTTCCGAGAATTGCTTAGACTGGGAGCGGCTCGGCCTAGTCGACTTTCAGCCCGACGCCGAGGCGCATTACGGCAAGCCCTTCAACAACTACGATAACAAGGATGCTGCGTTCTTCCCCGACGCCGTCCACTTTAAAGACGGGCGTGCCGCCCTGGGCATGTTCCACCGCCCGTTGTACGATGCGCATAATGCGCCGCGCGGCATCGATCATCCGGTTCCGGGCATTTGGATTTCGGGATGCGACCTCGATGCAGTCAATCACGATGTTCGAAATCTTCGCGTCATGAATCGGCACGCGCTCGTTGCTACACCATTGGCGCCGTGGGAGTCGTTGCGCGTTGGGGTCGGGACCCCGCCCGTGCAAACGCGCCTTGGATACATGATCGTTTACCACGGCGTCAACGGTGAGCTCGCTCAGGCCCCTGGTGATTTGAACCACGTCACGTACGACGCCGGTGTCCTGATCTTCCGCCGTGAGCAGAACCGTCTACTGCGCTATCGGTCGACGACGCCGATCCTCATTCCGGAGATTCCTGACGAATGTGACAACGGGCGGAACGTCATCTTTCCGACGGGCATTGACAAGCTTTCCGAAGACGTCTTCGACCTGTATTACGGGATGGCCGACCGATACATCGGTGTGGCACGGTTGCGGCTTCCCGAGACCGTGCAATACAACAACGAAGCACCGGTACTCGCCCTGCATTGAACGAAGATGGAACGGCAGACGCTAGTTCGTTTCGTTACCTCGCCGGTGTTAAACCGTTGGCGCTTCTGCCCAGTCTAACGTGATATGGAAACTCTATCCGTACGCTCATCTCCCCGTCGACTAAGGCGCTGATTCTATGTTTGGCGGACACGGACAGGATTATTTCTACGACGGCCTGGCGTTTGGGTTGTCGCTGATCCCCTTCGCCATCATCGTGGCTCTGATCGCCGCTTCGCTGCTGAAAGAGCCTCCTAAGCATCGCGCTAGCGTGCGCGAGAGAAAGGCGCGTAATAGCTGACGTCGTCCCGAGGTTGGCGGTCGTTTTCCTACGACGTCGGTTTGGGCGGCCGGAGCGGTTCGGCTATCGTCGGGTCGAAGGCGAGCACGATCTTGCCACGGGCCCTGCGGCGCGCGAGTTCGGTATACGCGTCGCGGAGCAAGCCAAACGGGTAGATCGCCGTCAACGGCATGACTATCTCACCCCACGCGAGCAGGTTCGCGACAGACGCGAGAGTCTCGCGCGATGCAGCCGCCGACGATCCGTCGGTCTTGGCGCCGTACTTCTCCGCGGCCGCGAAGTCGATAATGGTGTTGATGCGCTCGCGCGGGACGCCGAGCTTGACGGCGAGCTCGACGTAACCGCCGCCGAAGAGATCGATGAAGGCGCTGAGCCCTTTCGGGGCGAGGTCCTGCAATCGTTCCGTAAGGCCATCTCCGTACGCGACGGGTTCGACGCCGGCGGAACGCAGAAAGTCGGCGTTCTCATCGCTCGCGATCCCAATGACGCGAGCGCCGGCACGCCGCGCGAGCTGGACCGCGAGCGACCCCACGCCGCCTGCAGCGCCGCTCACGGCCACCACATCGCCCGGCTTCAACGACACCGCGCGGACGGCGCCGACGGCGGTCGTCGCGACGACGAACAGGCTTCCGGCGCGGAACCAATCGAGCGCCGGCGGCTTCGGGATTAGTTGCGACGGGCTGCTCGCAACATACTCAGCCTGCGCCGCGCGTCGCTCCGTCCAGCCGAGCACCTCTTGGCCCGCCGCGAACCCGGTGACGCCCGCGCCGACGGAATCGATGCGTCCCGCGAAATCCGCGCCCTGCCCGAAAGGGAAGTCCATCGGAAACACATCCCTGAGCAGACCTTCCCGAATCGAAATCTCGCCTGGGTTCGTGCCTGCGGCGACGACGCGCACCACCACCTCACCCGCCTCCGGTTCGGGCTTCGCGACGTCGACGATCCTGAGCTGGTCGACTCCGCCGTACGCGGAGAGCTGAACGGCTTTTGGCATACGATTGCGGATTTCTTGCGCCTGCAGAACGCGCCCTTTTATAGCCTTGACAAATAATACGACCGGTCATAGTATCACTACGATGAGGATTGCAGAAGCTCGCGCATGGCAAAACTGAACGTCCGCGAAAAGATCGTAGCTGGGGCGGCGGAGCGTTTTCACGCGCTCGGGTACAACGCATGCGGGGTCCAGGAGATCGTCGACGCAGCCGGCGTCCCCAAGGGTTCATTCTATAACTACTTCAAGGCCAAAGAACTATTGGCGCGCGAGGTCTTAAATAACTATTGGGCCGATGCGGGGCTCGAAATACTTGCCGACAAGTCAATCGCTCCACTGGAACGGCTGCGTCGACACTTCCAGCATATCGCCTCGCGATATAAGAAGTTTGGCTTTGAACACGGCTGTTTGGTCCCGAAGTTCATGCACGAGGTTTCGGATTCGACGCCACTTCTGCGGACAGATCTCCGTAGACAGGTTGCTCGGTGGACGGCACTAATTGCCGAAGCCATTCGCGAGGGCCAGGCCGATTGGAGCATCTCGAATTCAATCGATGCCGAAACGACAGCTCGCTTCCTTGTCGAAAGCTGGGGCGGCGTGACGGGCGCCATGAAGCTCGCCGCGAGCCGTGCGCCGATCGATGATTTCTTTTCCGTAGCTTTCGGCACGCTGCTGCAGCCGAGCGCGCCCACGGTGCGTCGGCGCAAAACTCGAGTTCGCGGGTCTTGACATAAGACGACCGGTCGTATTATGGTGTAGACCCGCGGCGCGACTGCGGTGACACTCGAGAAAGCTCTTGGAGGCAAACGATGACCGAAACGAAGGAAAGCACCAATAAGGCGCTCGTGCTCGAAGCCTTTGACACGCTGTTCAATAAACGGGACTACGTCATCGCCGAGACGTTTTGGGCGCCGAACTACATCCAGCATAGCGCGCATATTCCGCCGGGGCGTGAGGGCTTGTTCGGTCTGATCAAGAGCCTGCCGCCCACGCTGAAGTACCAGAACGGCCTGATCCTCGCTGAGGGCGACATGCTGATGCTGCACGGCCGGTTTAGCGGCATCGGTCAACCCGCAAACTGGATTACGCTCGACATCGTACGCATCGAGGACGGGCGTCTTGCCGAACACTGGGACGTCATAGAGGACGAGGCTACGCGCGAAACGTCTGTGAGCGGGTTGCCGATGTTCGGCGCAACCTTCCCCGAATCTTAAGGATGCTGGGATGAATACGCAAGTCGTCTTGGTCACCGGCGGACTCAGCGGTATCGGGCGCGCCGCTGCCGTCGCCTTCGCCAAGAAGGGCGCACAGGTGGTTGTTGGCGGCCGGCGTGATGACGCCGGTCAGGAGCTGCTTAAGGAGTTGCGCTCCTTCAACTCGGAGGCAGAGTTCGTTCTCGCCGACGTCCGCAAGGAAGACGACGTCCGCGCTCTGGTCGACAAAACAGTTGCGCGGTTTGGCCGCCTGGACGTCGCGGTGAACGCTGCGGGAAGCGAAGGTCAACCCGGTCCGATTACTGACCAGACGGCGGAAAGCTATGCCGCGACGTTCGACGCAAATGTTCTCGGCGTGATCCTGAGCATGAAGCACGAAGTGCGCGTCATGCAAAAACAGGGCAGCGGCAGCATTATCAACATCTCCTCGACCTACGGACACAAGGGCACCGCGGCGGCCCCTCTCTATGCCGGGAGCAAGCACGCCATCGAAGGCATCACAAAATCAGTGGCGCTCGATCTGGCTAAGTCGGGAATCCGTGTGAACGCCGTCGCCCCTGGTCCCATTGATACTGGCTTGTTGACCCGCTTTACGGCTACGCCGGAGAACAAGGCGGCTCTCACGGCGACAGTTCCAATGAATCGCCTCGGGCGCGCGGAGGAGGTTGCCGACGCGATTCTCTTCATCGCATCGGACGAAGCTTCGTTCGTCACCGGGCATATCCTCAACGTTGATGGCGGCAAGACCGTTAACTGATTCGCGTCTCCATTCAGAAAATATCACGGCGTTCGCGCCTGACAAGGGCGAGTCGGTGAACGCGATGATCGCTAATCCGCCACCCGGCGCGTCGGTTCCGCCGATCTTGCCGCCGAGAGATGGGTACCTTTTTCTCGACAAATCGAAATTTGCAGGCTCGTTCGCGGCTGACGTGGACCCGAAGAGTGCAGCGTTCATGGCTGTCTCGCAAGTGCCGTGGGGCGCCGAAGCGCTCGGCGGACAAATTACCGAACCGGCGTGGAAGACGAAACCGAGTGGTACCTGCTCGTTACCGACGATAGGATGATCCCTATAGCCGCCCAGCGCTTCATGTGTGAACGCGCCGGTGCAAAATCCATAGAAGTGCCGGGCAATCACGCAGTCTACGTCTCCAATCCGCGCGCAGTTGCAAGTATTATCCAAGCGGCCGCAAGCGCTAGTGCAGCGTGAGGGTTACTTCTCGGGTTGAGCCGGAATGGAGAACGCGAAGGCGTACGGCGGTTCCAGGAGCTTGGGTTACGATGCCAACGAGGTCGGCACGCGAAAAGCCGGCGGCACTCTTACCGTCGATCGCTAAAATACGATCGCCGGCGACGATGCCCGCGGTTGCGGCAGCGGATCCCGGCTTTACCGCAATGACGTCGAATGCGGCGGGTTCGTTCTTCTCAAAGGCGAGTCCCGAGCGATTAGAAGGGATCGGCGTCGCACGCCGTGCCGGCGCGAGATAGAGAAGTTGCCGCGAGTAGTCGAAGGTTGGAATGAACCGCGAGAGGATCGTAAAGCCCAAGTTCCCGGCTTGCGTCCAAGCAGAGAAAGCACCCGTCTTCATCTTCGTAAAGTTGGCTTCGATCCCGTGCAAAACGTGCCCGCCGATCGAAAAGGTTCTGAGCGTCTCGCGATGGCCGGTGTTGGTACCGCCCGTGCCGTGACCGATGATGACCGCCCCGCCGGCGTAGCGCGCGTCGAGTCCCGTTCGTTCCAGAAACGACCCGTAGAGAATGAGATCGCCCGCGTTACCGGTATCAACTCCGAAGAGTCCCCCGTATCCGTCGGCGGCTGCGTCGACCATCGGCACGTCCGGATCGCTCTCGAACGTGAACGGAACCGCCGTGGCGCGAGGATCGCGAAACGTGGAGAGCGGCGTCAGCGTTACGGTACGGTCGCCATAATCCAAACGCACGGCGAAGCGTTCGAAGACCTCAAGCCCAAGGATGCCGGCCAGCGGCGTCCGCTTTCCACGTTCGTAAAACGAATAAGGGTACGGAATAACGAGGAAAGGCTGATCGAGCAACTCCGCGCTGCCGATGCGAACGCTGCGCACGCGAGTGTAGGCAGTCGAAATGGTCCCGGCTCCCGAGCCACCGCTCTTGCCGGCGCCCGTTCCCCCAAGGCCTAAGCTCTTCGCGGCCAGCGCCGTTAGGATTGCGTGGCCACCGGTATCGAGTATAAAGGGCAACTCCGGCCGTCCGTTAATCGACGCCCAGACCATCAGTTGGCGACCTTCCAGCATCATCGACACCTCGGTCGACGTAGCGCCGCCGAGCATCCGAGCCGCCACGCGCGCAACGGGCTTCGAAAAGTCCCCGTTGCGCACATTGCGCCGCAGCTCGTAGCGCGTCACCGCAAAGGCGTAATCGTCGGCTGGATCTTTTGGGGTCCCCGAAGAGATTAAAAACGGCAGCACCGCGCCGTCGACCGTCCGGTAATCGCTATACGTAACGACGGAGCGCTCGAGCGGAGCACGCTGCATTAGGCTCGAGAGTAAGTGGGTTTGCGCATCGATTGCGAGTTCGGCTGGGCTGCCGCCGTTCGGCTGTACGCGAATCACCACTTGGGAACGCCCATTTGCAACGCGCGTTCCGAGGCACGTAACCGATGCCGCAGATCGCTCACCGAAGTACCCTCGGCGTGCGAGATAAGCGTTCGTGACCGACTGCTGGCGCGCGTACGGGGAATCGTTCGGACGGACGCCCCCCGAAATGTCTTGCACCCAGATCGTCGAGCCGTCGTAGATCTCGGCATTGAATCCCATGACGGCGATCTGAAACCGTCGCGCATACCGGCCGCGAACCAGATCGTCGTCGAACCGCGCCGAACCGCGAAGACCCGAGACCGTCGCCCTTCCGTAGGCCACGATCTCGGTTACGCCGTCCCAGCTGGCGCCGCCGGTGGCCGCGCGCATCCCGCTCAATGCTAGCGCAGCGTTACAAAGCGGCGCAGAGCCGCCGGAACTCCGGGACGGCACGGCGAGTGCGACGGGAGCGAACAGCCATAAGGAAACCAACGCGAGCGAGCGCCACATTCGCCATTCATAACACGTGCCGGTGTCGCCGGCTTGTACGTTTGTAGCGCCTTAGCGGGTGCCGAACGCCTTTCGATACGCCGACGGCGCCATGCCGGCATAGCGTTTGAACTGCCGGCAAAAATGGCTTTGGTCGAAATAGCCGCACGAAGCGGCGATTCCGACGAGGCTCTCGTCAGACGCCGTCAGTAGTTTGGCGGCGGCGGAAAGGCGGTCCCTTGCGGCGTCGTTGCGCAGCGATTCACCATACGCGCGCTTAAAGGCGCGGTGCAGAGCGACGCGGTGCATTCCGAGTTCCGACGCAAGCGCCGTAACCGTTCGCGATCGAACGCCCTCGTGCAACGCCTCCCGCGCTCGCACCATTTGTTCCGAGGGTTCTTCGCGTTGCGCCCGCATGATGACATAGGCTCCGATTGAGGCGATTGCAGCGCGAAGCGCCGGACCCGATGCGGGTAAGGCCGCTAAGAAACGCCGCTCCAAGCCATCGACCTCGCTACCGCCGGCCGCGAAGAACTCGTGCGGGAGGTCGCCCGAGAGATACTCGATATTCAGCGTCGTCATCGATTGGTCGTGGACGCAATCCGCGTGGACCTCGCCGGCCGGGTGAAAGACGAGCATGCTGCGGTGCAGATGGCGCGGTGCCTCCCGTGAGTGCTCCGTGTAGCGACCCTCGATGACGAACGAAACGTACGCACGGTCGTGCGCGTGCGCTTCCATCAGCATCCCGGGCTCGTAGGTCGTCGTCGAAATGGCGACGTCGCCGAGTTCCTGCGAAAAGAGCGTCTTGCCGAGCACGCGGTTGTTGTACTGCAACGCAAGGTTCGTGCCTGCCGCGACTGGCCAAACTGTACGGTCCAGCGTACGGACCGTCCCTGGGAGTGCGTGGCGATCTCCGGCTACGATGAGGCCAGAAAGCAATGATTGCCTCGGAGCGCCTCGGTTAGGTGTCACCTGATACACTGTGCGGGGGTCCTACGTACGGGAACTCGGCGAGCAGATCAGCATGGGGTTTCAGACCGTCTCCCTTCACTTTTCCATTCGTGACCGTCGGAAGGAAGTAGGCCTCGACATCGTCGGTAAGCGCCCGGCCGTTGGTTGGGTACGATGCTTCGCGCCCAGGCTGATAAGGCAGCACGTCAGGCAGCAGGGTGGCGGCGACCCGCGTTGCTTCCTCGGGCGTGAACCCACCAACGTGCTGCAGTGAATGTGCAAAGACGGGGATAAACCGTGCGTCGTTCTCCGGCTCTCCCGTGATGTACGCAAGTTTCTCGTCCCCGGCAAGGAAGGGTTCCTGTGAGGCGTGTGAGCCTCGGTCCGCCTGAACCCAGCTTCCCGACGCGCCGTCGACAGTTCGGCCCCACAACCTAAGATTCGCAGATCCCAGTTTAGAGTTGGGCACCTCCAGCACGCAGGAGCTCGTAAAGGCCCGCGAACGGCAAATTCGTTTCCGACGGCACGCCGGTCGCGACCAACATCGTCATTGCTCGCGAGGCCGCTCGCAACTTTGCAGCCTCTAAAAGCGCCGTTTTCCCGACCCCGGCCTCACCTCGAATGAGCAAAGCGCCACCTCCATCGCTTACGCTATCGAGCCGTTCCTTGATGACGCGAAGCTCGCGCTCACGTCCGAATAAGAAGGCATCCGGATGGGGTGGTCGCCACATGACACCGAAGACACGCTCGGGTAATGCGGAGTTCCGCCGCTCCTACCTAGGTCGTCGCGCCGGCGCAGTGAATCGCCCGAGCGGCCGTTCAGAACCTTCAGGATCTCCGCAAGAATCGCGCATGCGATTTGGGAGTTCGTAACCGCGCCGAGGTCGAGCCCCACCGGACCATAGATGCGATTGATCGCATGCTGCCGAGAGCGCCCACGTAAGGAATGGTGGAGTCGAGCGCGCAGCGCAAGGCAGGCAGATCCAGCTTTACGTCGTGCGCCATCACCACGAGCGCGTCGGCCTCGCCAAGCAGAGCCGGCAGTGCCTCTTGCGGCCATGCCACGACGAGATCGTCGGCGTCAGGTTGCCGGCGCCTCGTTGCAAAAGCCGGCCGGGGGTCGACTATCGTAACGTGAAAGTCGGCCGATCGAGCACTGCTCGCGAAGCGTGAGGCCAACTCGGTGGCGCCGGCGATGATCAATCTGCGCTTAGGTGGGATCGTAATAGCGGTCTCACCCACGGCTATCGTCACCGTAGCATTGCCAATGGCGATGCTATCGGCGAGCGGTAGAAAGTCCAGCGAGGGTTTCCAGACCGCCACGCTGAGCGACGCACCGCAAGACGAGCCGTCCAACAGGTCGTCCCTCATGTCGAACTCGAGAGAACGATGAAGACCATCTATAAGCGTCAAATGTCCGGCTTCGAAGATCTCACTTTCATGGCATCCGGCCCCGATGTTCCCGACGAAATCAGTCCCTTCCAAAACAATCAAAGAGGTTCCGATCGGAGCCGGCGTCGAGTTGCGCGTCGCAGTCAATGTAGCTAGGGCAAATCGCACCCTATCGCGTAGAAGCGAAGCAATCCTTGCGTATTGCTCGCGCATATCGAATCACCGCTTGGCTAGCGGCGACGCGAGACGTGGGAATAGCGCCAGGGCATTGCCGTAATTCACTGCGACGCGCTCGCTCGGTCCGAGGTGTTCGTTTGCATCTAGGGCTGCTATGAAGTAAGCCGCGACTTCAGGTGGAGCATACGGAAAATCTGAACCGAATACGATGCGACCATCGGCAGCAAAATCTTTGAGCGCCGGAATCGCCGACCCCGATGAGAGCGCGGTGTCGAAATAAAAATGCTTCAAGCGAGATAGGGTTTTCGCAGGATCTGCAAGTTCGGGTCGAAAGTGCGGTACGCCGCCGGCGACGCGAAGTGCGGCGTAGGGCATAAAACCCCCCGCGTGCGAGAGGATGATGCGTGCGGACGGATACCGGTCGATGACACCATTGAAGACTAGCTGGACGGCCGCCCGGGCCGTGTGCAAGAGGAAGTCAAGAATCGGACTAGGGATTCCGTCCGCGGGTGGAAATGGCGGCTGACCGGGAGTTACTCCAGGGCGAATAAGAACGACGGCTTGACGCCGGCTTAATTCGGCCCAGATCGGGTCAAAGAGGCGATCGCCAAGGTACCGGCCGAGATAATTGGCTAGCAACAGCACGCCGTCTGCATGCAGCGTGTCGAACGCGTACTCAAGTTCCTCGAGGGCTCCCTCGACGTCGGGTAGTGGCACGGTGGCGAAGTTCCCAAAACGATCCGGCCGATTGGCGACGAGATCGGCGGTGTATTCGTTTACGCGGCGAGCCATCTCGCGCCGCTCTTTTCCGCTCCAACCTACAACGCTCGGCGAACTCAGCGAGAGGATCCCGGTTGCAATGTCGTGCGCGTCCATGAAATCGAGTGCCAGCTCGGGAGACCACTTCGGCATCGGGCTATCGGACGGATCGCCGCCGTTGGCCGCCAACGCCTCGGCGTAGAATGGCGGCATGAGATGTTGGTGGACGTCGATGCGCATGCTAGTTCGCAAGCGCTCCGTCGAAGTCGATCGTCAGATGCGTTCCGTCGCAGAAGGGTTTATTGCTGGATTGCCCGCAGCGGCACAGTGCCATTTGGTCCGGATGCGGGATTTCACGCCCGTCGACATCCGTCAGGCGTACGGCCCCGCTAACGAGATAGGGACCGTTCGTGCTCGGTGTGATCGTTACGTCAGCCATTGCTGATTCCTTTCGCTAGTAGATAGGGATGGTTTTTGAAAAAGGTAGACGGCGGATGCGCGCTCCCGTCAGCGCGGCGATCGCGTTGGCGAGTGCCGGAGCGGTGGTAGGAACGCTCACCTCCCCGACACCGGTCGGAGCCTCGTTCGAGTCGAGAAGATACACCTCGATTTGGGGAACCGATTGCATGCGGACCACGGGATAGCGATCGAAGTTCTGCGTTACGATATCGCCGCCGTCGGCGAGGACGATCTCGCCCCAGGCGGCCGCACTAATCGCGTACAGAATCCCGCCCTCGACCTGCGCACGAATCAGATCGGGATTGATCGTAATGCCGCAGTCGAGTACGAAGACGACCCGCTCGATGCGTATTCGGCCTCGCTCGTCGCGGGAAACCTCGGCGACCTGTGCGCAGGAGCTGAGAAAGTTGCTGCAGGCGACTCCCCGCGCACGACCTTCGGCGGGAGGCGAACCCCAGGATGCGCGCTCGGCGGCAACCTCGAGTGCGCGAAGCGTCCGCGGATTCTTTGCCAGCAGTTCGCGTCGCAGGTCGATCGGATCGCGCAAGCTTGCAATGGCGAGCTCGTCGAGTGCCGACTCGCGAGCAAACTCCGTGTGCGAGTTTCCAACCGAACGCCAGACCATGATCGGCACGCCGGCTTCAACATTGCTGGCTTCGAGCTTGAAGTTCTCGACGGCGTACGGGGAGTCGACCGCGCCCGTCGTCGTCATGAAGTCTACGCCGTTCCTGAACAAGACTTCGCCGACGTTCGGCAGGTTCGGAGAGGTTGGTTGCGCGGCCATTTGCTGGTGCAGGGCAATCAGCCGGCCCGAGGCGTCCGATCCGGCTCGGATGCGATGCACCGCCATCGCACGGTAACGGCCGCTTTTGAACTCTTCCTCGCGTGACGACTGCAGTTTTATCGGATGTTGCCAGCCGAGCGCCTTGGCAACTTGTACGGCCTCGCTCGTCGGGTCTCGCCTGGAGCTGCTGTGAAGTCCAAACGAACCGCCGGCCTTCGTGACGTGCACGACGACCTGTTCTCTCTCAACTCCGGCGGCAGCGGCCGCTGACGTCTGCGCGTAAACGGGAGACTCGGTGCTTGCCCAGATTTCGAGTCTGCCGTCGTCACGCATGCGGCAGACCGCGTTATGCGGTTCCATCGGAGTATGGGCGAGGTAGGGCAGCTCGTAGAAAGCGTCTACCACGTGCTTAGCGTTCGCGAGCGCCAACGCGACGTCGCCAGTCTCTGCGGCGACGACGGCGCGGTCTCCGGATTCGACGAGCCGGCGATGCTCCTCAAGGAGTTTGTCGGTGCCGCGACGCTCGGCGTCGTCATCGTTCCAGACGACGTCGAGCAAACGCATCCCGCGCTGTGCGTCGCTGAAGGTCTCGCCGACGACGGCGACTCCGTTTTCGATCGGAACGACGGCCTTGACCCCTTGCTCCGCCAGCGCCGCTTTGTCGTCGACCGAAACCATGCGTGCGCCGAATCGTGGCGGGTGGAGCACGATTGCGGTGAGCAACCCCGGCAAGCTCACGTCGATCGTAAAGCGGGTCCTACCTAAAATCTTCGCAGGCGCGTCCACCCGCAGCCGGCCCTCTTGACCGATCAGCCTGTACGACGCGCGCTCCTTCGGTTCGACGCTGTCGGGCACCGGCAGTTGCTCCGCGCGAGTTGCCAGCTCGCCGAACCTCGCACTTTTTCCGCTGCGATGCGAGACCACACTGGATGCGACATCGATTTCGTTCTGCGGAACTTGCCAGGCTTGCGCGGCTGCCGCGACCAGACGCGCCCGAGCTTGAGCCGCAACCGTGCGGTAGCGAAGCCAGAACCCTCGTGTCGACGTCGATGCGCCGGTAATCTGAAACCCGCCGCTGAACGGATTGCCGTAAAGATCTCCGGATGCAGTGGCTCCGTTTGCAGCATTGACAACCTGGATCGCATCGAAGTCGGCATCCAGCTCCTCGGCAACGATCGTCGCCAACCCAGTGTGAACGCCTTGCCCCATTTCAATCTGGCTCGAGTAGACGACGATCGTTCCGTCCGGTTTGACGCGAATGTACGGGTGAACGGGATCGCTCTTCTCCTCGAGGGTGAGCTCGGGAACGTCCAGCTCCGGCTGTGCGGTGAGAGGCTGCGGCGGCCTTCCCGACGCCAGCGTTTCGGCCGCGGTGTGAATAGCTTGGCGAATACGAGGATAGGTTCCGCAGCGGCAAACGTTGCCGTTCATCCAGCGCGAGACGCTTGCCTCGTCCGGTGACGGGTTCGATTGGAGGAGCGCCGTTGCGGCAAGAGTCTGCGCGGGCTGACAGTAGCCGCATTGTACGACGTTGCCGCGATGCCAAGCCTCGCGAACGGCGTCGATCACAGGCCCCGCGACTCCCTCGACGGTAATCACCTGCTTCCCAACAATGCGCTCGGCTACCGTTTGGCAAGATTTGGCGTTTCGCCCATCGATCAGGACCGTGCATGCCGCGCAAAACCCCGCCCCGCACCCGAACTTCGTCCCGCGCAACTCCAGGACGTCCCTGAGGACCCAGAGCAGGGGCGTCTTCGAATGACGGTCGTCAACCTCGACCTCTGCGCCGTTGATCGTTAGTTTCAATCCGCTTCCTTACGCTCGACAACGCCAATGTCGCGCGGGGACGGGTGAGCCGTCATCGCCGGATATTGGTGAGGGAACCTCAAACCTCGGGGGAGCGCTTTTTTAGTCTATTGAACCCAGTGGCTGTGGATCGGAGTCGTATCCCCGTAACGGGTCTGGTCGACCGAGAACGCCTCTTGCGCGCTCTTGACGAAGCCCTAGAAAAACGCGTCACGTTGATCTCGGCGCCTGCGGGTAGTGGCAAGACGTCGCTTCTGCGCACCTGGATCGCGCGTTTGCCGAATGCCTATCGCGTGGTCTTTGTTTCGGCGCGCAGTGAAGAGGACGAACAGGGCTTCTGGCTCGCCTTGCTTGCGGCGGCCGGCGCGGTGGACACCCCGGTTCCTACGCCGGCCTTTAGCGGTGCCAACGCGGTCGAGCGCGTTCTAAAGCAGCTCAACGAGAGCGACGATCCGGTCGTCATCGTAATCGACGATGCTCACGAGTTCACGCACGGCGCACTCGCTCACTTGGCAAAGTTTGTCGCAGAACTTCCCGCGCACGCTCACGTTGTGTTGTCCTCGCGTCGCGACCTCCGGCTCGGCACGCATCAGCTGCGACTCGCCGGCGAAGTTGCAGAGATCCGCGCGAAAAATCTCGAGTTCACGGAATCCGAGACGCGCGAGCTCCTCACGCGGTCTGGAATCGCGCTCTCGAACGAAGCACTCCGGACGCTCCAGCAGCGAACGGAAGGTTGGGCGGCCGGCCTGCGGCTCGCGGTACTCTCGCTTTCGGTCGATTCGGACCCCGAGGCATTCGTCGCGCAGTTCTCCGGCAGCAACAGGGTCGTAGCCGATTATCTGATAGCCGAGATGCTGGAACGGCAGCCGGCGCACGTTCAGCGTCTCCTCCTTACCACGTCGATCCTCGACCGGGTCAACGGTGAGCTGGCCGACCTTCTTGCAGAGACGGGAGGCTCGGAGAAGATTCTTCTCGGGCTTGAAGACCACAATGCGTTCGTTGTCTCGCTCGACAGCGAACGCACGCAGTTTCGCTACCATCATCTATTCCGCGAACTGCTGCGGTTGGAGCTCCGACGAACGACACCCGAACTCATCGCTGAGTTGCACCGTCGCGCCGCCGGCTGGTTCGCGGACCGGGGGCACGTGATCGAAGCGATTCGCCACACCCAAGTTGCCGGCGACTGGAAAGGCGCGTCGCATCTGCTCGCCGATCATCTGTTCGAACTCCTGATGAGCGGACACAATGAAACGATCAAGGCGCTTCTGGAAGCGTTCCCGCGCTCGGCCCGGCTCGCTCACCCCGAACTAGCCGTGGTCGATGCGGCGCTCGAAACGATGCAAGGGCGGTTCGGGGAAGCGGCTATGCACCTCGATGTCGCCGAACGCCAAGTACAGCACCTCCCCCCCGAACGGCGGCCCGGCTATGTCGTCGGCATTGCGACGCTGCGGCTTGGCTTGGCCAGGCGCCAGGGGCACCTCGACGGCGTTATCGAGCAGGTGAATCTTTTTAATGCTTCCGACGCGGATTGGCCGGTCTCGAATACTCCGCTTAGCGCGGTGCTAAGCGCCGTGGCGCTCATGAACCTTGGGATTGTCGAGATGTGGTCGGGGCGGCTTTCCGATGCCGACGAGCATCTGCGTGAAGGCGCGGAGCTGTCGCGAAAAATCGGCCAGCCCTATCTCGAAGTAACCTGTCTGTCGAACTTGGGCTTCACGTCGAAGATTCGGTCGTTTGCGAACGCGCGCGAGCAGAGCGAGCGTGCCGTAGAGCTTGCGGACCGATACGGGTGGGAGAACGAAACGATTATCGCTCCGGCGCTCCTAACGCTCGCCGGGACGCACGTTTGGGCGGGCGACTTTGCTGCGGGCGAAAGGTGGCTCGGGCGTGCGGCTAAGGTGATAAGCCCCGGTGCGAACCCACCCGTGGAACTCCTCTTTCATCTCGTGCACGGGATGCTGTACGCCGGGCGTGGCAGGCTTCGCGAAGCCCTGGTTAAATTCGATGAATCGTTTCGAATGCAGTCACTGATGATCGGCGAGCACGTATTCGCGGCGCATGCCACGGCGTGGACGGCTGCCGTCAGAGCGCGCTTGGGAATGCTCGACGAGGCCCGCAAACTGCTTACCGCTTCGCCCCCGGCACGCGCGGCGGCCGGAGAGATGCGAAACGCTGCTGCCGTGATCGAACTTCAATCCGATAACCCGGAGGCGGCTCTGGCAATTCTTCGCGACGTCCTCGATGGACGAGCTCCAATCCTTCACGACTTCACGCTCGTTGAAGCCCACCTGCTCGCGGCACACGCCTACCTGAAGCTCGGTAACGCGCTGGAGATAGAATCGTCGGTTGAAAGCGCGCTCGCACTTGCGGAACGCGATCGCTTGATCTTCCCGTTTGCGATGACGGGGGCGGGCGAGCTCCTTGGGAGACTGCCGCGCCACGGCACGGCGCACGCGGCGCTGCTTCTCGAGATCGTGGACGTGCTCGAGGGGTCGCCTCCGCGGGAGAACGGCCGTTCGACGCACGCTATGAGCCAACTCAGCGCCACCGAGCTGCGCGTGTTGCGCTACCTTCCCACTAACCTCTCGAGGTCGGACATCGCACGCCAGCTTTTCGTCTCGGTGAACACCGTAAATACCCACGTTCGCAATATTTATTCGAAGCTCGGCGCCGGCAGCCGCACGGAAGCCGTCGAGCGCGCGCGCCAGCTGCGCCTTCTCGCTCACTAGATTCCGGCGATGCGGCTTCACTAGCCGGCGGGCGAGAATAGAACCGTGCGGGGCCATGGGCCGAAGCTCTACCTAATCCACGTGAAGGGCCACCTCGGCGCAACGTCGCTCGCTGCCTTCCCGGAAATGGTATCGCAGCAGCGGGGCGCGGACTGCGTCCTCACGGGGCTTTTGCCCGACCACTCCGCACTCTTTGGCATCCTCGCGCAAATCGAGGCGCTCAGCCTCGAGCTTGTCGAGATTCGCCGGCTCGTTCCAAACCCCGAGCCGGCTGAAAGGAACAAGGTACCAGAAAGAATGGCAAGTGCTCCCGTCCGCGACCAGTTGGCGGACCATCTCATTACGCCGAAGAATTCGGCGCTGATTTTGATCGACTACCAGCCTTCGCAGTTCGCCACAGTGCGTTCGATGGATACGGGCCTGTTGCTCAAGAACGTCGTGTCGACGGTGAAAACGGCGAACGTGTTCAAGGTGCCGGTCGTTCACTCGACGGTGAACGTTGCGTCGGGTCAGGTTGGACCAACCGTTCCAGAGCTCGCAGAGCTGCTGAAGAACTATCCACCGATCGACCGTACGACCGTCAACTCGTGGGAAGACGTCGACTTCGTTGCGGCCGTTCACGCGACCGGGCGCCGCAAGCTTATCTTCTGCGCGCTCTGGACGGAAGTGTGTATGGCCTTCGCGGCACTCGACGCGTTGCGGGAGGGCTATGAGGTCTATCCCGTCGTCGACGCGATCGGCGGCACGTCGGTCGAAGCGCATCGAGCCGGCCTCGAGCGCGTCGTTCAGGCCGGCGGACAGCCCATTAGCTGGGTCTCTCTCGCATGCGAGCTTCAGCGCGATTGGGCGCGCCTAGAGACGGTGCCGGCAATCGTCGAGATCGTACTTACGGACCGCCTGACGAAGGAATGAGGCGCAAGATGCATCTTCGCAATGTAGTGCGTTCGGTCGTCCTCGCGGCGGCGAGCGTGACCTCTTTGGCCGGCATTTCCTCCGCGGCGAGTTCCGCAACGAACTGGACGGTCGTCGTAGGCGGACAAACGCCGGATATCAGCGTCTATGCGAACGGGTTTTTCCCGCGGGAGTTAACGATCCACACCGGCGACACGGTTGCGTTTCAGTTCGCCGGCTACCACAACGTGTCGTTCTTGAGCGGCGCTTCGCAGCCACCGTTTGCAATCAAGGACGGCGACGGCTATGACGGCAATCCCCTAGTGTTCTTCCCTGCGGGAGCGAACACGTACGACGGCACTGGGTTTCACAACTCCGGAGTTCCGCCGAGCGACAAACCATTCTCGTATTCGCTGACGTTCATAAAGCCGGGCCGCTACGACTACGCCTGCACAATTCACCCGGGGATGACCGGCATTATCAACGTCGTCGACGGCGCCGTCAGCGAAACACCGCAAGCCGCGCTCGCGCGCGGGCGAGCCGAACAAGCGGCGACGTTAGCCGCCGGTACGAAGGCTTACGACGGCCTCAACCCTCAAACCACCGGTTCCAACGTTCTCGTTACCCTCGTCGGCGATCGCCAAGACCGCTACTCCGTACTGCGGTTTACGCACGATCCGCTGGTGATCGCCGCGGGAACCACCGTTACCTGGACGGTCAAAGACCCGTTCGAAGTTCACACCGTAACGTTCGCGAGCGGAGGCCAACTGCCCCAGTTCATAACGCCCCAAGCGCAGCCCGGCGGTCCACCAAAAATTCTGCTCGGCGCACTTGCCTTGACGCCGACGTCGACGACCACGTATGACGGCACCGGGTGGGTAAACTCCGGCCTCCTTGCGTCTCCCGGCGCACCGGGCAACTCGCCATCGTCGTTCAGCCTGAAATTCACCAAGCCCGGCCGCTACGTCTATTGGTGCCTCGTCCACGACGAAGCGCACCAAGAAGGCATCATCATCGTAAAGTAAACCGAAAAGGAAGATCTCTGCATGTCAAAAGTTATTGCGATTGTAGGGTTCGGCCCCGGCACGGCTACGGCGGTCGCCGAGCGATTCGCGGCTGAGCGCTTCTCAATAGCACTCATGGCGCGAAACGAAGAGCGCCTTGCGGCAGGCGTTGCAGCGCTGAGTGCTCGTGGTGCCACGGTCTTCGGGTTCCCGGCGAACGCGGGCGATCCCGAGTCGATTCGAACGGCAATTCGCGCCGTTCGATCGCAAATGGGCCCGATCGCCGTGCTGCATTGGAACGTCTATGGCGGCCTCGATGCGGGCGATCTCCTCACCGCCGACGTGGCATCGGTGCGCACCGCGTTCGATGCGACTGTTGTTGGCCTTCTCGCCGCCACCGTCGAAGTGCTTCCCGATCTGAAGAAGAGCGCAAGCGGCGCTATCCTCGTGTCGAACGGCGCGTTCGGCGAGGTGTCGGCCGAAGTGGATGAAGCGGCCGTGAATCTACACGCAATGGGCCTCGCACTTTCGAGTGCGGCCAAAAATAAACTCGTCGGCCTGCTGGCGCAGCGTTTGAAGGGCGAGGGGATCTACGTCGGCGAGGTCACGGTATACGGCACGATAAAGGGCACGCCGTCGGGCGATGGCAATTCGATCGACCCAGTCCTCATCGCGGAAGAATACTGGCGACTCTACCAAACGCGCAGCCAGACGCGCGCCGCCGTCAAATGAATAACCCTCCAAACATCGCGATGCGTCCACTGACGGCCGCCGACGCGAAGGCCCGGGCATCGCTGCGAGCCGTCTTAGCTCCCCATAAGGGCGAACTAAGCGGCGTAGCCACCGCGCGCGCGGCTTTTGACGCCATCATGCTGCAAACGCCTGCGGCGCAGAATATCGAGTACGCGGCCGATACGATCGGCGGCGTTCCCGGCGTATGGTGCCGGCCGCCTAGTCCGGGAGAGCGCATGGTGCTGTACCTGCACGGAGGATGGTTTGTCGCGGGCTCGGTGGATGCTTACCGCAACTTCGTCGGACAGATTGCCGCTCGAGCAAACACTGCCACGTTCATTGCCGGCTATCGCTTGGCTCCGGAGCACCCCTTTCCGGCTGCGATAGGGGACGCGCAGGCCGTGTTCGGGGGCTTGGTCGATCGCGGATTCCGCGATATCGTGATTGCGGGCGATTCCGCCGGCGGCGCGCTTGCGCTGGAATTGTTGACTCGGATCGTACGCGATGCATCCCCAGTGCAGCCGACGGGCGCGGTGTTGCTGTCGCCCGTGACCGATTTGTCGCTTTCCGGCGTGACCTGGGAATCGCGAGACGCGGCGGATCTATTGTTTACGAAGCAGCAAGCTCGCTCACTGATCGATATGTATCTCGGTGATGCCGATCCGGCGTTGCCGTTCTCGTCACTCAAGGAAGAACTCGGCGGTTTTCCTCCTATTCGCATTCACGTAGGCGATGACGAGGTACTTCTCGACGATTCACTGCGCCTCGCGAAGCGTGCCGGGGACGCCGGCGTCGACGTGCGGCTGGACGTCTGGGAGGGAATGCTTCACGTTTTTCTGTCGGGGTTCGCAACATTTGAAGCGGCGAACAGCGCGCTTGACGAGGTTGCAGCCTTTATCCGCTACGGAGGAAAGATGCCCGAAAAAAACCAGAGCTTCGATCCCGAGGCTTTCGTGCGAGCCGCGTATGCTATCGCGGAGCGAATGGACCTCGAAGGATGGAAATCGCTCTTTGCCGACGATGGCGTATTCATCGACGAATCCATAAAAACGACATACAAAGGGCCTGCGGAGTGGGACTACCCCCTCAGAAAATACCACACCGCCTTCGCCGACATGCATCGGGAGCTTTACGACTTTTGGAGCGTGGGCAACACCGTCTTCGTGCGTCTCGCTCTGCAAGGCACACAGACGGGACCGCTCGAGACGCCGTCGGGAACCATACCTCCGACTGGAAAGAGGATGGATGCGCCGTGCGCGGATATTTGGGAGTTAGAGAACGGCAAGATCAAGAAGTTTGATTGCTACCCCGAAGGTTCGGTGATCTTGACACAGCTCGGCGTCATCGAGAACCTCAAAGCCGCGATCGGTAGCTAGCGCAAGCGGTTTATATCTCGAGCCCGCGCGAACGCGCGTCAGCGGGAGTTCTTCCTATTTAGGGATTATCCCGAGTTGGCGGTCGACGGTGAGCTGATCCCAGTAGATGGAGATGTGCCGAATTTTTCCCTTCGCGTCGTAGAGCAAGACCATGGCACCTGGATGATCGAAATGCCGCCCGTTGCCCGGCGTGGCTTTCCCGGTGTTCGGATTGACGAAGGAGCCCGTCCACGAACCGGTTACGCGCTCGACGGAGACGGCCGAACGTCCGTCGACGATCGCCTGGATCACCGTCACGTGAAAGTCTGGGTACGCCTTGAAGATCATGGAGAAAAACTTCCGCGCGCCTTCATAGTCGAGAGGCTTGTCGTTTTCCGGCTGATCGATCTGTATGTCTTTGGCAAACAGCGCGAGTACCTTAGCGATGTCGTGGCTGTTCCACGCATCGGCCCAGTTGCGCGTCACGTCCCGATGCGTAATCGGCGGTTCGGCGCCTGTCGCTCCAAAGGGAACGGCGGCGAAGCCGAAGATCGCCGCGCTCAGAAGCAGCCTAATCATTTGCGCCATTACGCGTGCTGACTTCATGCTAAGTCCTCTGCCCCGAGGGCGGCGGAAAGGTGACGTGGTCTGCTCGGCGGGCAGCGATGACCGCCGAGCAGTTTGGTTACGTCCTGAAAGTACCTCAGGCGTACGTCGGTTCGTAGTCGTACGGATACAGATACTCGGGATAATCTGAATCGAACCACATGTCGCTGCGGACATCGCCTTTTGCGCGCCGAAAGACGCTCCCGCCAAGTCGGGAAGCCAGGTCGTCGATCGGCGCCGTCCACTGCTCGGTGACCTCGGCAACCACCGCTGATTTCCCGCGCGGCAGAACGAAGCCGCTCTCAAAGGCGGCCTGATCTTGCTCGCCCGACTTCGCGACGTCGGCTGTTAAGCCCGCAACGCCGCCGGCCGCCGCCCCGATACCCGCCGCAGTTCCGGCGGCAATGCTCGCACCCGCCGCGGCTCCGATTGGGCCCGCGAGAGCGCCGAGTAGCGCGCCGATGCCGACGCCGATCGCCGTACGCACGCCGGGGTCGGTGTCTTTGGTGGCGACGTCGACGTAGCCGAACTTGTCGCGGTGAATGACCGCGGCGCCGTGAATCGTGACGTCGCCCTCGGAGTCAAGATTCCACAGCGCATGGAGGCCGTCGTAGGCCTTGCTGTCGTCGTCAAAAATGATCGCTATGTAATTATCCATTTGGTCCTACTTTCTAAGCCCTGATGAGGCTCGCGCGCTTCGCGGCGACGGCCTGACTGAGTTCTTGAGTGGCGGAACGCACGCGACCGAGGGCGGCAAGGTTTCTTGCCTTCACGTCGGCGCCGCTTGCGTTTGCGAGATATTGCGCGTCCGTTGCCGCAGCATCCAACGATGACGCTGCATCTTTGAGGTGCTGCTTGGCGTCGGCCTGCTGGTTCTCGAGCAGACCTCTGATGGCGCGGGCGAGCTCTGATGCTTCAGTCGCGACGCTGCGCGCACTGGCGCGAATCGCGGCGTGATCCTTCGCGGTGGTTCCCAGAATTTTCTTATGCAGCGCCTGAGCGTCGCTGCGCGCCTCCTCGACGGCGTCTCTGACTTTGCTCACAATGGTCTCCTTAATGATTTGAACGTGACAATGAAGCGACGATAGCACGTATGCGCAGGACGGTGGGAGTGAGTCGAAGTTCCGGGGAGCCTAAATCAGTCGCGCGACCTTTCGTGAGGAGAGTTAGGCAGCCCGGAACGCTTGGTATATCTCCGGCAGCGCCAACGAAAATAACTTGATTTGCTCGATGGGGGTGAGGCGTAGCGCACGGGCCAGGTTCGCCAGGAAGGGGACCGAGACTCGTATCTGACGCCCGCTTTCGAGCCAGCGGTACCAATCGCTCGAAACCCCAGCCAACTCGGCGATCTCCTCGCGGCGTAGCCCGCAGACGCGCCGGCGTCCGGTGGACGGGAGCCCAACTTCGTGTGGCTTGAGCCGAGCGCGGCAGTCCACAAGAAAGGCTCGCAGTTTTGCGCGGCGAGCCTCGTCTATCGTCGGCTCCGCAGGGGCGTTCATGGCGAAAGGCGTCGTCGTCCCTGTCTTCCCGTTCATGCTCATCAGGTTACGCCCACGCTCTCGCTGCGCGCCACGGACAAGTCGTACAGTTCATCGAACTATCGCCGTCCGATGAGCGAGACATTTGCAGGTCTGCTCAGACGCTACCGGCGCGAGGCCGCTCTTTCCCAAGAAGCGCTGGCTGAAAGGGCAGCGCTTAGCAAGGACGCGGTGAGCGCGCTGGAACGTGGAGCCCGACGCGCGCCGTACCGCGACACCGTTGAGTTGCTCACACGGGCACTCCAGCTCGATGATGCAGGCCGCCGGGAGTTCGAGGCCGCAGCGGCGCGCGGACGGGCGGAGCGGCTGCAACCGGTCCCCGAAGAGACTCACCCCAGCAATCTCCCGCAGATGGGGACGACCCTCGTCGGCCGAGACGAGGCAGTCGATGCAGTGCTGGAGCGGCTCGCACAGAACCGGATCGTTACGGTCGCCGGTACCGGTGGTATAGGCAAGACGCGCGTCGCCCTTGACACGGCCGAGCGATTCGTGCAGACGAACCAAACGGGCGTGTGGTTCGCCGACCTCGCGGCAGTAACGCGCGGCGCATCCGTCGTCAGCAATGTAGCATCGGCTGCGGGCGTCAAGGTCGTCGGCTCCGATGGAGACCTCGACCAGCTCACGACTGCGTTGCACGAACGCGAAGGCCTCATCATCCTCGACAATTGCGAGCACGTAATCGACGATGCAGCCAAAACCGCCGCTGCGATCGCCGTCGCCTGTCCTGCGCTAAAGGTGCTCGCCACGAGCCGCCAGCGGCTCGCGCTACGGGGCGAATCTCTTTACCACCTGGGCGCGTTAGGGACAGAATCGGCGCGCGAGCTTTTTACGATGCGGGCCTCGAGCGCCGGGCTTACGCTCACGGACTCGGATAAAAGTGCAGTTGATGAGATCTGCCGCGACGTCGATAACATCCCGCTCGCTATCGAGCTGGCCGCCGCACGCGCGCCGCAACTCGGGCTTTCGGAGCTGCATGCCCGTTTGCAGGGGCAACTTACGATGCTCTCCGGCGGTCTTCGCGATGCGCCCGCACGTCAGCGCGCGATGCAGGAGACGCTCACCTGGAGTTACGACCTCCTTGACCAGACCGAGCGCGCCGTCTTCCGCCGCCTCGCGGTTTTTGCCGGCGGATGGGCTCTGGACGCAATCGCGCTCGTTGCGCTCGCGACGCCGGTCGAATCCAACGAATTGCTGCCTGCCTTCACCTCGTTGGTTGAGAAATCGCTGGTGACCGCGGACCTCGAAATCGATCCGGTTCGCTACCGCTTGCTCGAGCCGGTCCGCACGTTTTCCATGGAGCGGCTCCGCGCCGCGGGCGAGCTCCAAGTTGGCCGGGAACGCCACGCGCACTGGGTAGCGGACTTTGCCACGACGTTTGCGCAATCCGAAGCAGAGAGCTATACACCCGCAGCAATTGCCGCCGCACTGCGCGAGCTTGACAACGCGCGCGCGGCGCTCGAGTGGTCGTTACAACCGCTCGGCGACGTGGTCGTCGGTGCGCGAATCGTCGGAGGAATGCGTGCGTGCTGGCTCACGACGGGACTTCACGCCGAATGCAGGCGCTGGTGCGAGCTTATTTTAACCAGACTCGATGTCGACGCTCATCCGGCCATCGCCGCAGCGGTTTTCCGCGCGTTGGTAGATGTGACCGGACGGGCAGACAAACAGCTAGATGTGATCCTACGCGCGCTTCCCGTGTTCGAACGCGCCGGCGATTGGAGCCGGCTTGTGACAGTCCACAGCCTGTTGGGAGCTCGGTACGCCGAGGCCGGGCGGCTCGACGAGGCGCAGCGGACCTTCGAGCGCGTCGAAGCGATCCGCAGGGAGCGGCATCTCGAGTCGAACGCAGGTTGGATCACCGTGCTGATGCATCGCGGTTACCTGTTCAGATTGAAAAGCCAGTTCGAAGAGGCCGCGGCAGTGCTCGACGAAGCCGCGGCGCTGGCCCGCAAACTGCAACGTCCGTTTCAGGGAACGTGGGCCTTGCTTCTCTCCGCGGAGATGGCGTTTGCGCTCGGTGAAAGAGACGAGGCGATCACTCTTGCGACCGAAGCCCTCGCCAAAAGTGTGACGTACCGGTACGTCAATATCGAGGTCCTTGCGCGATCGAACCTCGCCGGCTACTACATCGCCGCCGGAGACGCGGAGCAAGCGCGGGCACAAGCCCGCGGAGCGATTTCGCTGGTGGGCAACGTCGAAGCGAATATAATGCTGGCGGCGATTCTCCATCTCGCGACGGCCGCCGCAATTTCCGGCGCTCAGCGAGATGCCGCGCGCCTACAAGGCTATTGCGACGCTCGCTACGCAGAGCGCAAGACCATGAAGGATCCATCCGAAATCGCAAGCGGTGCAATGCTGACCTCGGCGCTCGAAGCCTGCCTCTCCGCCGACGAAATCGCCGAGCTCGCGCGCCAGGGCGCAAAGCTCGAGGATGGTGAGGCGGCCAAGTTGGCCGCCTCAGTCATTTAGCCTTGTTGTCGTTCCGATGAAGCGTTCAGTCGCGAGGGCTTGACTCAGTTCCTCGAACGGCGATGGTCGCCTTGGACCGCAACGATTGGGTCACCGCGCGCAAATCCGATTTGCTTGAATAGGCGAGGTTACCTAATTGACCTGCGGCGGCTTCGAGCAAGATCGCGACGTCGCGCAGGCGGCGATGCGGATGGACCCGGCGCCCTTCGATCGCGGTTTTAACCGCATCCGCTAGAACCCGGGCCCGTTCGCCAACGTCTTGAAGGTGTAACCGAATCGCCGCATGGTCTTTGATCGTCGTGGTATGAATGCTGTGATGAAGCGCCTGTGCGTCGCTCCGAGCTCGTGAAAGCATTCCGTTCACCGTATTTGAGCCCATCAGTGCGAGAAGACCGAGTCCGAAACGGACGCGTTGATCGAATACTGCCCGTACGTCGCGGTCGCGTCGAGACTATACTTCGGCATCGCGACAGAGATCGTCTCAGATTGCGGCAGCGCGTAGCCTTGAACCTGCGCGTTGCGGATCGTTATCGCAACCGACGATCCATCTTTATAGAACCATTGAGCCGAAATGGCTTGACCGTTTGCGATGGCGATGCCGAAGATCACGTGATCGACGGCTGGATCGGCCTTTGGAACGGCCCGCAGGAGGTACGCCGGTGTGCCGCCGGACTGGCCTTGGTCGACCGACGTCACGACGTAGTTCGATGGCCACGTCTGCGGTAGCATATCGAGCGTGTACGAGCCCTTAAAGAAACCGCCGAGTGGGCCCGGCACGTGCGTAATAGCAATAGCGGCCTTCGCCGGCGCCTTGAAGTAGGCCATGCCGTCGACGCCGGATCGCAGGCTGATCGGCCGATGCATCTTCACGTCGAAATGGGCGGGAACGGAATAGGATGATAGGCCCGCAGCGGCGGCGGATCTGGCGAGGATATCCTGGCCCGCCGGTGCGGCCTGCGCGGCAGAAATGGCTGCTGCGGCTAGGGTGGCGCCCAAGGCGCCGGCTCGTTGAAGTTTCATGTCGCTCATCCTAACAAATCGATCGGGAGGACAAGGAGGAAGTCTGACTTCCTTCATCCGGTGGTCCCCGAAACGGTACGCTTAGACCATGAGACAAGCAATATCGGAATCTGTATCGGACGTCGTCGGGCCGATCGAACACGCACATAAGCTGTGGGGCTGGTATTTGGCGCTGGGAGTGGCGCTGGCTGCCCTGGGAGCTTATTGCATTTATGCAGAGACGACGGCCACCGTGGCCTCGGTCATCGTGATCGGAGCGGTACTGATGCTCTCGGGCATCGTGCAGCTCGCGGCGGCCGTCATGGCGCGCGGTGCCGGCCACGTAATCCTGCTTCTGCTCGTCGGCGCCCTCGACATCATCGTCGGTCTGGTTCTCGCCGAGCACCCGGAGTTTGGAGCGCTGATTATCACCCTCTTTCTCGCAGCGCTCTTGGTCTTTGGCGGGATCTACCGGTTCGTCGCTGCGCTGTGGCTGCAGTTCCCACATTATGGCTGGGTCGCGTTTAGCGGCCTTGTGAGCCTGGCGCTCGGCATCCTCCTCTGGATTCAGTGGCCGGTCTCGGCCTTCTGGTTCATCGGCCTCGCGGTCGGCATCAACTTGATCTTCGCCGGCTTCACGTGGTCCTCTATCGCACTCAAGCTCAAGAACGCTTAAATCGAAAGGATCCCTCATGCAAACTACAAGCGCAAAAGATCATCTCAAGGCGCTGAACGATCAGCTCAAGGCTGCGGCCGCGGCCCGCGACGAGGAAGCCAAGGCTCACATTACGGCCGCGCTCTCACACGCGCAGGCTGCAAAGGCAGAGTTGCAAGCAAAGCTCCAAGTCGACCACACGAACGGCGCGGCCAATCTGCACAAGACGTTGGGTAAACTCGACGAAGCCACCGCTGCGGCGAAGAGCGCGCTCGATTCGAAGGGCGCTCAAGTTCAGGATCACCTGAAAGCCAGTGTTGCGGCGGTACAGGCCGCGCTCGCAAAGTAGCCGGCAAGATGAAACCCGGACTCAAGGCGACCTTCGTGGCGGCCAGCATCTATCCATGCGTCCGCTATAACGACGCCAGAGTTGGTATAGCTTGGCTCAAATCGGTGCTGGGATTCGAAGAACACGAAGTCTGCGCCGGGCGAAGGCGAAACCATCGAGCACGCGGAGCTCGCGTTAGCGGGAAATCTCATTATGCTAGGGAGCGTCAAAGACGACGCCTGCGTCAAGAGCCCCAAGAGCCTAGGCGGCATTACCGGCGGAATCTATATCGCGCTCGGTAGCGACGCCGCGATCGACGCCGCGTATGCGCGAGCGAAAGCCGCGAGCGCGGAGATTGTCCGCGAGCTTACCGACACCGACTACGGCTCGCACGAATTCGGCGTGCGTGATCCCGAAGGTCACATCTGGAGCTTCGGTACGTACCGACCGCAAGCGGCAGCTTTATGATGGCTCATCGAAGCGAGCGTAAACGCGTCTCCGGCAAGCCGGAGACGCGTTTAACTTGCAGCGTTTAAACTACTGCGCGTACCGGGGCCGCGATGAACTCGAGCAGGTCTGCATTGACCTCATCCTTGAGCGTCGAGCAGAGACCGTGCGGCGCTCCCTTGTAGACCTTCAGCTCCGCGCCTTTGATCAGTTTCGCCTGCAAGAGCGCGGCGTCCGCGAACGGAACGATCTGGTCGTCATCGCCCTGGATGATCAGCGTTGGGACATCCATCTTCTTCAGATCCTCGGTGAAGTCGGTCTCGGAAAAAGCCTTGATGCACTCGTACGCCGCCGGGTATCCGGCCAGCATGCCTTGCATCCAGAACGAGTCGCAAAGCCCCTGCGAGACCTTGGAACCCGGCCGGTTAGCCCCGTAGAACGGCGCGCTGAGATCCTTGAAGAACTGCGACCGGTCGGCGTGCACCCCGGCCCGAAGTTGATCGAATACCGACATCGGTAAACCGCCCGGGTTGGCCGGCGTCTTGAGCATGATCGGCGGGACCGAAGCGATGAGGACGGCCTTAGCAACGCGACTCGCACCGTGACGGAAGATATAGCGAACGACCTCGCCGCCTCCGGTCGAGTGCCCTACGTGGACCGCATCCTTGAGATCCAGTTTTTGTACCAGTTCCGCAAGGTCGTCGGCATACGTGTCCATGTCGTTGCCCTCCCACGGTTGGCCGGAACGGCCGTGGCCGCGACGGTCGTGGGCGACGCAACGGTATCCGTGCTGCGACAGAAAGAACATCTGGTCTTCAAAGGCGTCCGCGCTGAGCGGCCAGCCGTGGCTGAAGACGACCGGCTGACCGGTTCCCCAGTCCTTGTAATAGATCAGCGTGCCGTCATTGGTTGTGAAAGTACTCATAACTTGAACTCCTCGGTTAAGTTGTGACGTAGGATCCCTCGAGGGCCGGACCTTCATTTGGGGCCATCGAGGGTTGTGCACTCACTGTATTCTCCCTGACGACCACGAGGGAGGGAGCTATTTTACCACCATAGGGCCCGTGTGATGCTGGATTGCGAGAATTGGTAACCCCCACGGATCGGGAGCCCGCAAGCGTGCAGCCCAAGGGCAGGCAATCGATCGGGACGCTCGCGGCAACGTGCTTAGCGTTCGGTGAAACGTGTCGCCGCCGCAGTAGGTGAAGGCAGCATGGCAGTTGGGTTCGTGCACCAATATTTGGCATACGCCGCTCGATAGGAGCTTCGATGCTATGGGCGCGCGAAGAGATGCGCGAGTAGCGGCAGCAGCCGTTGCCCGAGAAACATTCCGATGAGACCAATGAGTCCTAGGAAAGGCGGCACCGGCGAAGGGAGCTTTACCAGGCTGAAAACGACGCCAACAGCCAGACCGGTAAAAAAGGCCAGCGTGACGCCACCGATGGTTGGCATTCCAGTCTGCAAGGTTGTGCCTCCTTACGCTCGAGGTGCGAACGGCAGCTATGCTACACTACTGTGATAAAACGCTCGAATGAGGACTCAAGGATGCAAAGGTTCGAAAACAGCGATCCGGCAAAGCGCGCTGCCGGATATGCGGCGGTCGACGAGCACGTCGTCGACGGAACGTGCATCGGGCTCGGCACCGGCTCAACGGCCTACTGGGCCATCGAACGCGTCGGCCAGCGGATTGCCGCCGGCGAGCGAATTTGCGCCGTTGCGACGTCGAGCGAAACGCAAGAGCTCTGCCGCCGGCTCCATATACCGTTGGTCGAGCTCTTAGCGGAGCCGATCGCGGTCGCGATCGATGGTGCCGATGAAGTCGCGCCGGATTGGTCGTTGACGAAGGGCGGCGGGGGTGCGCTCTTCCGCGAAAAGGCCGTTGCGCTCTGCGCCAAGCGATACGTCGTCGTCGTTACCAAGTCGAAGCTAGTCGAGGCACTCGGCACCTTTCCGCTGCCCGTCGAGATCGTACCGTACGCGATGGCGTACGTCAGGAGAGAGATCCGGCGCCGCTCTGGCGACCTTCCAATCGTCCGGCGCGAAATCGAAGGTCAGCCGTTCGTTACCGACAACGGAAACTGGATCTTCGATTGCCATTTTGGGCGAATCGACGATCCACCGCGCCTCGACGCGACGCTGCGTGAAATCCTCGGTGTCGTTGCGACCGGGCTATTTTTTAACATCGCATCGGAAGTTCTCGTCGGTAGCGCCGACGGCCGAGTATTATCCCTAACCGCAAGCGCTCCAAACTAACTACGTCCGGCGGCTTGCAAAATCAGCGTCGCGACTTCCGGCGCATGGCTTACCAGAGACAGGTGACCGGCGTCGACCTCGATCGTCGTCGCCTTCATGCGTGCCGCCATAAAGCGTTCCAAGTCCGGATCGATCGTCCGATCCTGCTTCGAGACGGCGTACCACGATGGTTTGGAACGCCAGGCTGCGACCGTGGTCTTCGCAGTCTTTGTGAGTGTCGCGGCATACGGCTGTTGAACCGCGTACAGCTCACGCGCTTCGGCCGGCTCGACCCCGTTGGCGAAATCGGCGAGGAACGCGCGTTCGGTCAGCTGTGAAAAGCCGTCCGATGTAACGACGCCGGCACTTGCCGGAGGGCTCGGATACTTTGCAGCGAGCGCGGCATAATCTTCATTTGCGTCCGGTGCGCGTGCGGCTATGAATACGAGTGCGGAGACGTTCGGATCGGTTCCGATTTGGCAAGCGATCATCCCGGAGTAGGAATGAGCAACAAGGACGGTTGGTCCGTCTTGTGCCCTCAGTGCCCGGCGTGCCGTGGCGACATCGTCCTCGAACGACCGCAGCGGG
The DNA here is from genome assembly GCA_003167155.1 of Candidatus Cybelea tumulisoli. Lineage (GTDB taxonomy): Bacteria > Vulcanimicrobiota > Vulcanimicrobiia > Vulcanimicrobiales > Vulcanimicrobiaceae > Cybelea > Cybelea tumulisoli. Next base: position 48,610 of record PMTY01000177.1, read on the forward strand.
TTTTGCACCGATGTAATACCAAAGCCCAGGGGCTGTAAGCGGGCGATCACCTCAGACCAGCACGATCCGTCGGCGAAAAGGCCGTGAAGAAACACAATCCGTCGAGCGCTTACGGCGGCTTGAGCCTGGTTGGAAGCGCCGAGCAACGAGCCGGCGACTCCGGCGGCAAGGCTCATCGAAAACGTACGTCGATCCATTGGTGGTACTCCTTAGTTCGAAGCTCACTGTGACGATAGCGTCACCGTTCAATTCCCAAACATGCCGGTCAAAACCCGCACACGCTAGCCAATGTGGCGCTAAGCGACCAAGCCAAGAACCTGGCCCGTCCTGGGGTGATGCAAGCCTGCCCTCGTATTGAGAATCCAAGCATGCGGCCGGGTGTTGCGAGTGCTAACTGCCGGGCAGTATGATGCATGCCCACGATCGCTCGAGTTGCAGAGCAGCCATCGGCCCGAAGCTCGGCATGTATTTCGTTGGCGCCAGGTGACGAGTACGAGAGGAGGCTCCATGGACGCCTCGTTCAATGAGATCAAAGAGCGCCGCACCCAGCTATCCGAAGAAATCACCGGCCAATCTACGCTTGAAAGGAGCTAACGAGAAATGGAAGCCACTTGGGAACCGCATGAAAAGCACGGCGATCTTACGATGAAGAGCGATCTGCCCGACAGCGTCTTCGCTTTCCCCAACGAGCGCAAAGAGCCGTTGACCGACGCGCAGCACGTGCGAAATGCCGTCGCTCGCTTCGATCGAGTCATCGGCGTCTCGGATGAAGAACGCGCGCTCGCCTTCGCCAACATCGAAAAGGCCGCGAACTATTACGGCGTGGACCTTTCGGAAACGTCATGGCAACAGCTTGGCGTTCATCCGACGCGCCGGCGCGAGCGCGAAGAAGCATAAGGAAGCAAATGCGAACCGTTTTGACGATTCTCGTCCTGCTATCGACCAGCGGGATCGGTGCGGCTACGTTAGCCGACGAGCCGTTCGTCGATCGCGTCAAGGGCGCGATGTCGGCAATGATGGCCGGCATGGAGAGCGCCCCGACGGGCGACGCGGATAGAGACTTCGTGTCATGGATGGTTCCCCATCACCAAGGCGCGATCGACATGGCGCGAGCCGAGCTGCTCTACGGACGCAACGTCAAGCTGCGCCGGATCGCCCAAGAGATCATCGTCACGCAACAGCAGGAGATCGCGGCGATGCGCCTTGCGCTCGACCAGCCGCTGCCTAAGGAGTAAACCTCGATGCGCTTCATCCTCGCGCTCATCGCCGTTCCGGCCGTCACGATTTTCGCAGCCACGGCCCCGTCCTACGCGGGCCAGGCGCCGTTCGCCGCGGGAGCGCCCGACGTTCCCGTAAGTCATCAAGACCGAGTCTATGCCGCAGAGCAGTATTCGAACACCGTTTCAGTTATGGATCCCGTCGATAACAAGCTGCTGGGCGTTATACGGCTCGGCGATCCAAGCCCGGCGAGCTTAAGCCCGCTCTACGCGGGGCAGTTGCTCGTCCACGGTATGGGCTTCTCGCCCGATCGCAAGACGCTTGCGGTCGTCTCCGTCGGATCCAACTCAGTTTCGTTCATCGACACGCAGAGCAACGCCGTCAAGGGCGTCGCGTACGTCGGGCGTTCGCCGCACGAGGCGTTCTTCACTCCGGACGGCTCCGAAGTCTGGGTGACCGTTCGCGGCGAGAATTACGTCGACGTTCTCGACGCGAAAACGTTCGGCGAAAAACTCCGGATTACGGTGCCGAACGGACCGGGGATGACGATCTTTTCGCCCGACGGAAAGTATGGATACGTCTGCTCTTCGTACACGCCGGAGACGGTCGTCATCGACGTCGCGTCACACGCAATCGTCGGAAACGTTCCGCAGGCGAGCCCGTTCTGTCCAAACATCGCGGCCACACCCGACGGTTCGCAGGTCTGGTTTACACTCAAGGACACGGGCCGAACGCAAGTCTTCGACGGGCGGCCGCCGTTCGCACTCCTCAAGACGATCGATACCGGACCGATTACCAACCACGTCAACATCGTGCACAACGCTAAAGGCGCGTTCGCATACGTCACGGTCGGTGGCCTCAACGAAGTAAAGGTCTTTCGCACGAGCGATTTTGCGCACGTCGCCACCATCCGGGTCGGCAACCTGCCGCACGGGATCTGGCCTTCGGGCGACGGGACGCGCGTCTACGTCGGGTTAGAAAACGACGACCGGCTTGCCGCCATCGACACGCTCTCGAATCGCGTCATCGCGACTACACCGATCGGCCAAGCGCCGCAGGCGCTGGTCTACGTTCCCGGCGCCGTGCCGCAAGGATCGGGTACGGCGAACTTGCACCCGCTCGGCATCGCCGGTCAAGCCGTCCATCTCGCGCTCGCGTCTCCGTCTACGCGCGGGAAATCGAAACCGGCGACCAGCGTAACGCTCTTCGATCAAGGCCTCGTGCAAGTGCTCGAAGCCGCCGCAACGGGCCTAGCACCAAAGCAGACGTACGTCCTGGCGTTGGCGACGCGACCGGACGGAACGGGCGTCATCGAGCCACTGACGCGGTTCACGACGAATCCCGCCGGCAGCGCCGTCGTCAACGCGATCGGTCCGATTCGCCAAGTCGTCCGCATGCAAGAGGGCGCCACGCGGCGCTACCTTGTGATTCTCCGCGCCGGATCCAGCGCAACGGCTGCCGCTCCGGTGCAAGTTCAAGTCCCGTAACACGAAAGGATAGCTCGCGCATGAAGAACGTCGGAATCGCCGGGTTAGGCAAAATGGGAAGCGCGATTGCGCGGAACTTGCTCGATCGCGGCTACCGCGTCTCGACGTGGAACCGCACGCAGGCCGCCGTCGACGAGCTGGTCACCGACGGCGCCGTCGCCTGCGAAACTCCCGAAGCCTTAGTCGGCGGCGCAGATGCGGTCGTCGCGATGCTCTGGGACGATGCGGTTGCACGCGAGATCACGCTCGGCCGGATCATTCCGTCGGCGCGAGAAGGTCAGTTGATCGTCGAGTCCTCGACGCTCTCGCCGCAGATGTATCAAACGCTGGCGCTGGCTGCGGGGGAACGCGGCGTGGATTTTCTCGCGTGCCCGGTGGTCGGCAGCGTCGATAGCGCGCGAAACGGCAGCCTCACGATCTTTCCCGGCGGCTCGACCGCCGCATTGGAACATGCACGTGACCTCTTGGCCGCGATGGGTTCGACTGTGACGTTTTCGGGATCGCCGTTGGCGAGCGGTTTTCTGAAACTTGCGAGCAACTCGGTGTTGGGAGTGATCGCCGATTCCGTCGGCGAGTTGTTGCGCATGACGGACGGTGCCGGCGTCGACCGCACGCTCGCCATCGACACGATAGTCCATGCATTCGAGCGCGCCGCCGCAAAGCGCCAGCAACTCGTCGATCGCGATACGGAGCCGCGCTTCTCCGCGAGCGCCCTGCTCAAGGATCTCCGCCTCGCCCGAGACGCGCGCCAGAGCGTAAGCGCCGGCGGCGACGTCATGGATTGCGTGCTCGTGGAGTTCGAAAAAACCATCGAACGCGGTCTGGGCGATCGGGACTACATCGCCGTCGCGCTCGAGCAAGAAGCAACGCAAGCGACGTAAAAGTTAACCCAGAGGTAGCGCCGCAAACTGCGCGTACCGCTCGCGCACGCGTACCGCCTCGACGTGATCGTACGCTCGCGCGGCTTCAAGCGCAAGTTCTTCCAGCAAGGCCACTTCGTCGGGGTCGAGCTGCGCGCCGTTCGCGTGCGCTCCATAAAGCGTAAAGGAGACGAGTTCGTGGCGAACGGTCACGGGCATCGCCAGGGTATAGATCGCCGCATTTTCGGTATCGAGTTGCGCGCGCAGATCATCGAGCCAGACCACCTTTTCGTCGGCGAGCAGCATTCGCACGAGCAGATGGTTCCCATCGAATCCTGCGGGGGCCACCGTGGTTTGACTGGCGGTCGCAACGCCTTCGAAGCGGCTTCCTCCAGCGGATCGCCGGTAAAGCGCGGCGGCCGCAAGATCGATCGCGTCGACCGGTACCTGCACCAGGCCATCCGCTATTGCAGCTTCGTCGGTTGCATACGGAAGCGCCGACGCTGCGCGCCGTAGGTATCTCTCGGCGAGCCGCCGTCGTCGAAAGAAGACGGATTCGACGAAACTCTCGACGCTGCGGTTGATGCGATCCAACAGAAAACCGATACCGATCGCGCTCAGCAGCTCGAAACCGATGGCTAGGCGTCCTACCGCGACCGCGCGCGAAAACACCCAATCCAAAATCGAGACCATGGTTACGACGCCGAGAGACAGGACGCCGTACACGAGGGCCCGGTTGAGCACGAAATTTACGTCGAGCACGCGCAGCCTAAAGACGGCATATGCAATACAGATCGGCATGAGGACGACGGCAAAGCCGACGACCTGCCCGACGACAAACGGTACGCCTGGGACGAAGTAGATCGCATAGGCGACGAAGGATGCGATCGTCCCGATTGCCAGAAAACCCCAGCGCTGCCGGTCGCTCGGCGTTGCCATCGCGACGTTCTTTGCAACGATCAATCCGGCGAGGAGAAAGGCGCCGAGCGGGATAATGGCGCTCGGGACGACATCCCAACGCGGAACCGAGTAGCTGACGAAAAACATTCGCCATTCGACGACATAGACCGCGTACGACAGGCCGAGAAAGACCCACACGAAAGGATCGATGCGGCGACGCCACCCGAGCACGTCACCGTTGGGAAAGCGCAGCACGAATGGCAGCAGCGGCAGGACGCTCCACGGTCCGAAGACCGTGCTCAATACGAAGCCGAGCGCCATGAACGCTGCCGCCGGCAACACGTGCGACCAATACATGAACGCAGGGCCCGTACCAAAGTAGCCGACGGCAAAAAGGTAGAACGCCCACGACATGATCGACGGCCGCAAAAAGACGAGCAAGAACGCCACGACGAGAAAGATTGTAGGCGGCAGATATGCGAGCACGCCTCCGATTCGGCCCACGATGCCGAAGCTCCGATCGGGTACTGCCGTCAAGGTTACGGTGCGCGCGGCGCCCCCGCGCTCGAATGTGAGCGTTTCACGCTCGCCCGGATACGGCGACCGCACGCGCGTCGGAAGTTCGTAGTTGCCGTGCGCGACCAGACGGTCCCCGGCGCGCACTCCCGCGCGATCTGCGGCCGAACCGGGCTCAACGGCCGAAACAGTTAATCGCTGCGCCGGAAGCGCGATCCCGAACGTGCCTTCGCCCCAACTCTCCGCGAAATCGACGTGCCCGATCGGCACGTAATAGATCACGACCACGATCAGCGTTACGATTATCAGGAGCGCTCGCGCAAGCATCTGACGCATTGTGTAATATAGCTCTTTATCCGTTATCGCGGTGCGACCTTGTACGCTCGAGCTCGTAGCTCCTCGAAGCCTTCAGAATCTCCAGAACCGCGTCGATCGTATTCCAGTTTCGCGTCGTAACCGGCACACCCAGGGCTTTGTCGATCTGGCCGAGATACGAGATCGTCTTTATATGGCGCCGGTAGACGCCGAACACGAACTGCTTTTTCCGCCCTACGATACGCACGTACCAATCGTCGTTCGAGGGGATTCCGAACGGCATCGCAGGCAGCCGTCCGGGCACCCGTTCCGTAAGGATACTCACGAAGCGAACGTGATCCCGATCCTGCGCGAGTCCCTTGAACGGCGAGCGGCTCTCGAGAGCGAGCACGTCCGCACCCTCGCACAAAACCACTTGCGTTTCGAACGGCAAACGGCCGACGAGCTCCGAGCGAAACGTTTGGCCGGAGCCAGGGTTGCGAACGACGAACAAGCCCGTGGCTCCGACGTTGACGACGTCGAAACGCTGTAACTCCTTGGCCACCAGCGTTGGCCGGAACCGTCGATGTCCGCCAACGTTCGCACCGCGCAAGAACACTACGATTGCCATGACGGGCCGCGAGCTAGCCGTCCTTCTTGTCGTTCTCGCGCAGCGCGCTCACGATTGCTTGCGGAAGCTTCTGAAGCTCGTTCAGCATCAGCGCTTTCGTCTCTCTTATCGACTCTACGACACCATCGCTCTGGCTCGACAGGATATCTAGGGCCGTCCCAACGCCGTGCGCGACAGCCTGCAATGCCTCCGATTCATCGGGAGCGTACGATTCTCCGTCGCGCTTAGTTCCGCAGATGAGCGCGCCGAGAAGATTGCCGCGTGAGGTCATGGGGAAAGCAAACTCGCCGCGTATCTGCGAGTCCGCAAACGCGTGCAGGTCGATCGGCTTGTTCCACGCTCGAAGCGCAACGATGCTCGGATCGTTTTCGCTGACCTCGGCCCGCTCGCCGTCGGTGGCAAAAGCGTAAGCTGCCGTGCCGTCGCGAACCAGGATCGCCGCGTGCGCGCTCGTGTGCCGCTTGACCGTCCGCACGGCCCGATCCAGCAGCGTGGACCGGTCGGAAATATAGGACGCCTCGTGCGCGAAGCGGCGTAACGCCGACTCATCCTCGTGCCGCTTGCGGAAAAAGACGCGATCGACGAATCGCTCGACGTACCCATGGATGTATCGCAGCGAGATGCCAAGACAAAGCGCCACGACCGTGCCGACGAAGGCACTGGCGGTGTGGGCGTGGGTGCCGCTGACGAGCCAGGCACCGGCAGCCCATTCGGCCAGAACGAATGCGCCGATCACAATCGCCGAAACGATCGTGAAGACGGCCGCGCGGTTCAAGAAAAAGCCGACGTCGATGAGCCGGCGACTTAGCGCCGCGTACGTCAACGCAACCGGTGCGGTGAGTAAAACCAGAGTGCTCACAAGACTAACGACAATCGTAACGGCATAGGATGACGACGATGAGGTTGCAATCAAACCTACGATGAAAAAGCAAAAAAAGGCTGCAAGAGGTACGAGCGTCCATACTGCTCGCTGACGCTCGACGCCGCGGGATGCGCCGATCGCCAAGAGGCCACAGATCACTGCCATGAGGACGGCGGCCGCGATCGAAACTAGCCCCGCGTTCCCCGCAACGAATGGAAGCGGATCGAACCGCAGCGTGATAACCCCGGCAGTCCCAACTAGAGAGATCACGATATAGATCGCGAGAAACGTGTAACATAGCCATTCTGTGATACGGCGAAGCCGCGAGAACGGCTGGGCAAAGCCGCTCGCGAACGCCGCCAGCAACGCCACCGACAACGACCCAATTACGCTTTCCGAGATGTTCAAGAGTACGTACACCCACGCCCAGGGCGCCGCGAAACCGATCAAGGCGCCTGTAAGAACAAAGGCCGCGATCCACAGCGATAGCAGGCGCATCTGGGGTAAATCGGCGCCACGCCATGCAATCAGCGCGGCAAACAGCAGAAGCCAGAAAGCCGCGAATGTGAAGAGCCAGAAGTTCCACGTAAGTATTGGCGCGCGCGGAATGACCGTAAGCTTTTTTTGGAGCGAAGCCTGGTGCACCGAAAGGCTGAGCGGTCGTCCATTGAGCGGCACGTCAAAAAGGGAATAACGCTCGATCAGGGTGTTCGCTCGAATGTCGATGAGATCGCCTCGATGAAGGCCGGCGCGAGCAGCCGGGCCGCCCCGGTCGACAGAGGTAACCGTGAGATTAAAGGGTCTCGAAGATGCGCCGGTAGCTGCTCCCCACCAACCCTGCCACGGTGGAGCGCCGCCCACTCCGGTCGCATCGACCACATCGGCGGCCTGGGCAAGCGCAGCAAGAGCGCAGATCCCCAGGAGCGCTGGGCGCCACGCAACCCCAAGGTTTTTCACAACGCCGCCGGTTGAGCGCCGTGGAGGTGGAGGACGCCCTCCAGCGAGTCGTACTCGAATAGTTCGGCAAACCGTCCCCAGTCGACCGCGGTTTCGAACTGCCGCTGTGCTTCTGCTGCGGGGAAATATTCATCCCAGAAGTCGAGAAAAAAGTCGACCCGCATCGTTCCGTCCTTCTTCCCTTCGAGTGTACGCACAATTGCGTCGAAGAGGCGCACGCACTCCAGTAACTGCTTGCGAAATATCTCCTTGCCGCTTTGGATGGTCGACGCAGCGAAGGCGCGCCCCGTCGTCGTCAGCGTGACGTCACCGTCGGTGATTTCCGCAAAGTTGAGCAAAGCGGCGGCTTCGAGCAGGGCGAGGAGGTCGTCGGCAGTGACGGACAAGCGTTCCGAGAGACGGGCGATGTCTTCGGTCTGCGCAGCGTGCTCGGCTAACAGCTGGAGCATTCCGCTGATCCCGCCCGGGCGCACGTGCGGCAATGGCTGCGAAAAGGGCGACTTGTGAGGAGCGGCACCCAGCGCTGCCGGCGTCGAGCCAATCGCAGCAATCGTGACGTCGGGATTCGTCATGATGGTATAGAGACGGTCGACGAGCTCTGCAAAGCGCGCATCGGAACGGTTATGCGGACGGGAAAGTTCGATCTTCACTTCGCCTCGCAGATGCCCGGGATTCGAACCCAGAACGATTACGCGATCTGCCAGCGATACCGCCTCCTCGATGTTGTGTGTGACCAGCAGGATGCTCTTTGATGGGAAGCTTCCGGCGTTCCACAGCTCGTCGATCTCGGTGCGCAGGTTCTCGGCCGTCAGCACGTCGAGCGCACTGAACGGCTCGTCCATGAAGAGTACCTTTGGTTCGATAGCAAAGGCACGCGCACACCCGACTCGCTGCTTCATGCCGCCGGAGAGTTCTCTGGGATAGGCTCCCTCGAAACCGTCGAGCCCGACGAGGTCGACCGCGTTTAGCGCGCGTCGCACGCGATTCGTGCGGCGGATTCCGCGCGCTTCGAGTCCAAGCTCGACATTCTCGAGAACCGTCAGCCACGGTAGAAGCGCGAACGTCTGGAAGACCATCGCGACGTCGGGGTTCGCGCCCGTGACCGGCTCGCCGCCGCTAAGTACCTCTCCCGAACTCGGCGGAATGAGACCCGCCATGATTCGCA
>PMTY01000175.1 GCA_003167155.1 Candidatus Cybelea tumulisoli
CGCTGCGCCTCAGCGCGTTGGAAGGTCTATCGCCGGCGCGAACGCTGCGCCGCGCCAACACCGCGCTGATGCTCAATGACGAGCATCCCCTGATCACTGCAATCCACGGGATCCTCGACATCGAGCGCTCGACCTTCCGTTACTCCTGCGCGGGCCATCCGCCACCGGCAGTTGCTCCGCTCTCCGGCGTCGCGCGTTATATCGAGGGTGGCGGCATTCCGATGGGCGTCGAGTTTGATCCCATATTCCCGGCGCACGAAATCAAGCTGGATCCGTACGCGACGCTGCTGCTCTACACCGACGGCTTGATCGAGTTCGACCGAAACATCGAACGCGAATCCGGCCGCCTTCTCGAGGCGCTGAGCGAGCGCGTCCATGAGACTAGCTCGGACGGCGCGGGTAGGCTGCTGCGCCACGTGCTCAATAATCGCCAGCTCGACGACATCGCCGTGCTCTCCGCCACGATTCTTCCGGCCCGGCCCAGCGCCGTCGAACTCAGACTGCCGGCTAATCCGTTGTCGGCGACGATCGCGCGACGCTTCGTTTCGCGGTACGCGCGCGTCGCCCAACTGGGGCCCGAGCGTACCTTCGATCTCGTCTTGGCCGTCGGCGAAGCGGTCGCCAACGCCGTCGAGCACGCCTATCGCGGTGCGGCTGGCGATTTCGTTCTTCGCCTGTCCACGAGCGAGGGCAAGATTTTCGGAGAAGTGCAAGACCTCGGCACCTGGCGCGAGGATCGCCCGTCGCCCGAACGCGGCCGTGGCTTGGCGATCCTACGTGCGACCACGCGGCGCCTCGAGCTCAACCGCAGCAGCCGCGGAACGATCGTCGCCTTCGCCCTGTAAGGGCTTCGCACACTCGACGAACGCGCAGAGAAGATTTGCAAGCGCCATCTCTTCGGGCGACCGGCACGCGATGTCGAGCAATCGCGGACTGCAAACCAGCACGCTGACCGCACGCGCCCGAGAGATCGCCACGTTAAAACGATTACGCTCGAAGAGAAACTCCATCGTGCGCGGCACCTCGTCGCCGCTCGACGTTGCCATCGAATAGAAGACGATTGCGGCCTCTTGGCCTTGAAACTTGTCGACCGTGCCGACCTCGATGCCGGTGCTCGCTTCAACGTCGAAGCCGGCGGAGCGAAGTTTGTGCTGAATTAAGCGGCGCTGCGCGTTGTACGGGGTGACGACGATGATGTCGCGATCGGTCAAGGGGCGCGCGACGCCGGCGCGCTCGGGCGGCTTTGAATCGACCAGCATGCCTCGCCCGCGCAAGCGCGCGACCTGTGCGACGATCTCGTCGGCCTCTTCTTCGGAGTGCGAGCTGTTGCCGGCATGCTCGACCTCGACGCGGTACAGGCCCGCAAGCTCTTTGGCCCCCGCGATAACGCGATGTTCTTGCGTCGAGTCCGCCGCGCGTAGCCGTCGCTCGTACATCGCCTCGGAGATGAAGGTACAGATGGCCGGCTGCATGCGATACGAAACGTCCAGAAAGATCCCGCGATGCGGCGGAACGGTTTGCTCCTCGCCCAGCAGGTGCTCCAGAACCGAATCGCCGGCGTGAAGCGGCTGTTGCCCCTGGCCCACCTGCGCGAGCTGCGCCGGATCGCCTAGCAGCACGACGTTCCTGGCGCATGTGGAGAGGGCGAGGGCGTCGGCGAGCGCCATTTGTCCGGCTTCGTCGATGAAGAGGTAGTCGAACTTTCCGGCAAGCTCTTCGCGTGCGAAGAGCCATCCGGTACCGCCGGCGAGCACGTAATCGTCGCCATAGAAGTCATCGTTGGACTCGTACGACTGGATAAATGTCGAATTGCGGTACTGCGACTCCGGGTTTTGTTTCGTGTGCTTGTAACGGCCGTGGAAGCTCCCGCCGCGTCCCGCCATGCATTCTTCGACCTTGCGCAGCAAGTTGTGAATCGCCTTATGACTGTTGCTGGTGACTGCAACCCGCTGCCCGCATTGCAGAAGATCGCAGATCACTTGCGATCCGTACGTGCTCTTCCCGCTACCGGGCGGCCCCTGGATGAAGAGGTAGCTGTTGTCGAGCGCCGCCACCGTCCCGGAGAGGCTTTTGGCGTCGACGACTGGGGGTTGCAAGGTGCGGGCACCAACGACCCGAGGGTCTCGGTTCGCCAGCAAATCGTGGGTTGCCGCGTATTCGCTCGACAGATTCCCGTCCAAAAACGACCGTGCGATTCGCGCCAGCGCGTCGCGCTGCACGTTCGCGGGCCACGGGGGGCGCGGGATTAACTCGGCGATGGCGCGCACGGCCTCGATCGGTGCGGTCGTCTTGAGCCCGAGCAATCTCGTCTCGTGGTCGAGCGAAAGGATCGTTCCGGCCTGCTTGCGGGTGCGCGGGTTATAGACGTCGCTACCCGCTGCCAACTTGTGCTGCTGCTCCGGAAACTCGTACGTGTAAATGATGCTTCGATTGATCTCCTGCGGCGGAATGTCTTCGCGCAGGGCGAGGCCGCCGATGGACTCCTTATCGAACTCGCGCAGCCCGTCCAGGTTTTCGCACCGGTCGAAAAATGCCCACCACTCCGGCTTCTCTTCGCGGCGGTGATAGGCTAAAAGCGCCGCCATGAGATACCGCATTCTCCCCTGCGGATTCATCGAGCGATACTCGTCTTCCGATTGCGGTGCCGGAATGCTGCCGAGCAGCGTTCGCTCCAGATCGCTGCGCCGGGCCTCCTCGCGTTCCTCCTTTTGGCGCGTCACGCATTTCTTGCACGCCGCCGTAAACTCGGCGTGGCAAGGCTCGTCCGGAGCTTTCACGGGGCGCAGCGGCAGATCGACGCCGTGCTTCTCGATCGCTTCGAGGCGCCGGTCGAGCAGCCAGTCGCGCAGCCGGTGCGTCGAACGGCAGTCGTCCCGATTGTAGTTCTCGATGTCGTCCAGAATGCGCCGATCTCTTCCGAGCAGCCAGAGTTCGAACATCACGATGGATTCGTCGCCCTTGCGGACGTCGGTCTCGCGCTCGAGTTTGTAGAGGCGCTCGACCTTCTTGAGTCCGTAGCCGTCTTCAGAGATCGCGAGCGCCTGGCGGACGACCGCGAAGAGATCGACCAGCACTTCCCCGCGTAACAGCACGTCGATCTCCGCTTCGCGCGTGCAATGCGCTTGCGCAAGCCGCCGCAGCGCAGATTTCTCATAGTTTGCATAATGATAGACGTGCAATCCCGGATAACGCTTGCGCCGCTCCATTATGAAATCGACGAACTCCTCGAACGCGCGTCGCTCCCCGGCGCGATCGAGCCCCCAAAAGGCGCGAAACGGCGGGTCGTCGCCGGGCATCCAGCAGCCAAAGAGATACTCGAGGCTGCGGCCGGGCTCGTAGAGCGGGTCGCCCTCGATATCGAAGAAGACGTCACCCGGCGACGGCTGCGGAAGCGACGCGAAACCGAGCGGCGGTTCGTGCGCGAGCAGCTCGTAGATCGGCTCGGCGCTATCACGTCCCCGGACTTGCAGCGAGGCTTGACGCCGAAGCTTGATAAAAGTGTCGGGATTCATGGCGTTCGGCCGCCGCCCGTCGGTGGCGCCTGCGAGGTGCGTGACACGTTCGATGCCGTCGCTTTCGAACTTGGCGATCTGGTCGCGCCGCATCCCCGCGACTAAGCTCAAGTGATCGTCGTCCACGCGTCGTTTGGCGCAGGCATCGTCCCACGGACAGATTTCGCAGTGGCCGCAGCGAAACGGATAGGTCGCGGCCTCGTCGGCTTGGTCGAACTCCGGATTGTTAACGCCGTCCAAGAACGCTCTTTTCAGATGGCGGTAGTACGCCATGTAATCGTTCATGCGGAAGCGCTGCTCTTCGCCGTTGCCGAAAACGACGTGCCCAAACTCCGGCAAGCAGTCCTGGAGCCTCTGTAAGTGTTCGCTGTAGTTGCAGAGCTGCACTAAGTAGTAGGCTTTAGGTGCCAGCGCGAGCTTCGTGTCGACGACTTCGTATCCATAATCGCCTAGGCCCGACGGCTTCTCGACGCGCCTCAGGAAATCGGCGTGCCCGATGAACTGGCCGTCGAAAAAGGTCGCTTGGTAAATGACGCGCATTCCGCGCTGCATCGCTTCCAGCGTCGCCAACTCGGCTTGACGATACTGCTCCACGCCCGGCTGCGCGCGACCGAACTGCACCACTTCACCGGGATAGCGCTCGATCAAGGCCTCGAGGTGCCGCTGCTCGTGCTCTTCGCCCTTGCGGCGGATCAGCTCGGCGCGTTTGTCTTGCGGGTCGGGGCGAAGAAGCTTCTTTCGCGCCACCAGCGCCTCGAGCTCGGTGAGCCGCTTACACTCGAGGTAGTCGTTGAGATCGCTGGCGGAATAAACATAGCATCCGTCGAGGCGTTGCATCTTGGCCGAGCCGTATTCGAATTTTGCAAGGGTAAGGCCTTTGGCGTGAACGAACGAATCGCGCACTCATGGAACGCAGCCCGATGTCAAAAATAGCCATGCGCTTTGTCATCGTCATGGGGGTGGTCAATCTCTTCGCGGATATGACGTATGAAGGCGCGCGCGGTGTAGCCGGCGCCTTTCTCGGCCATCTCGGCGCAAATGGTGCGGCGGTCGGCGTCATCGCCGGCGGTGGCGAGCTGGCAGGCTACCTCATTCGCTCCGTGAGCGGAGCGATCGCCGATCGCACCGGACGGTATTGGATCAACGCGTGGGTCGGTTATGCGATCAACATGCTCTGCGTTCCGGCACTGGCTTTCGCCGGAAGCTGGCCTGCCGCAGCGGGCCTTCTGATTGGCGAGCGCGTCGGGCGCGGCATTCGAAAACCGGTCATCGCGGCGGCGCTCTCAGAAGCGGGGCGCCATGTCGGCGGCGGTCGCGCGTTCGGCATCAACGAGGCTCTCGATCAAATCGGCGCGACCGCCGGCCCGCTCATCGTCGCCTTTGCCGTGGCGCGCGGCAGCTACGCAATGGGGTTTGGCATTCTGATCGTGCCGGCATTGGCGACCTTAGCGTTTCTCGGCCTTGCCGCGTCGGCAGGACGAACCGTCATTCCGCCTGCCGACGAGGGCGAAGCCTCCATCGTGCGCGATTGGCCGGCACTGCGGCGCTATGCGATCGGTGGCGGGCTCTTCGCGGCCGGCTACGTGGATTTTGCCTTGATCGCGTTTCACTTCCAGCGCAACCACGTAATGAGCGTGCCCGCGATATCGATTTCGTTCGCCGCCGCGATGGCGGTTGGAGCGGTTGCCGCGCCTCTGCTCGGGCGCCTCTTCGATCGCGTGGGGAAGCCGGTAATTGGGCTTGCACTAGCGACCACGGCGCTGGCGACGCCGCTTGCATTTCTCGGGCATGGGACGCTCGCAGTGATTGGGGCGGCGCTTTGGGGCGTGGGTATCGCGGTTCAAGATGCGCTCTTGCTTGCGCTCGTCTCGACCGCTATCGCGCGCAAAAAAGCCACGGCCTTTGGGCTCTACGATCTTGTCTTCGGCATCGCGTGGTTCGCGGGGAGCGTTGTCAGCGGCGTGCTCCTCGACCGATCGGTCTTGACTCTGGTGATCTTTTCGACACTCCTACAGCTCTGCGCTATTCCGTTCTTTGCCGGCGGAAATATGGGCAACGATGCCAGGATGGCGACCAAGGGGCGGTGAAAGATTTTCGCCGATGACTTTTCGGCGACTCGCCGTCGCAATGTCGGCGCTCGCATCGATGGTTTCATGGCCGGGGTGCACGAGCAGCACGACCCCCGGCGCACCGCCCGCTCCGGTGCCGTTAGGCAAGTACATTCAACACGTTGTCATCATCATCCAAGAGAATCGCAGCTTTGACAATATGTTCGCTGGTTTCCCCGGCGCGGAGGCGCCGCGATTCGGTTACCAAGGCGAGAAAAAGATCGCCCTTCATGCCACGCCGCTCGAAGACCCGGGCAATATCGAGAACAACTGGCGCGACTCGATCGACGGCTGGAACAACGGAAAGATGAGCGGGTTTGCCCACGAGCATTTCTACGGCGGCCCGCGCGATTATGCATATGCTTACGTGCCGCGCGCCGAATCGGCACCGTATTGGGCGATGGCGGAGCAGTTCGTGCTCGCGGATCACATGTTTCCGACGGAGTTCGGGCCAAGCTTTACGGCGCATTTGAGTTTGATCGCCGGAAATACCGACATCAAGGAGGGGCCGATTGCCGAAGTCGATGCCCCCAATCGCATTACCTGGGGATGCGAAGCACCTCCGGGCACGCGGTCGTTTACCCTCGACGTGCATCGCGTCGAGCGGTTTAACGGGCCGTTCCCCTGTTTCAACCACTTCGCGACGCTCGCCGACGTGCTCGACGCTGCCGGCGTTTCCTGGAAGTATTACGCGGCGCCGCTGAACCGCATCGGCGGTAAAGTGTGGTCTGAGTTCAGTGCGATTCGAGCGGTTCGTTATGGGCCGGACTGGAAGAACGTAATCTCGCCGCAGACGCGAATTCTCGACGACGTTCCCGGCGGCACCCTCGCGGGCGTGTCCTGGGTGACGCCGGACTGGAAAGACTCGGATCACACCGGCAGCGGCTACAACGACGGCCCGTCGTGGGTCGCTTCGATCGTCAACGCGATCGGAGAAAGCTCGTATTGGGACTCGACGGCGATCGTGGTACTCTGGGACGATTGGGGCGGCTGGTACGATAACGTGCCGCCGCCTCAGCTCGATTTTCGCGGCTTGGGCATTCGCGTCGGGTGCATCATCATCTCACCGTACGCGCGGATTGCGCCGGGCGCTAAGGCGGGCTACGTCTCACATACGCAGTATGAGTACGGCAGCATCCTAAAGTTCGTCGAACAGGTTTTCAACCTGCCGCCGGTCGGAGCGTCATCGGCGGGTTTCACCGACACGCGCGCGACCAGCATCCTGGACAGCTTCGATTTCACGCAAGCGCCGCGCCCGTTTGGCGCCATTGCGTCGCGCTATCCGGAATCGCACTTCCGCTCCGAGCGGCCGTCCTTCATCCCACCGGACAGCGAATGATGCACGCCTGGATGTTTGCCTCCGAAGACGCGCGCACGGCGGTCGACGCGCGCACGCAGTTCGTCGAGTTTCTACGCAGCATCGGAACCGGCGACGAGCTCGTCTATAAGGCCGAGCTCGTCTTTGGCGAACTGCTCGGCAACGTCGTTCGTCACGCGCCGGGCCCGGTGGAGATCTCGTTCGACCTAGATTCCGGCGCCGGGATTCTCCACGTCATCGACTCCGGCCCCGAGTTTCCTTTGACCGCACGCCATCTTCCCGACGACGTGCTCAGCGAACTAGGGCGCGGCCTCTTTATCGTGCAACAACTCGCAACCGACG
This sequence comes from Candidatus Cybelea tumulisoli, assembly GCA_003167155.1. GTDB lineage: Bacteria > Vulcanimicrobiota > Vulcanimicrobiia > Vulcanimicrobiales > Vulcanimicrobiaceae > Cybelea > Cybelea tumulisoli. The sequence continues at coordinate 7,281 of PMTY01000175.1, forward strand.
TGCGTGTCGAACATATTCCAGACCGCGGAAACCACACGATCGTAAAGCTGTAACCAGCTAAAGCGTGACGGTCGTGCCTCGTTGCGCTACGGTTGCCGCGAATCCGTGTTCTTTCAGGATCGTCGCGAAGCTTTGGGCGCTTGGCGGGTCCGCGTGCACGATATAGACGTGCGGCATCGTCGAGCCTAAGGTTTGCAGCCAGCGCAGCAGTTCGTCCTGGCCGGCGTGCGCGCTGAACCCGGAGAGATGGTCGATGGCGGCGCGAACGGTCAACTCGTCGCCGAAGATTCGAACCGGGCTCGTGCCGTTGATGATGGCGCGCCCAAGCGTTCCCTGCCCCTGATAACCGGGAAAGACGATCGTCGCTTTTGGGTTTTGTAGATTTCGATAGAGATGGTAGAGGATGCGACCGCCGGTTGCCATTCCGCTGGAGGCAATGACGATCGCCGGTGCGTTAAGGTCGTTGAGCTGCTTTGACTGGTCGCTGCTAACATGAAGCGTGAGATTGCGGCAGCCGAACGGCGCGCCGGGGGTTTCGGGCAGTTCGCGGTATGCGTCGCGATGCTTGGCAAAGACGCCATCAACCTTGATGGCCATCGGGCTGTCGAGATGCACCGGAAGCCGCGCGATCTGGGCGTCCATATCTTGGAGGCGCCCAATTGCGAAGAGCATATCTTGCGAGCGTTCGACGGCAAAAGTCGGCATCACGATCGGGCCGCCGCGTTCGATTCCCGCGAGCAGCGTCGCGCGCAGCTCCGCAAGGGAATCGGGAGGATGCACGCGATCGCCGTACGTCGCTTCGCAGACCACGGTGTCGGCCGATTCGAGCGGCGTCGGATCGAAGAGCAAGGCCGCATTGTACCGGCCTAGGTCTCCCGAGAATATCGTACGCCGGCCGCCAATCCGCATGTCGACGTAGGCTGCGCCGACGATGTGCCCGGCGTAGTGATAGCGTACGGCCGCTCCGCAGACGTTGAAGTCGGTCTCGATCGGAACCGTCTTCACTAGGCGGAGCGCGGCGCTAACGTCCTGCGTGGTGAAGAAGGGCGCCAAGCTATGCGAGCGCTCGTGGTTGAATCCGCGGTCGTGCATGTGGCTCTGAATATGCGCCGCATCCTCCAACACAATCTCCATGACGTCGGCCGTCGCCGGCGTGCAGTAGATCGGCCCGCGATATCCGTCCGCAACGAGTTTGGGAAGATATCCGACGTGATCGAGATGGCCGTGCGTGATGATGACGGCTTCCATCTGCGCTGCGGGAACGGGCAATGGCGCGAGATTGAGGGCTTCGACGTCGCGCGGGCCTTGGTAGAGCCCGCAATCGACGAAAAGATGATGACCATCGATAGAGACCAGATGTTTGCTTCCGGTTACGGTACCGGCCGCGCCGACAAACGTTAACTCAGTCACGGGGCAGGCTTTCGAAGGCGAAGGCGCTGGGGCGCTCGTCGGCCGCATAGCATTGCGCGCAGCGGTCGATTAGGCGCTCCGGATCGGCGTCCTCGAGTATCAGCGCGCCGGTTTGTTTGCGAAAGAGCGCTGCAATCTCGCTGTAGCTGTCGGACAAGCCGCCCGAGTTCCTTAGGACCCCGATGAGCTTACCCTCGTCGTAGGCGATGCAAAACTCGCCGAGCGTTCCGGTGCGGCCGCCGACGAAGATCACGAAATCGGAGCTGTGGATGTTATAAACCTCGCGCCCCATCAGCCCCGATCCGGTGAAGACCATCGCTGTATAGGGATTGAGCGGAGACTCGTACAGCCCGACGTGCTCTTCCCGAGAGTGCGCGGGCGAAACGCCCAGACTCTTGCCCCCCTCCGCGTGGGCTCCGAGAACCGCGGCATGAGGAAGCCCCGGACACGCACCCGTGACGATCAACGCTCCGCGGCGCGCGATGCACGCGCCCACGCGCCGCGCCAGCTCGCACTCTTGGTCGGTAATTACGCCGCCGGCGGATCCCATGACGCCGATCTGGAGTTTCACGGCAGACTCAGTGCTGCGCGAGCGCTCGGAAGCCTCTTTAGGCAATGGGCCGCGCAGCTGAGCCGAGGCTTCGAGCGGACTGCCCCGAACTACCCCGGTCGCGAATCCGTTCGGACTTCAGGAGACGCAATTACCATTTCACGTTCGGGCCGCTTTGCACTATGGAGCTGCGTGGCGGCGGCATTGCTCGCAGGGTGCGGCGCGTCGCAGTCCGTCGGCGGACCGGGCACGATGCCACAAACCTCTGCCATCCGAACCCACGCCGATCGCGGCAAGTCGTGGATGTCACCAGATACGCCAAACATAAAAAAACTGCTGTATGTGTCGGATGCGGCTACCGACGATGTGTTCGTGTATAACTATGACTCCGGAGAGGAAGTTGGGAAACTCACGGGCTTCGATGACCCGGGGGCTCAGTGCGTCGACAAAATGGGCAACGTCTATATAGCGACCGAGTCCGGATTAAACATCTACAGCCACGCCGGGCACTTCATCGGTATTGAGGGCTACGGACCCATGACGGGCTGCGCCTTCAGCCGCAAACAGTCCGGGGTCAACTACCCCTACCAAGGTGGTCCAGGCGTTATCTGCATTCCACATCCAAGGAGAAAGATGACGTTGTGCAACTATGACGAGGCCGCCTGCTATACGATGTGGCCGGGCGGCTTCGACTCCGACGGCCCCTACGTTGTAGAAGGCGAGACCGACGGTGTCGTTTCAATATGCGCAACTGGGGGTGGGCACCAGTCGATAAAGGCTGCATTGGGGGAGGACGCGTTAGCTGTGCTCTCGTTCAACGGGACGATCTACGCACCGGGCTCGGTAATGTGGGACGGCAAGTACCTCGCGCTGACGGATCAAGAGGCTGGCGGCGCCTACCAAACCGGTATCTATCAAGCGACGCTATCCCGCGCGACGCTGACGTCGCAAGGTGAAACGATCCTTAGCGATCCGTGCGACTCGGGTCTCACCGACGTCATCCAGCCCTTTATCGTCGGCGCCAAAAATACTCCGAACACCAAGATGCAAGGAACGGTCGTGGTCGGCGGTAACGCGTTTTGCCCGGGAACGTTCGACTACTGGAAGTATCCCGCCGGCGGCGACCCGATCAAGACGCTGCCCTCAGCACCGCAAGAGCCTGTGGGTCAGTCCGTCAGCATCGCTCCGTAGCTCCCCCAAACCGTAACGGCGCCGTCCATAGTTAGGGAGTCACCGCAAACACCGTCCCTTGCGAAGGATTGCCGCCGCCTTGGGTGGTGCCGTAAAGCGTGCCGTTGACATCCACAACGACGTCCTTCGGTTGTTCACCGTCGGCTTCGGTGAAGCTGTGGAGTACGCTTTCCGCTCCGGATGCCTCGATCGCGAAGACGGCTCCCAGGCCGTTGATGCCGCCTTCCGCCGTCGTGCCGTAAAAGGTACCGCGAGCGTAGGTCAAGCCGGCTTGCGGATCGCTGGCGTCGCCTGATGCTCCGAACTGGTGAAGCACGGTTATGCTCCCGGAGGGGGTCATCTTAAAGACGGATCCGGCACCGCGCGATCCGGCATTGCTCGACGTTGTCCCGTAGAGTTCACCCTTAACGGCCACGAGGCTCCCAAGCGGATATGCGCCGTCCGAACCGCCGGTAAAGCTATACAGCGCGCTTTCCCTGCCCGACGAAGTGACTTTGAATACCGTTCCGTAACCGTCCGTGCCACCGTTTTCCGTCGTGCCGTAAAGCGCGCCTTTGAAGCGAATTAGGCCCGCCACGAGGGTTGCGCCGTCGGGGTTATTTTGGAAACGCCGGATCCGCTGCACCCCGTACCGCCGGTCGAAGTCGTGCCGTAGAGCGTGCCATTCACGTCGATCAGGCCTGCCTCCGGGATCGAACCGTCGGGTGCGCCTTGAAAACTGTAGATGGACGCAAAGCTCACCGAATTACGCACGGGCATGCGTTGCGCGTCACCGTTGGCCCCCCGAACTCACCGGCACGGTGCCGGCAGCGCCGCTCGAACAACCGGCGAGCAGCGCGCAACACAAGTGCAGATAGTAGCTTCGCATGACTCCTCCTTATCGACATGACGCGCGGCAGACCTCGACGGTTAGCGTGAGCCCCGGCAGCGACGTGCGCAGAGGTATGATCCTGTCAACAGAATGCGCTTGCTCCAGGCCCGCGTCTAAGCGTGGAAACACGACTTTGCTTTCACGTGCGCCCCAGGAGCCGTCCGAGTTGCAAGCGCGAGCGTAAGTTCAGTTTCTCGAGAGCCGACGAGACGTGCTTTTCGACGGTTCGCGGACTGATGTGCAGGATCGCCGCGACCTCGTCGTTCGAATGACCCGACGCGACGAGTTGTCCGACCTCGCGTTCCCGCGGCGAGAGGACGGCGATGGTGGCGTCGGAGCGGCCCACTTCCATGCGCCGAAGATCGCGCAGCGCAGCGATGGCCTGGTACGTTTCGAGCGCGCGCTTGGGTTCGCCGCCGAGCTCGTAGGCGCGCGCGGCCAGCCACGGCCAACCGATGGCTTCAAATGCCGCCGCGGCGCAAAGCGCACTCGCCTGCGCGTCGCCGTCGCCCAGGCCGCGTTGGGCCGCGAAGGCGTCGAAAAGACCGAGCGCGGCCTTATTGACACGGTCTTGCGGATTCGACGCCGCTTCGAAAAGCAGACGACGCAACGCAACGACGTCGCTGCGGTCTCCGAATTGCGCCGCGGCGAGAAATGCAAACAGAAAGCGGTGCGGTCCCGGCAACACCTTGGCGATGCGGCGAATCCAAGCGGCAGCGTCGTCGACCTCGCCGCGCAGGCCGAGTGCCCAGGCATAGGGTCCGCCGAGCACTCCGATTGCCAGCTTCATACCGCGCTCCACAACGTATTGCAGAAACGACTCGGCATCGTCGCGGCGCAGCCGCGCGTCGTCGCCGGCGCAGATGCCGAGTGCGAAGTTGGCGCTCTTGACATGCACCAGCAGCGCGTAGCGCTGTTCTGACGCAATACTGGCCGTTCCCAGAAGCGTTGCCGCGGTCGCAAAATCGCCCCGCAGCGTGTGTTCGAACGCCGAAGCCGCGTACGCCAGCGATCGGCTCCCGAAGTCTCGCTCGCGTTCGACGGAAATTCCCGTGCGCAAGTGATCGCGTGCGCGTTGCACCTCGCCCAGCGCAATCGCATCGAGGGCGATCTGACAGTGCGTCTGGCAAAGCCGGTTTCCGTCGTCGGCAACCCGTCCGGCTTCTTCGAGAGCGCGTCGAGCGTAGATCTGCCAGCCTTCGAGATCGCCGCGCATCGCCGCGACCTTGAATCGCGCTTGATGTGCGAAGGTCGCGGTTACCGGGTCGGCGATCGGTTCGTCCATTTCGTTCACGAGCTCCAGCGCGGACTCGAAGTCCAGCGCGGCGAGGTAGTCGAAGGCCACACGCGCCCGCAACAGGTCGACGGTCGCGCCGGAGAGCTTCGAGCCGAGCGTGTCGATCGTTCGGCGGCCGAGATCCATCGCGGCCGCAGTATCGCCGGCGTTGTATAGTTGGTCGGCGAGCGCCGATGCATTTCTTGCAATACCCTCGAGATCGCCGGCCTTGGAGTACAGCTCGCCGGCGCGCCGAAGCCGCTCGATGCCGGCACTTAAGCGGAAGAGAGCACCGAGTGAAACCCCGATCTTGTGTTCGAGGCCGGCGACGCCGGCACCATCGGCTTTACGTTCCGGTAGCGCGCGCTCGTAATACGAGACCGCGTCGGCCATCGCGCCAATCGCGAACGCCCGATCGCCCGCAAGCTCGGCATACGTGGCGGCTCGTTTCGTGTCGCCGGCACGCAACCAATGATGAGCCAACTCCACGCTGACGGCGTTGCGGTCGGGACGCCGTTCCAGCTCGAGGCCGATCGCTTCGTGCAGCGGACGCACGCGCTCCGCGAGCAACTCTCCGTACAACACCTCCTGCGTGAGCGCGTGCCGAAAGGCCAGCTCGCCGGGCGTGCTCCGCCGTTCGTAGACGAGATGGAGCGCTTGCGCGCGCTCGAGCGCAAGCAGCACGTCCTCTCGCGAGCCGTCGAAGAGCGCCACCAGACGTTCGATCTGGAAGCGTTCGCCAAGGACGGCGGCCAGCGACAATATCTTCCGCTGCGCGTCAGAGAGCAGCGCGGCCCGCGCTAAGACGGCGCCCCGAATCGAGAGCGGCAGTTGTTGGTGCGAGTCGCTCGGGCTTCGCTCGAGGACGCTCTTGAGTAGCTCTTCGGCAAAGAATGGATTGCCTTGGCTGCGCCGCACGATATCGGCGACGGTCGCGGCATCGAGAGCGTCTGGATGCGGGAGTTCAAGCTGGATCAAGGCCTGCGTAGCACGCTCGTCGAGCGGCCCGAGCGTTACCTGCGATATCGATTCTTTCGCCAGCAGCCCGGCAAAATCGCCCAGGCGCGAATGGTCTGCATCTACTTCGTCGCAGCGATACGTCGCGACGACGAGCATGCGCCGCGACGCGATACGATCCGACAGGTAGGTAAGGAAGCTGAGCGTCGAACGATCCGCCCAGTGCACGTCCTCTATCAGAAGGACGACGGTGCCCCGCTGCGCGTGCCGCGCAAACGCGGCATCGATGGATTCCAACAGCCAGCTCGCCGGCTGCGCGGGCATCCCCTCGGCACCGCGTTCAAACGAAAGCCGCTCGAGCAACGCCCGTGCTCCCGCATCGCGCGCCAGGGAACTATTGCGCTCGATCTGCTTGAGCAGCTCGCGGAGCGGACCGAGTGGCGTTTGGATGAACTCGACGCAGCGAGTGGAGGCGGAGACGGCACGGCCACCGTCCACGCTCTGCTCGAACTGGCGCAGTAGACTGGACTTGCCGACGCCGGCTTCGCCCGAGATCAGTACGATGCGCCCGCGGCCGGCGGCCGCTTTGCGGCGGTACCCCGCGAGAAGGCTCGTCTCGCGTTCGCGAGCCACGAGCACACCGGGGATGTCTGCGGTCAGCGCTTTGAGATCGTACGACAGAAGGAAGCCCTACTCTGGAAAGAATGGGCTGGCGTAATTCCCCGCGCTACCCGGCCGAACCCCCGATAAAGTGGTGTTTTCCCGCATATGCGTCGCGTCGGACCTGGGGCATCCTTAGCCTGAGGGGCGTGAATGGCGCCTCATCTTGCGTGAAGGAGCTAACCATGCCCGAATTTCTACCGATTTCATCCGCTCGCAAAAGCAGCGGCCTGCTGCTGCTCTTGTGCTCGGCGCTCATCGCGGGTTGCGCCCAGGGGGGCGCCGGCAGCATCCCGCCGACTGCCGCGAACGTCGGCTCGGCGATCGGAGCTAAGCGACACACTCAGCCGAACTGCCCAACCGCCTACAACTTCAAAGGCTACCCCGACGGCTCTCGACCTGAAGCGGCCCTCTTCAACCTCAACGGCACGCTCTACGGCACAACGGCCACGGGCGGTAGCAGTTACCTCGGCATGGTCTATACGACCAGCGGGGGCTCCGTGAGCGTGGTCCACAGTTTCACTGGAACACCGGACGGCTCGAGCCCGTACGCCGGATTGATCGCCGTTGGAAACGCGCTCTACGGCACGACTATCCACGGCGGTGCGCACGGGGACGGGGCCGTCTTCAAGATCTCAAAAGCCGGGAAACTCAGCATCATCTACAGTTTTAACGGCACTCCAGACGGCGCAGAGCCCGCTGCCGGACTGATTAACGACGGCGGGACGCTCTACGGCACGACGCCCATCGGTGGGACGACGGGCAACGGAACGGTGTTCTCCGTCACGACGTCCGGCGTTGAAAAGGTGGTCTACAGCTTTGCAAATGGGTCGGACGGGGCGGGCCCAATAGCGAACCTGGTTCGCTTCAGAGGCGCGCTCTACGGCACGACGCAAGGTGGCGGCACGGACGGTTACGGAACCGTCTTCAAGGTGACTACGTCAGGGCAGGAAAGCGTGGTTCACAGCTTTGCCGGTTCCCCCGATGGCGCTTCGCCGACTGCCGGATTGATTAATGTTAGCGGCGCGCTCTACGGCACCACGCCCAACGGCGGAGCGGTCCGCTCTGCTGCAGGGGGAACGTTCTTCAAGATCACTGCCGCAGGGAAGGAAACCGTGCTTTACAGCTTTGGAACGGCCGGCGACGCCGAAAATCCGAACGCGGACTTGCTCGACGTCAAAGGCACACTTTACGGCACGTCGACCATGGGTGGCCAAGTCGGCATTGGAACGGTCTTCTCCATCACGACCTCCGGCTCAGAATCCGTACTCTGCTCCTGGGCCTCGGAGACCGGCGGCGAGGAACCGATGGCGGGTGTCACCGATGTTGGTGGTACGCTCTACGGCACCACCCAGGCCGGCGGCACGGAGAACCAGGGAACGGTTTTCGCCGTGCCATTGTGATTAGCGGATAATCCGGGTTTTCCATCCGTACAGGGCGGCGGAGCGTTTAATAAGTATGCGACTCATGGTCTTTGGCGTTCTGCTGTTCGTGGCCGTCGGGATGGTTCAACTGGTGCAAAGTTTGCCCGGGGGAGAACGCGGTCTGCTCCTATTTGAAAGGGCTTGCCCCGTTCACAGCAGTTCAAAATAGCCCGCGTAGGATTGCGGACCAACGTCTGGGTATAGGTCCGCCATGCATGCGCTCTCCGGCGCGCAAGGCTTGGCGGGACGCCCAACCTTGCCCACATTTCGACTGACCGATTCCGAACTTGGTATGGGCGCGAGTTTAGGGAACAGCGCGATTTGGATCAATACCAAAAGCACGGGCGCGGTGGAGCGCGTCTTCTCGAACGCGTTGGCGCAGAGCTTGATCGGCACGATCTCGGTGCGGTATGGCGGTTATGGGCTGTCGCCGGGCCTGCTTGGGGATCTTGCCGGCTCGTCGAGGTCACGTTACATCGCGCTCCGCCCGGACGCCGGGCATCTAAACTTCGAAATTCACCCCGCGTACCAACGGGTTTCATTTACGCTTGGCGGTGTCGTAGACATCAGTGAAACCACATTTGTCCCTCTGGAGGCCACGGCGTCGGCCGACGGCGACGCGCCGATGGCATACATCGTCGTTCGTCTGCGCAATACCGACGCCGTCGACCATTGCATTCGGGTCGCCGGCGCCGCCCGTTTGCGCGGCAGCATGACGCCCGACGTGCAGTCGCGTTTTGACGTAACCCGCCAGGCGCTGGTAGCGTGGAACGTTTCGCAGCCGCAAGCGGTTCGTATGTTCGGCCTTTCGGAACCGTCCTCACGCTTTGCGACCACATTCGATTTTGGCAGAGTCTATGACCCGAAGCACGTCCATGCCCTCGACAATGAAATTGTGGGCGTTGGCGACATCCTGGGGCAGTTGCAGCTCGACCTCGCGCTGGAGCCCGGCGAGCAGCGCACGATTTGTTTCACGGCCGGAGCGTTCGCGGAGGGTGAAGAGCGTGCGCTGGAATCATTTGCAGCGGCGCCGGGACACCAGACGGCACTCGCACGAACGATCGAAGCCTTGGAGGAGGTACTGTGCCGCAGCCAAGTGCTTACGCCGGATTCGCTGATCAATCAGGCCGCGCTTTGGAGCAAAGTCAACATGCGTCGCGTGATGGCCAAGTACCCTCAAGGCCCCGCGTTTAGTAACGATCCTGGAAACTATGCAAATGTGGTCGGTCGAGACAGCGCCTGGTTCGTCTATGGTTGCGACCACTTCATGCCGGAGTTTTCGCGTAAGCTGCTCGAAGACTTCGCAGCGCGTCAGTACGCCAGCGGCAAGCTGCCGGAATACTATGATGCCGTAACCGGTCGGGTGGAGGACGATGGCTTGAACATCAACGACGACACGCCGTTGTATATCCTCGCGGTCAATCATCATTTTCGCTCCACCGGCGACGCGGCGTGGCTGAAGGAAGTGTATCCCAAAGTTGCCGCTGCGGCACGGTATATCGTCGCTCAGATCGACGACCGCGGGCTCGTCTTTTGCTCGGCGAACGATCCGCGCGGAAACGTTTGGTCGATTGCCGGCTGGCGTAACATTATCGAGTTGTATAGCATCAACGGAGCGGTCACCGAGATCAACGCCGAATGCGTCGCCGCACTTCGGGCAGTTGCCCATCTGGCGGATAATCTTGGCCGGCCGGAGGCTGAAGAGCAAGAGTTCGCCGGCGCGGCGCAACGTCTTCAATCGGCCATGGATAAATATCTGATCAACCCCGATAACGGCTTGTACTACTTAAACATCGACGTCGACGGAAACGTGCACACCGATGTAACCGGCGATGAGATCTTCCCGGTGATCTTTCGCGCCTGCGATGACGAGACGGGCTTTCGCATCATAAGCCGGCTGAACGCGCCCGACTTTTGGACGGCAGCCGGGCTTCGAACGGTTTCGCGCAACGACCCACTTTACGATCCGTCGCACTACGCGGGACTGATGGGCGGGGTGTGGCCGGGATTGACATGGTGGTATGCGTTCGCAGCGGCGCGTTACCATCCGGAGTTCATGGTGCGAGCCTTGCGGTCGTCATTCGAGCACTACGCTGCCGATCCCAAGAAAAATAACACCGTTCCGGGCCAGTTCAGCGAATGGTTCGACGGTGAAAGCTTAACAAACAGAGGGATGCGGCTCTCGCCGTGGGAGCCGCCCCGGTTTTTCTGGGCGGCGATCGAGGGCGTCTGCGGCCTTATGCTTACCCCCGGTGAACCGCAAATCAACCCGCTGATCCCAGGGCACTGGTCGTGGGTCGGCATTCGGCGGTTACGCTACCATGGCGGGTCGCTCTCGTACTTTGCCGTGCGGCAAAGCGGCGGCCGGCCAGCCATCTACTCGACCGCCCCGATCAAGAGCGATTACGAAGTTTCCCTTTTTGACTGCGACGTCTCCGAGCGTCTCCGTGTGTTCTCGGACTCCGCCGTCGTCATCGCGCTCGCGAGCGAAAAGCGAACCGTGATTCTCCTGGGAAATACCGAGCCGAACACGGTTTCGATTCCGATCAACGTCAGCGACGTCGTCGATCTATCGCGGACCTACACGTTACGTCTCTACAACAGCGAAAGGCGCGATTGGGACGCGCCGGTGATGCGCGGCGGGGAAGAGCTGACGGGCCTTGCGGTGCTGATCGAGACCAACGGATTCCGCATAATCGAACTTACCGCCGGTGGCGCGGGAACTGGACGCGACGCCGCGCCGAAATAAACTGCGGAACTCACTTGGCTGCGGTCACTGCCTTCAGTTCGTTGAGCGAATCTCTGATGACTTCCCCGAGTTCTCGATGCTCGGACTCGTCGATCCAGCGTTCGAACGCGACTCTGAAGACGGCGATTCCAGCCTCGCCGGCCAGGATCGCAGTCGAGGCGGCGACGCCGCGTCGACGCAGCCCGTCCGCGAGTGCGCGAGCAAGTGAGGCGAGCTTGATGCGTTCGCGCTCTTGGAGCTCGGCGTTGGCCGTGATGATCGCTTGGCGTCGCCGGGCGTAATCCCGCCGCTGGCCAAGCAGCGCGGCAGCCGCTTCTAGCGCTTCGCCTACCGCGTCGATTGCCGACAAGGAAACGGGCGCGCTGTCCAGTGCGGCGGCGATTTGATCTTGCAATCCGACGGCGCCCGAGAACAGGACCTCGCGCTTGTCGGCAAAGTGGCGAAAGAACGTTCGCTCGGTAAGCCCTGCCCGCTCGGCGATCTCCGCCACCGTGACCGCTTGGAAGCCGCGCTGCCCATATAGTTCCAGCGCCGCCTCCGCGAGGCGAGTACGCGCGTCGGGCTGCCATCGACCCATGGCACCAGTATACAACGTGATGACAGTGCTTGACATCAGTGCTATGCTGATGTCAGTAAATGACATCAGTGAATGGAGGTTTCCTATGCAGATCTTTGTGACCGGAGCGACTGGCTTCGTCGGCTCCGCCGTCGTGAGGGAACTGGTTACCGCGGGCCATCAGGTCCTCGGCCTGGCGCGGTCCGACGATTCCGCCACCTCGCTCGTTGCCGCCGGCGCCCAGGTCCACCGCGGCTCGCTTCACGATCTCGACAGCTTGCGGGCGGGTGCGAAGGCGTCAGACGGCGTCATCCACACCGCCTTCATCCACGATTTCGCCAACTTTCCAGCTGCGGCCGAGACGGACCAGCTCGCGATCGAGGCCCTCGGCGAAGCGCTCGCGGGGTCCGAGCGTCTCTTGCTCGTCACCTCGGGGACGGCGCTGCTCGCACCGGGGAGAGTTGCGACGGAAGAAGACGCGGCCGATGGAAGTTTGACCGCCGAGTGGCCTCGGAGATCCGAAGAGACGGCTTTTGCGATGGCGGCGCGCGGCGCGCGCGCTTCGATAGTGCGCCTTCCGCCCTCGGTGCACAGCGAAGGCGATCACGGATTCGTTCCGTTTCTCATCGGTATCGCGCGCGAAAAGCGTGTCTCCGCGTACGTGGGCGACGGTCTTAATCGTTGGCCCGCGGTGCACCGGCTCGATGCCGCGCGCCTCTTCAGGCTCGCGATCGAAAACGGTTCCGCGGGAGTGCGGTATCATGCCGTCGGCGACGAGGGCGTGCCGTTTCGAGAGATCGCCGGCGCGATCGGACGGCACTTGAACGTGCCGGTCGTCTCGAAATCCCCCGCGGAGGCCGCCGAACATTTCGGTTGGCTCGCCCGCTTCGCCGCAATCGACGTGCCGGCATCGAGTGCGCGGACGCAAGCGCTCCTCGGGTGGCACCCGACTCAACGCGGACTTCTCGACGACCTGGATTGCGGGAATTATTTCGAAATCGCAGTGGTCGCGTAGCCGCCAACGCTTTGTAGGATCGACATCGCGATAGGCTAAAGGTTGCGGGGGCTGTGAAGTCCGCATCGTGCGTGGCCGCGATCGCCCTCGCCCCCTGCGGAAGCGGCGCGGTGCAGCCCGTGCATGCGAACCTTCCTCTTGCGCCGAGCTTTCGTGCCGCCGGCCCGATGCCGGCGCGGCAGGCGCGCTCGCGCGTGCAAAGCTCCTGGATGTCTCCCGACGCAAAGAGTATCAAGAGCTTGCTGTACGTCTCTGGCGCGGGTACGGGTACCGTTTACGTCTACGATTTCAAGACTCACCAGCTCGTCGGCGAACTATCGGGCTTCGATCAGCCCGACGGTGAGTGCGTCGACGGTATCGGCGACATTTGGATTACAGACTATATGGGAGGAACGGTCAGCGAGTACGCTCACGGCGGATCCACTGCGCTCAAGACGTTGCGCGCGGGCACCTTTCAGACGGCTTGCTCGATCGATCCGACGACCGGGAACTTGGCCGTAGGCTCCTTTTCTCCCGGAGAAATTTATGTGTGGAAAAAGGCGCGCGGGACGCCGAAGCTCTTCTCGTCGACCGCGTGTCCGAGTCTCTGGGGACCGGGTTACGACGATAAGGGAAACCTCTTCGTTGAAGCCGCAACTTCCGGAAGCGCGGTATTCATCTGCTGGTTGCCGCATCGTGGAAATTCGTTGACGGTCATTCCGTTCAATCAGACGATCGGCTATGGCGCCGACGTCATGTGGGACGGCAAGTACATCACGTTTGCCGATCAGTCGTTTGGCGGTTCCGAGCTTCAGGCCGGCGTCTATCAAGCCGAGTTGAATTCGTCCGGAAGCCTGGTACTCGCAGGAAAAACGGCGCTGCCCGATCCCTGCGGGCATAGCGACGTGCTTCAGCCTTTCATCGCCGGGCGCAAGAATACGCCGGACAACAAGAAGCAAGGCTACGCCGCAACCGGCAGCAACAACTCGTGCCTTACCAACGTCGACATATGGCCGTATCCCGCCGGGGGAGACCCAAGCTACGTCATCAAGGCGCCCGAAAAGGTGACGTTCGGCACCGCAGTAAGCATCAAAGAGTAACCCGTGCGTTGCCGAGGAGTCCTTTTGCGATCGTGAAACAGTTTTGGGCATCTATGGCACGTCGCATGGTTACAGTCCTCACGATAGCAGCGCTTGGCGCATGTTCCGGCGCCGCGCTGCTCTCCCATACCCCCGCATTTGTCCCTACTACGGGGTTCGAAGGCGTGCTAATGTGGCACAACGATCTCGCGCGGACTGGCCAGAACCGGGACGAGACCGCGCTCACGCCGGCGAATGTGGGCGCGGCGTCGTTCGGAAAACGCTTCGCGCGGCCGGTCGACGGAATGATCTATGCACAGCCGCTGTACGTCCCGCGAGTGAACGTCGCGCGAATCGGGATGGTCGACGTCGTGGTCGTCGCGACGGAGCACGACAGCGTGTACGCGTTCGACGCGAGCGGCAAACGTGCGCGACCCTTGTGGCACGCGAGCTTCATCGATCCAAAACGAGGCATCACCACGGTGCCCTGCACAAATAAGCGACAGCCCGAGTGCGACCCGACGATTCTTGCTCCCGAGCATGGCATCACCGGCACGCCCGTGGTGGATCCGTCGATGAAGACGGTCTTCGTCTACGCCAAGACGCTGGATCGCGGGAAGTACTTCTGGCACCTGCACGCACTCGACATCAGAAGCGGTGCGGAACGTCCGGAAAGCCCAGTCGCGGTTGAAGCGTCGGCGCACGGCTATCCCGGGGTGCGATTTGACCCGGAGAGCGGGTTTGGGCGATCCGGCCTCGCACTGTCGCGCGGCACGCTGTACGTCGCTTTTGCATCGAACGATGACGCGCGCGGCTGGCTCATCGGGTACGACGCCTCCACGCTCGCGCAGACCTTCGCGCTATGCATCGCGCCGAAGGGCAACCTCGGCGGCATCTGGATGTCCGGCGCAGCGCCCGCGGCCGATGACGCCGGAAACCTGTACGCTACCACCGGGAACGGTTCGTTCGATGCCGACCGCGGCGGCCCAAACTATGGAATGTCGTTGCTGCGAGTGACGCCTTCGCTCGCCGTTACCGATTATTTCGCGCCGTTCGACGAACGCGTTGAGTCGAGGCACGATCTCGACTTTGCCTCGACCGGCGTCATGCTGCTCCCGGAAACGCAGGGGCCGCATCCGCATGAGGCGGTGAGCGCCGATAAGCACGGTTGGATCTTCGTCGTCGATCGCGACCATCTCGGTGGCTTTCATCGAGATCGTAATGATATCGTGCAGCAACTGGACGGCAATCTCGGCGGCGGCCAGATGTATAGCAACCCAGCCTATTTCGACGGCGCCGTCTACTACGCGCCGCCCGGCGCGCATCTGCGCCGCTACGTGCTCCGCAAAGGCCGCTTGTCGCAACAGCCGGTCTCACAGAGCGGCGATACGTTCAACTATCCCGGTGCGACGCCGGCGATCTCGTCCAACGGCGATGCCGACGCCATCGTGTGGACGATCGCTGTTAGCGGGCGCGTGCGGGGCGGCCCGCCGGCAGAGTTGCGCGCGTACGACGCGCGCGACGTTTCGATCGAACTGTACGACAGCGGGCGTGCCGGCAGGCGCGATCAGCCTGCTCCCGGCACCAAGTTCTCGGTCCCGATCGTTGCCAACGGCATGGTCTACTTCGGCACTCAGACGGCACTGGAGGCGTACGGCCTCCCCCGATAGCCACGTTCCATCACGATCGGCGCACTCGCCATCGGGGCATTTCGGATCGGCCACTCACTTTTTCGACTGGCTGACGACTGCAGACCACGGGTAGTTCTGTGTCAACGTCAGGGTTGCCGAACCCCCGGCCGGGTAACTGAAGAAGCCGATGTCGCCGCCACTGGTTGCGATGGCGGTCTTACCCTGGCGAGCTTTACCCTTGGCGTTGGCTGCGACCCAATAGGTTGGCATTCGCGTAAATCCGCTCAGCATCGTTGTGCCGGCAAGAGTTGCGCTCGAGCCGCTGATGTTGAACTGAAAGATCAAGCCGTTTTCCGAGCTCGCACTTCCGAGCGTTACGTATTTTCCGTCCCATTGAACGCCGCCGGGCGGCGTGCCGGCGCCGTCGGGTACGGAGATCGCCGTGAACTTGCTGCTGCCCGAGGGAAGTTCGGCGAACGAGAAGTGAAAGCCGGACTGGATGAGTTCACCGTCGATGAAAAGGTTGCCCTTATTATCGTAACTGCACCAATACGGGAGTTCGAGGTCCGGCAAGTCCTGAAGCACTTGGCCGTTACCCTTCGCCTTGGTGAAGATCGAAATGTTGCCGTAACCTCCGCTCGGGCTCATCTCATTTGCGACGGCGAGGTTTCCCGTGCTCGGGTCGATGGAGCACCCGATCGGCTGGCCGGCATCGTAAAGGCTTTGGATCGGGCTGGTTCCGCCGTGAGCGTATTCGAGCACCTCCTGTCCGTTGTACTCGGTGACAAAAATGTCGCCTTTTTTGTCTACGCAGAGGCCCGTCGGTGAGCCGTACGCGGTATCGAGCGTGCCGGCCAGGATGCCCGACGGATAATCATAGACGTAGACGTTGTAGTTGCCTTCGTCGGTAACGTAGAGCAGGTCGCTCTTCTTTGCATCGGGCTTCATCCAAGAGCCGGTGTGACCGGACAAAACGCTCTGCTGCGCGGCGATCGGAGCAGACGTTTGCGCCGTCGGACCACCGCATGCAGCGAGCGTTACGAGGGCGGCGCAAACCCAAAATGCGCCGGTTGAAATTGAAAGCTTCATGTGCAAATCTCCGTTAGACGTATTCGGGACGTGGGGGCGGATTGACGAGCGAAGCTGCGGCGGAATTCCGCGCGGGCGCCCGATTCCCTACGACGCCTAAGCGGCTCGATGGACTGGCGAGCCTCGCCTACTCACTGTTCTCATTAGAACTTCCGAAGAATCGGTTACCTAGCGCCCCTGGCCGGGGAAGACTATGCGGCCGCAGGCCGTCTTTACGACGCCTTGCAGGCGTGGAGGGTCCATGAAAGCTCACGAAGCAATTCCCGCGATACTCTTGACGCTGATCGTCGCAGCCGTGCCTTTGGCGGCGCAAGCTCAGTTTGACCCATGCGTCAGCGCGGCGGTAAGCGTCCCGCCCCCTGCCCTTCCCGAATACCAGCAGCAACCGCCGGCGCTGGGACCCAGCGATATGTGGAATCCCGGCTACTGGGCGTGGAATTCGTATGGATACTACTGGGTGCCGGGCGTATGGGTCGCGGCGCCCGCCGTCGGCCTGTATTGGACGCCAGGCTACTGGGGCTACTCGCTCTCGGGTTATGTCTGGAATCAGGGTTATTGGGGACCGGACGTTGGTTTCTACGGCGGAGTCAACTACGGTTTCGGCTATTTCGGTATCGGCTACGTGGGCGGGGTTTGGGCCGGTGGGGCATTCAATTATAATACCGCCGTTTCGAACGTGAATCGAACCGTCATCCATAACGTGTACTCTAACCGGACCGTTATCAACAATCATTTCGTCACGCACGGTCGCGTAAGCTATAATGGCGGTCACGGCGGAATATCCGCAAGGCCGAGCCATGGGCAGATCGTTGCGGCTCGCGAAAGGCGTTTTGGTGCGACGCAGGTGCAAACGAGGCACGCCGCCGTAGCCGGCACGAACCGCAACAACCTCGTGGCGTTTAATCGTGGCAAACCGCCCGTCACCGCCGTGCAGAAGGCGAGCGGTACGATACACGGCCAGCCGGGCTTCAAAGCGCTCACGGCGCACGACCGAAATGTGGCGCGAGGCCAAGCGATGAGCCGCGTGCGCGTGGCAAATGCGCCGATAACTCATGCGCAAGCCGCCAGTCGCGGCACGATAAGCTCGGCGACGTCGCGCGAACAATCCGCACATCACGGTACCACGAGCGCGCCGGCATACCACGGGTCGCAAGGTGGCTTCCATGGATCGCAAGGCGGCTTTCATGGATCGCAAGGCGGCTTTCATGGATCGCAAGGTGGCTCTCATGGATCGCAAGTTGGTTTCCACGGGCCGCAAGGTGGCTTCCACGGCGATAGTTCCGGCCATGGGGATTCCGGATCGGGGCACGGAGGGCGTCCGCCGCACTACAACCCGTTGCATACTGCGTAAATCCGCGCGTTTCAGACTTCCTTCATCCGGAAGCCTTAGAGTTTGGGGAACCAAGCTTTTTCGAGGATTTTATGATCAGAAAACACATGGCCGCCGCGCTCGCGCTCGCCGCGCTCGTGGTCGTCGCCTGTAGCGGTCACGTCGGGAGCAGCAACGTTATGCCGGGCACCACCGTGAGGCTGCCGGGAATCGGTAAAGACCTCGTGATGTACGCCACGATGCCGAAAGACGCTATCGGCGAGGAACTAGGGAGCGAGGGGCTGGGAACGGTCGACTCGGCCGAATGGAAGACAGATTTGAGCGGATTTACCCAGGAGCAACGTTCGCAGTCGCTCGCCTTTCCGCCGGGCACGAAGATCACCATCCACAATCTTTCGAAGAGCGTGACGCACACGCTAGACGTGGTGAAAGTGATCACCAAGCCGCCGGCGGTCTTTCCCAAGGGCGTAACGCTTTCGAAATCGCCGAAGGGCGACGGCAAGCTCGAGGCCGGCTATGCCAGCGGCGAGATCAAGCCGGGCCATTCGGTGACCGTCACGCTGGTGAAAGAAGGCATGTACCTGATCGGCTGCGCCTTCCACTACGGCCAAGGGATGCACGACGTACTGGTGGTCAGCAAGACCGCCAAGCCCGGGCCGCAAGCGACGGCTCCCAGGGCGACGGCGACGCCGACGTGGGGATCGGGCAGCGGAGGCGGATGGGGCGGCCCGTAAAGGCCGCGGTGCTATCCGCCGGACAAGGTACGTTCGGCTACCGCCAGCCAGGTGCTCAGCAGCTCTTCAAGTCGCTGCATCGCGACTGCGTACCAGTCGCGGCCTACGCCTAAAGCGATGCGAAAATGATCCTGCACGCCGAAGCAGTCGCCCGGCGCAAACAACAGCCCTTGCGTGGCAGCATAATCGCAGAAACTCCGCGAATCGGCGCCCGATATAAGCCATGGAAATGCGGTCATTCCGCCGCGCGGACGAATCCAGTCTACAACGCCGGTGTGTTCTTTAAGCACCCGCTCCAGAAGCTTAAGGTGCGTTTGGGCCACTTCGCGCGTACGGTCGAGAATGGCCCGGCGATGACGAACGGCGATCTCCCCGAGAAACTCAGTGATCGGCGAATTCGAGACCGTGCAGTATTCGCGTGCCGTCAAATAGCGCTCGCGTCGCCGTTCGTCCGATTCGACGATCCAGCCGACGCGCAAACCGCTTAGTGAAAATGCCTTCGACAAATCTCCGACAATCGTAGCGTTTGCAAGGCGCGAGGCCGAAGCCATAGCCGTGCCGTGATAGATTGGATGGTATACCTCGTCGCAGACAAACTGCACTCCGCGTTCTGCCGCGAAGTCGTGGAGCGCTTCCATCGCCCTATCATCGAGAACGCTGCCCGTAGGATTATGCGGCGAATTCACGAGGATAAGCTTCGTCTGCGGATCGGTGAGCCGCCGTATTTCATCGAGATCGATCTCATAGGAGTCTTCACGGCGTAATCGGTACGTGCGCACTTCCAGGCCGAGCGCCTCGGGCACGGCGATGTACGGAGGAAAGCATGGCGTAGGCACAATGACATTGGCGCCCGGCTCCACGGCGGCGGAAAAGATGTGGCTCAAGGCTTCGCCGGCGCCCGTCATGATAAGAACGTGTTCCATCGGAACGTCCTGCATTTGCGCAATGGCCTGGCGCAGCGGCGTCGCTCCAGCTGCTCGCGAATAGAGGACATCGGATTCGAGCATGCGCTCGAGGCTCGAGCGCCCGTCCAGTTCGAGCAGATCCCTTAGCGTCCAGACCGGACCGGTACTTCCACCCAGGGGAAACTCTGGCATCGGCTCGGCATGTGCTTCCAGCCAGTCCTCGAGCAAGAACGATTTCAGCATCGGCGCGGATACCTTGTCACGACGAGCGCGCGATGCGTTGACATGACTGTGCCGTGATTCGGATGCCTTCGGAATAGGGTGTTCCGGCGAAGCCGAACTCCGTGGCGAATTTGCTTGCGTCGAAGAGATACGGGCTATCGCTCTGATAGAGCATTTCGTACGACTCGCGAATGCGCGGGTCGAACAATCCCGCCGCGCGTAGCATCGGCTTACTTAATACGCGATACTTGGGTCGGACGCCGAACTCCGCTGCGGCCATCTCGATGAACTCTTTACCGGTCGGTGGAGCAGGCGAGGTAGGGAGATGCCAGACTTGGTTCCAGGCCGTTTCGCGCGCCGCCAGCATTGCCAAGCCGCGCCCCGCATCGGGAGTAAACGTCAGCGAGTGCGGCACCGTGGCGTTCACGAGCCACGAGGCCGTAGCCCCTTTCGCGAACGGCTCGAAGACCAGGGCATTTGGTATGCTGTTGCCGGTACCCGGCCCATAGAAATCTGCCGACCGCGCGATCATCGCAACGAGATTGCCCGCTTTGACTTCTTCCATGAGTGCAGTCGCGATCTGCGCGCGGACTGCCCCCTTCTTGCTGCAGGGTGCATACGGCGTTTGCTCCGTCATTGGACCCTCGACCCTTCCGTACATGTACACGTTGTCGAAGAAGAGCAGCTTTGCTTGCGTTTGTTTACAGGCCTCGATCGTGTTTGCCATGATCCGCGGCCAGAGTTCTTTCCAGGTCGCCAGATCGTATTTGAGCCCAACGAGGAGACACACTACGGTCGCACCCGATACGGCCGCAACGGTCTGCGCAAGATCGGAGAGGTCAGCCGCGAATACTTCCGCCCTACCGACCGGCCGGGGGTTTCGTCCCACTAAGCGGAACGGCGTGTTTCTTTCAGCGAGAATAGCGGCAAGTTCATTTCCGATCACGCCGCCGGCACCAAGAATCGCAATCATTGGGTCAGCCTATCTTGTTGGCCGCGGCGAAACCTTTTTCTTTAGCTGACGCGGGCGCGTACCTCGCCGCGAGATTGATAGAGGTCCCAGAATTTGTCTGCGACGATGGACGGATCGATGCCACTGCCGGAATCCGTCGATGTGACCTTGATTGTGCCGTAGATCGTGACCTCGCCGACATAGACGCCATCGGCCTTTAGCCTCTGCGCAAGCAAACCGGCCAGCTTCTGCTTTGCGGCATTCGCGAGCGCGATGCCCATAGCGTTGGCTGTGGTGACATACTCGTCGGTCTCCGGGGATAGATCGCCGAATCCACCATTTGTTATCAGAACCGCGCCGTCGCCGGCCGCTTTAAGGTCTGGAAGTGCTGCGCCGACAGCGGTGAGAAGCCCAAAGACCGCCACGTCGAAAACGCGACGCACTGCGGCGGAGTCGGCGGTGAGAATATCCCCGACGTCGTCGCCCCCGGACGCGTTCCAGTGAATCACGGTGATGGGCCCCAGTTCGGCTCGTAAACCGCTAATCGCCGCACGAATCGCGACGGGGTCTGCGGCGTCGGCCGGAAACGCGGATGCGGCGATACCTCGCGCTTTGAGCGCCGAAACCCCCGCGGCGAGACGCGCTTCGTTCCGGCCGACGAGCCCAACGGAGAAGCCTTCCGCACCGAACTTCTCGGCCATAGCGGTTGCGTTGCCCGGTCCGAAACCGATCACCACAATGTTCTTTGGCATGGCTTCTCCTTTTGAATGTACCTCTTGCCTAAGAGGCCTCAGCGGCCGGAAGCGGGATCGAGCACGGCCTCGACGTTCAACTCGATGCGAACCTCGTCGCCGACGACAACGCCCCCGGTCTCGAGCGCGGTGTTCCAAGTCAGGTCAAAGTCCTTGCGGTTAATCGTGCCATGCGCGGCGTAGCCGACACGCACGCCGCCCCACGGATCGGTCGCGCGTCCTTCGAAGCTTCCGCTCAGCTTCACGTCGCGCGTGACGCCGTGGATCGTTAGTTTGCCGTCCACCGTAAACTGCTCCGGCGTTCCATCGATTCGTTCGCTTTCGAACATTAGTTCCGGATACTTCTCGACCTCGAAGAAGTCGGCGGAACGCAGGTGGCCATCGCGCTGCGCTTCCCCGGTGTCGATGGAGCCGGCGTCGATGGTGGCGGTAATCGTTTCCGGCAGATCGCTGCCGGGCGCTAACTCGATTTGCCCGTTAAATGCGGCGAAGCGGCCGCGCACCTTTGTGATCATGAGGTGGCGCACCACGAATTCGACGGTTGTGTGGGTGCGGTCGAGTGCGTAGATGGTCTTCTGTTGCAGTTGGGTAGGCATCGTTTCTCCTTTGCATCTGTTGCTGCTTTAGCAACATATGTGGTATAGTCGTTTGGTGTTGCGTATCATACGGCTGTTGGGTGCCTCGGTCAACCGACAAATTAGCGAAAGTGTCGCTTTTCCAACGAGAGGGAGAAACTGATGGTTAGCAGCGTTGTCGAGCGCCCGCCGCGCGCGGACCCGCGCGTAACGCGAACCCGCAAGCTGATCCGCGACTCGCTCATCTCTCTCCTCGCGGAAAAGAGCTTCGAATCGATCAGCGTGCAAGACATCGCCGAGCGGGCGACGATCAACCGCGCAACCTTCTACGCGCACTTTACCGACAAGTTTGCGTTGCTCGACGCGCTGATTCGTGAAGACGTGGCCGCCCGTCTCTCGGAAGGCGATCCGCTGAGCGTCTCCAACACGCGCGCGATGCTGCTGGCGGTCGGCAAGAATGTCTTCGCCTTCGTGGGCTCGCACCGGAAGTGCCGAGTCGACCGCGATTTCGAGCCGCAGTTCCAGCGCACCATCGAAGGGGAGCTGACCGATTTTCTGTCACGGGACTTCGGACATTGCTCGGCGATGCTCATCGCTTCGGCGCTCGTCGGCGCGGCGATGAACTGGCGGCATCAGGCGCCGAAATCGCCGTCGGAACCGATCGTTACGAACATCGTTGAAATCCTCGTCGACGGTGTCAAGGGAAAAAGCTAGCGTGGCTGTTTCGAAGTAGAATCACGAGCTCGGCCGCCGGCATCATTCCAACGATCGCGCGCCGATGCGGCCACGCCATGGCCGGGACGCCGGTGGCGCCGGCCACGCGGGCCTCTTCGATGAACGCGTCGACTGTGGGAGAAAACCGGCGATCTCGCCACGCGGCTTCCACGTCTGAAGCGGAGATGCCGAAGCGTTGTGCGATCGGGACGATGACCTCGCGTTTCGAGATATCGGCTCGTTGTGCGAAGAATGCTCGCGAAACGAGGTGATAAAAGGCGCCCGCTTTGTCGTCGCCCTTTTGAGCGCGCACGACTTCGGCCGTCTCGAGCGCGAAACGGGAGTTGACGTTACGCTGCGGCGGATCGATGGGAAGCCCGACTTCGCGCGCTAGATGTTCGAGCCTCGCCCGAACCTGCGGCCAGTCCTCGGGCGGAAACGGCTTCGGTGCGCCTTCGGGCGGCGTATCCGGATGGATCTCAAAGGGAAGCCAACGCAGGTCACCTTGCAGTTCTCTCGCAGCCTCTTCGGCCCAGACCGAGCCGAGATAGCAAAACGGTCAAATAACGTCGGCCCAGATGTTGATGATACGACTCATATATTAGGCGACTCCGTTGCTGGAGGGCGTTTCTTCGATCGAGTCCACCCGATCGGGATAGAAGGCCAGGTACTCTTTGATTTCGGCAACGGCGTCGTACGGCGCCTCGTAGGTCCACGCCGCGTTTTTGCTGCGACCGCCGCCGGCTGTGACGCTGTAATACGCAGCGTCGCCCTTGTACGGGCAGTAGCTTTGGTTGTCGCTTCGCTCCAGCTGCGACATATCCACGTCGTCGCGCGGGACGTACTGGACGGGCGGATAGTCGCTCTCTCGCAGGGTTAAGGCGCGCGTCGTGTCGGCGACAACGCGTCCGTTGACGGTGACCCGAAGGCGCGAGCGGCTACGCTCGATAGTAATGGGATGTTCCGAGTTCGGGATTTTAACGGTTTTCATGACGCGGTGACTCCTCCGTTCACGTCGATGATCTGTCGGGTGATCAGTGCGGCCTTCTCAACCGCCCCAAGAGACTTGAAGTTGCAACCCTTAACCTTGCGAGTGCCTTTGATGCGGATATGCAGACGACATCAGAGTTAAACCGCCGCCCCTCGCCGGCAAACCGTCCGTTCGGGCTGGCAAAGTTCGAAGGAAGCCTTTGGATGGGATCGTGGGAAACCGACCGCTTGTACATTATCGACCCACAGAGCCTGCAGGTTCGCGACGAAATCCAGGCGCCCGGGAGGCCGTACGGCATGGCAGCGGTCGGGGGCGAGCTGCGCGCCGTCGTCGCGCACGGCGACGAGGACGACCGCTATCTCTATCGCGTGCGCAATGGCGCGTTCGATCTCGCCAGCAAGACGCCGTGCCCGGATCTCACAGGTTCATTCATGACCGCTCGAGGCTCGACCATCTACCTCGGGCAGATGCATTATCAGCGCATCCTCGAGATGAGTTCGGATTACGCCATACAACGTGAGATCGCGCTGCCCACGCGATGCGCAGGTTTTGCTTTTGGGCCCGATGGGCGCTTCTACATGATCTCAGCCGATGCCGAGTTCGAGAATTTGAGCTTCGGAACGCTCGACGTCACGCAAGATCGCCCGCAATTCGAGAGCATCCGAGCCCTGCCCGATGAGGCGCGCTATCTGCTCCACGACGGTTCGACGTGGTGGACGTCGCTGCGCGATTCCAACGAGATCGCGACGTTCTAGCGAGCGTAGGTCATCGTCCAAACGGCTCTGTCGCCTGGGCGATACTCATTCCCATCCCACGGTGAGCCACATACATGGAGATGCGCGTAGGGCGTGCCCGCAAACATCACCAAGGTTCCCGCGTCGCGCATTACTGTTGGCAGACCGGCGCCCTTCGCGTCGAAAGGCCAGATGATCATCCAATGCGGGCCAATTGGGATGGGCGGGCGGATCAGCCCCGGCTCGCAGGACGGTCAACTTACCTTGAGGATCCATTTCCGCAACTGTGGCCTCTTTCGTGACGCTCTCGGGCCCGGATAAGAGCGCTCGTCGAATCTTGGCTCCCACTATTTCATCGGAGATGCTGCTGTTCACTACGCTATCCTCTCAACTTACGGTGTACGCTCAACTTACGGTGTACGCTCGAACGTTCGAACGCGAAACGGAGTGAGCCTTCCGCGGGAATCCTTAGTAAGAGAACTCCTGGAGTTGGTCTACCTGCGGCCCATTCACCCAACCGGTCCGTGATGTGGGGTTGATGGAGATGCGCACCGGAATGACGGTACTGGCGTCGGAGAAGCTGAAGCCATTGATGGACTCTTCGAGGGTTCCGCTCTCGTTATAAACCTGGATGCTGCTGCCCGAACCCGTGGTCGAGACGGGCTGGGCAACGAGAAAGAGTCCGTTGACCGCGTCGTTGGCAACAAAGGCACCTGAAGAGAGTTGGCTGGCGTTGTTAGGCAGCTGCACGCGAGTGCCCGTTTCCTTGGCCACGTTGTAGAACTCCACTCCGGCGTCGAGCTCGGTGGTCGTGCACGCAATGCCGGTTCTCGAGTCGTAGCCGATGCCGTTGGCGTAGCCGCACCCGACCGACCCCGGACAGCTGACGCCTGAGAAATGCGTCTTCTTGCCGGACTTGAGATCGATCGTCCAGATGACCGGCGGCGGTCCGCCGGCCGCGCCGAAACTCGGCGAAGTCGCCATGACGGCGAGATTGTTGACGGTATCCTCCGCAAGCTGCGGCTGCGTACCGAGTGCGAAGTCGGTCTCGTTTAAGCCGATGACTTTACCGAACGTATTCTTACCGACGTCGGAGACGATGAGGTCCAACGGATCGGATCCTTCGCGCTGGTACCCAAAGACCACGCTCGTCTCCGTACTTTGATTGGGCGCCCACTCGAGCACGTTAAAGAGTTTAAGCGGTGGAATCCACCTGCCGTTGAGGCGGTTCTTCGTTACCGGATTCAAGAGGTGGTACATGTCTTTTGTCGGCGTCTGGCCAGGTATCCCCGCCTTTTGAAAATCCACCAGCCCAACGTCGCCGGCGAAGATGCCGTCGGCAACGTAATCGTCACCTTTCACAACCTTCTTCCCGCTAATCGAGCCGATGGTTTTTGTGATCGAACCTGTCTTTTCGTCGAACGTCTGCACGGAGATTTCACCGGTTAGGGCCGAAGCGAGGAGGCCGTCGTTGCCGTTTGAGTTGATGTCAAAGCCGAAAATCTGGCCATGGTCGGAGGTCGTCAGCACGGGGCCGAGTGAGCCGCCGTCGCGGACGGCCGTGAAATGGGTGAGATGCGTGGCCGGAGTAACTCCTCCGGCCGTCGTCGTCCCGGCGCATGCGCAAAGCGCAAGCAGTACGAGACAAGAGCTTGTTGATATCAATGAGCGATTCATTCGAGCATTCTGCCTTCCATTTATGAAAGAATAAGCCTAGTAAAAGAACTGCTGAAGTTGGTTGAAGCCCGGGCCGAAGGCCCAGCCCATGCGTTTGGCGGGATTGATCGCCGGCGCGGGCTCTCCGAGCGCAAACTTGAACCCGGTAATCGTCTCGACCAGATTACCTTTTTCGTCGTAGACGACGATTGCGCTGCCCTGGCTGCCACTGCAATAGGACGGATCGGTCACCAAGAACAACCCGTTCACCGGATCGTTAGCGATGCCGGCGCCGCTGTTCCCCTGGGACGTGTCGCCGGTGCAGGGAAGCTGTGCGGCCACGCCCGTCTGCTGTGCGAGGTCGTAAAACTCGACCTGGGCGTTGAGCTCGGTCGTAGTGGCCGCAATGCCCGTGCTCGAATCGACGGCTAAGCCGTTGACGAAGCCCGCACCAAATTCCCCGTTGTTTAAGCCGGTGAACTGCGTCTGCTTGCCGGTCTGGAGATTGACGAGTACGTTGATCGGCGCGGTGCCCTGGACACGCCCTCCGTCGGGAGAGGTTGCGATGACCGCTTCGTTTGTCGCCGTATCTTGCGCGACTTGCGGCAGATTCCCCACCCCAAACGTGCGCGGATTGAGATGGAACACCTTGCCGAACTCGTTCTTAGCGACGTTCGACTCAAACAGGTCGGGAATATCGTTCTTCTCGAGCTCGATCGCGAAGATGGCCGTCATGCCGGTTGTTTGATTTGGACCGGCCGCCTCGACCTCGATGTCTTTGATGGGCGGCGTCCATTTGCCGGTGAACTTACCCTTGACTGGATCCATCAGATCGTAGAAACGCTTGGCGAAGGGCGACCCCTTCGGCATGACCTCGCGGGTGACGAGACCGACGTCGCCGGTAACGATTGCATCAAAAACATAGGACGTTCCGCTCTGAGGCGACTTCGGGAACGTCTTGCGAATCGCTCCGCTGTCCTGGTCGAACGTCTCCACGTTGGTGGACGTGGCGAGCGCGCCGTCGCCGCCGTTGCGGTCGATATCGAACCCGAAGATCTGCCCGGCGTTGCTCGAGAGGATCTTTCCGAGCCCCACCGTCTGGCGTGTCGCTCGCAACGCCGGCTGCGATGTCGACCGCAACGGGGTCAGCGGCGGCGCCGAAGCGCCGCTGCTGCAACCCGCTATGATCAGTGCCGCCGCGCAGGCGTAGAGTAGTTTCGTCGTTCGAGCACCTTGGGGACTTTGCATGGAGGCCTCCGTAGAGAGAGTGTTTAGTGCCACGGAGTCGGGGTTGCCTTGGGACTTGGTGGTGTCGCTTGCGGCCCAGGCTTCGCGCCGTCTTTAACAACGAGCACGTCGCGCATGCCTTCGCCATAGTGGAAGGCGCAGCCGATCTCGTAAGTGCCGGCTTTCACTAGCGTTACGGTGACAGATTTGCCGGGGCTAATCGGGCCGCTCGCATAACCGGCTTCGAGTTTGCCGTCGCCTTTTGCCGGTATCGAGAGGTTCGGGTTCGACGGAAAGACGGCCGGTGGTCCGGAGATCACTTTGACCACGTCGAGCGTGTGCGTGATGCTCGAGGATAAGTTGTGAATCGTGATCTTGGTCCCGGGAGGGAACGCGAGCGACTGCGTGCGCTGCGTTTGCGTGAATCCGCCCAGCGTCGCCTTCCAAACCGACGACTTAATCGATCCGACGCCTTCTTCGGGGAGTTCTTCGCCGATGCTGTCTTTTGGAAGGGTAGCGGTCATTGCCAAATCCGAGTCGACAGCGGGAAGGGAGTACGTGGTGCCATTCATTGGTGCGGTGTTGCCGGCGCCGACGCTGCCCGCTCCGCACGCAGCGAGCGCGAGAGCGACAAACGTAACAGCGAGGGCACTGAATTTCTTGGAACTAAATTTAGACATGAATCCTCCGACAGTGTGTGTGTTTTGCGGAAGTCTACCGTTTCGATATGAATAAAATGTAAAGCGCGAGCGCGTCGTTTAAAAACGGCTTCGTCGCTTCACTCCCCTACTTGACGCTCGTGAAGGGCGATGCCCACCAAATCGTGTAAGCCCAGCCCGGCGTCGTGCGCGCGCCAAAATACTCCTCGACGTAGGCGCGCAAGAACCGCGCAATTGGATAGCTGAAGTTGACATTTCCGGTTTGCCCGAGCGTTCCTAATCCGTCGTTGGTCCACTCCTTACGAAGCGAGACCAACCCCTCATCGAAGACGGGCTGGTAAAGTTCGAGCGTCGTGGCAGCGCTGTTTGCTGGACCGAGTGGAGAGAGCGTCCCGCTCGGGAGCGTTGTAAAGCCCGGGTTGCCGTCGTAGGCCCGCTGATAGATGGCCAATACTCCGGGAACTCCATGGATTGGATCGCGTTCGACGTACGGCGCGACCGACCAGTATTGATCGTAACCGCCTTCGGCTAAGGGCCAGGACCCGCGCGAGCCGTAGATACCCGCTTCAATCGGATAATTTGGATTAGCATAGGCGGCCTTGTATTGAAAGGTCTTGTCGGTGTTCGAAAAATTGCTGCTCGCGCCCCAAACCGATGGCCCACCGTTCCCCGCGTAGAGCCAGCCGGCTTCGAGATCGAGGTCGCCGTGAACGTAGTTGAACTTAGCGCCCCAGCGGTTTGCGTCGAGTTCGTAAGCGTGCTCGCCGACGGTAATTTCGGACGTGGTAAAGCCCGTAATATCCATCCATTGGCTAAACGGCGAAGGCGCCGGCGCCTGCACCAGCCCCGCGAAGACGTGGCCGCTTCGGTCGAACAAGTTGTTGTATGCCAGCCAAAACGTGTCCAGGTCGCCGGCTTTGTTATTTTGCAAAATCCACTGTTGAAAATGATACGTCACGTCGGTGCCGAGAAAGCCGACGGCGTGGATTGCCATGTTGCCGACCTGCGTTCGCGGCGACTGGTTGTTATCGTAGCGGATTTGTTGATCCCACCAGAAAGGAAGCGCGCGATTGAGCGTGTGCGGGTCGAGCCCGCCGTACCCGGTACGCTGAATGTATCGTCCGTACGTGTTCAGCGCCGGCGGAAAGACGTGGCAAATCGAGCACTTTGCGGCATAAGCCTGTGCGAAAGCCGGCATCGCGTCGGCGCGGGACGCGCAGGCAAAAAGAAGGGCTGTCGCAGTGCTTGCGACAGCCAATGGCGTTAGGCGAGACACGCTTGGCTACACGACGGTGACGGTGATCGTCATGCTCTCATGACCCGGGCCGCAAAACATCTGGCAGTGCAGCACGTACGTACCGGCCCTTTTCGGCGTTACGAGAACGGTAGCGATCGATCCGGGGCGAATCGTCGTCATCGGAATGCCGAGATCGTCGGACTTGAGCCAGTGCACGCCCTCGGTGGAGGTAAGGTGCAGCGTCGTCGTTTCACCGGCGTGCAGTTCGATGGCGTTTGGTGCGAAACTACCCATGGAGGCGGCGAGACTAACGTCGGAATCGGCATACGATTTTGCGGGAAAGGTCAGGAATGCGAGCGCGCCGAGCACGGCGAGGAGTTGAAATGTGCGTTTCATGAACGCATCGTAGGGTGCGAATGTGAAAAAAGCTTAAAGGCTCGTGCGATGAGGAACCTTCAGACTTTCTTTACAATCAGTACGTTAGTTTAGCCGAAGCAACGTTCGTACCGGCGCGCTGCAGGGTGATCGTTACGATGCGCTCGCGCGGATGCGCGAGGAGCGTTGCCGTCTCGCCGCTGCTCGTTAACGCGCCGAGATCGGTCGTGGCCGACGCCGTTCGCGCGATCGCGTGCAAGGCGCCGCCGGGCTTATCGGCGATGATGTAAATCCACGAGCCGTCTCGCGCGTAGAGAATCTTCGCGGCAACCGGGTTCGCCGATTGCGGCGCCATCGAGACGTGGTTGAAATGGCTGTGGACCATCGTTACGAGCGCGACGTCGTCGCTCTGGAGCCGTTCGCGGAGCACGAGCGCCTGCCACCCGAGGCCGAGAAAGGCCAGTGCGAATGCTGCCGCAAGTGCGAAGGGCAAAAGGCTCGCGCGGAGTTTGGCGGCCTGCCGTGGTCGTACGGATTCGCGCAGGCGACGCTCCAAGGCCGGAGATGGCATGGCCCGCGGTAGCGCCGCTGCCAGCGAAGCCGCTACGGCTTGTGCCTGCGCGACCCGCTGCGCGCAGTCCGAGCACAGGGCGATGTGAAGTTCGACGTTGCGCGCCGCATCGTCGTCGAGGATCCCAAGCGGATAGAGTTCCGCGTCTTCGCTTAAATGATGTTCGGTCACCAACGGTTCCCTCCGGGGCTTGCCAGTTCCGCGTGCAACTTGCGCATCGCCATGGAGATACGGCTCTTGATCGTGCCCAGTGGAGCGTCGACCTCCTTCGCAATCTCGACCTGCGTCTTGTTTCCGTAGTACGCGAGCATGAGCGCAATCCGCTGATCCTCGGGTAGGCGCGCCAGCGCGCCTTGCAATCGCTGCGTCTCAACGGGGTCGACGCTCGGTGCATCGACCGCCGGCACCGGATCCAACCGGGCAGCCTTTAGCGCGCGCGCATCGTGCCGGCTTTCACGTCGAAGCGTTGTGAGCGCTTCGTTCCGTACGCACGCAACCAAGTACCCCTTCAACATCTCTCGGCTCCCAGAGAAGCGGTTGGGAGCGCGCCATACGCGCAGGAGCGCGTCGTGCACGCAATCTTCAGCGTTCGCCCTATCCGAAATGATATGGCGAGCAACGCTAAGGAATAGAGGCGACCACAGCGCATACGCCTGCTCTAGGCCCGAGGGCCTGCGCTCGGCAAAGGCCTCGACGAGCTCGTCCATCTAACGGCTGACATACGGCCCTGTGCGTTTCACGACCTTGGAACGCCGCCGAGACCGGTTTCGGATGGCCCGACTCATCCGCACGGGCCCGCGGCGGCATATGCACCCACATGAGTAGATTATTTACGGGCCTGCAAGCCGCACT
Organism: Candidatus Cybelea tumulisoli; assembly: GCA_003167155.1. GTDB lineage: Bacteria > Vulcanimicrobiota > Vulcanimicrobiia > Vulcanimicrobiales > Vulcanimicrobiaceae > Cybelea > Cybelea tumulisoli. Next base: position 38,204 of record PMTY01000175.1, read on the forward strand.
GCTGGCCGTCACCCTCACCACCGGCGCCAACGCCGCCGTTCCACCGCTGCTCCCGGCCGTCGCGACGGTCCACATCAAGGATTTCAAATACAATCTGCCGGCACTGGCCGTCCACATGGGCGATCGCGTCACATTCGTCAACGACGACGACGAAGCGCACACGGTGACCGCAACCGACAAGTCGTTTGATTCCGAAGGGCTCGACACCGCCGGTACGTGGCAGCACGTGTTTACCAAACCCGGAACCTATCATTATTTTTGCGAGCTGCATCCGTACATGAAGGCAACGATCGTCGTCCTGCCGGCTGCAGCAAAGTAAAGGAGCCCAAACATGAAACGAGACGACTTCCTCAAGCACGTTGCCTGGACCGGGACCGGTATCGCCTGGTCCTTGTCCGGCACGGGTCTCTTCAGCGCCGGGGCGCTCGCCGCGGACGGCGGCATTTCGTTCGTTCAGATTAGCGATAGTCATATCGGCTTTTCGCACCCCGAAAACCCGGATGTGATCGGGACCCTTCAACAAACCATCGGCGCGATCAATGCGATGCCGGTGCAGCCGTCGTTCGTGGTCCACACCGGCGACGTGACGCATCTCGCCAAACCAGCGCAGTTCGATACGGCCAAACAACTACTTGGCACGCTCAAGGCGCCGCTCATCGTGCTGCCCGGCGAACACGACGTCATCGGCACCTCGGACGCGTTCTTCGCGGCATTTCGCCGCAGCGATGCCCCGCAAGGATGGTTCTCGTGGGATCAGGGCGGCGTGCACTTCCTCTCGCTGGTCAACGTCTTCAACTTCGAAATCGACGGCAAGCTCGGCACCGAGCAGCTCGATTTCGTCGAGAAAGACCTCGCCGCGCAGAAAAAGTCGACGCCGATCGTCGTCTTCGCTCACGTTCCGCTCTACGCGCTCTTTCCGCCGTGGGGCTGGACGACGGAGGACGGCTCGCGCGTCTTGGCAGCGCTCCGGCGGTTCAATGCCGTCACGGTACTCAACGGGCACATCCATCAGATCGTCCAGCACACCGACGGCAATATCCGCTTCGCGACCGCTGCCTCCACAGCATACCCGCAACCCGCACCGGGCACCGCCGACAAACCTGGGCCGTTGAAAGTCCCCAGCAGCAAGTTACTCAGCGTGTTGGGCTACCGCAGCGTCGAAATCGCCCGCAATGCGGCAACGATCGCCGATCACGCACTCCAAGCGTAGCAATCACACTTTTCTGATACGCCTAGCCCATACTACAAACGTCAAAACATACGCGACACTTAAACCACACAACACCCTTAAGGAGAATCACATGAAACCACCCTATCACATTGGAGCCGTCTGCGTAGCCATGGCGCTCGCAGCCTGTTCCGGCGCGCAATCCGGCGTTACGCCAAATGCGCTTCCCGCGGCCGGCGCGCCGCAGACCGCTTCTTTCACAGGCGCCCACAAGGTGACTACGCCACTCATTCTCGTCGCCAACGAAGGCGCCGGCTTAGGCGGCACGATCAGCGAATTTGCCGAAACCGCGAACGGAAACGTCGCGCCGGCCTCGCTCATCTCGACCCATACTCAACCGCTTGCCATCGCCTTCAGCGCAAAAGAAGGCATCGGCGTTGCGGACGGGAACATCAACTCGCCTGGCGAGTTCGGTGCCAAAACGTTCTCGCTGACCGGCGATTTCTTGACGGGGATCACGTGCTTCCCGAAACCCAGTTCGACGCGTGGCGTGGCTTTCGATAGTGCCGGCCGGCTCTTCGTTTCTGCGTCCTTACCCGAGGGCGGCCGCGCCATCGACGTCTTCAAGCCGGGAGCCAACAACTGCGCCAAGCCGAAGCGCACGATCTCCGACGAGGGCGGTCTTGCGATCGATAGCAACAACCTTCTCTACGTCGCGAATAGTACGACCGCAACGATCGACATCTTCCCCCCGGGTTCGTCCGCCATGGAGGCCCAAATCGGCGGAAGCAACACCGGCCTGGTGGCGCCCGGCACGGTCGCCGTTGATGCCGCGCTCAACGTTTACGTCTTCGACACTAAGACGGTGACGATCAGCGAGTTCGCCGCCGGAGCGACCGGCAACGTCGCGCCGATCCGCACCATCTCCGGCTCTAAAACCGGGCTGGCTGGAGGGAACGGTTTCAGCTTCGGACTCGCAGTCAGTAAGGCGAGCGGTGAGATATTCGTCTCTAACCCAGGCTCGAACGCCGTCCTTGGCTTTGCAGCGAACGCAACCGGTAACGTTGCGCCAATCCAAACGATCGCCGGTAGCGCCACGAGGCTTTCCGACCCACTGGGCATTACGGTAACGGAGTAGTCGCTTACTACTCACCTGGCGCGCGATCCGCGCGCCGATAGGTCAAGAGCCGCCAAATTAAGAACAGGCGACGAACGTGGACGGCAGAGTAGACGGCATCGACCCAGCAGCCAAGCCGAGCGGGATGGGCTGCGTCGAATGTCTGGCGTCAAGCGGCTGGTGGCTACATCTGCGCCGCTGCGCCAAATGCGGTCACATTGGCTGCTGCGACACCTCGCCGAGCCAGCATGCCACGAAGCACAATCAGCGCACCGGTCATCCGGTGATCGCAAGCTTCGAGCCTGGAGAGAGCTGGTTCTATGATTATGCATCCGAAGAGTTCTTTGAGGGTCCAAGGTTATCGCCGCCGGATACGCATCCGTTGGATCAGCCTGTTCCGGGGCCGGTGGGCCGCGTACCCAGAGACTGGAAGAGTTTATTGCACGAATAAGGCGCAGTGATCCGGACGGCTTTCTTCTTCGCGCTTGCGGCCGGCCTCGCGCTCTTCGTCGCCCGGAAGCTGCACGTCGATCTCGGCGGACTCTGGGTCGTGCTTTCCGCCGTCACCATCCTGAAGCCGAAGGCGGGCGAGACGCTAAACATCGCCCGAAATCAGTTGCTCGGCACCGCCGTCGGAGTATCTTTAGGCGCGGTGTTCGGATTGATGAACCTGCCGGTTACCGGCGTGGCATTAGCCGTCTTTTCAACCGCCCTTGTCTGCTCGATCCCGATCTTGCGCGGTGTCGTAAATATCTCGTGCGTCGCCGCAGCGATCGTCATTCTGCTGCCGCTAGGGGGGCCAACGTACGTAACGGCATTGCACCGCTTCGTCGACACGATCATCGGCGCCGCCATCGCATTACTGGTTGCCGCGTTGGCCGCGCAGTCGTACCGCAGGTGGCCGGCCACAACTTTCGCCAAGAAGGCGGCTAAGTAACGAGGGATTGACGGCGAGAACGGACTAAGCTACTAGCTGTTTTTTAGGTGCTGTGAAACCGCATAGGAGATGTTATGGAGTTGCAAGGTGATTCGCCTCGGTGATCGTGTTGTCGTGAAGGGCCAGGACGAGGAAGCGATCGTTACCGCCGTGCATCCCGACTCGCAGGTCGAAATCGAGTTCCTTCACGCATCGGAAGGAGGGCCGCGGCGCCGGCGCTATGCCGCCGAGGCGCTCGAGAAGATCTCGCGGACCTCTTAGCCTCGTATGGCGCACAATCTCGAACTTGGCTTGGATACGTTCGGCGACGTCACGGCCGATTCGGCCGGCGGGTTGTTGCCTCATGCCCAGGTGATACGAAACGTCGTTGAAGAGGCGGTGCTTGCCGACGGGCTCGGCGTCGACTTTATTGGCGTTGGCGAGCATCACCGCGGCGACTTTGCGATATCTTCGCCGGAGGTGGTGCTCGCGGGGATTGCGGGTCGCACGCATCGCATTCGCCTCGGCTCTGCCGTCACGGTGTTGAGTTCGGACGACCCAGTTCGCGTGTTCCAACGGTTCGCTACGCTCGACGCTATCTCGCGAGGACGAGCCGAAGTTATTCTAGGGCGGGGTTCGTTTACCGAGTCGTTCCCGTTGTTCGGATACGATCTCAGCCAGTACGAGGAGCTCTTTGCGGAGAAGCTCGATCTCTTCGCAGCCTTGATCACGCAAGAACCGGTGACCTGGCACGGCAGAACGCGTGCCGCCTTGACGACGCAGCGTGTCTTTCCGACGATCGAGTCGGGCTCGCTTAAGACGTGGATCGGTGTCGGGGGCAGTCCCGAGTCGGTCGTCCGCGCGGCGCGTTACGGCATGCCGATGATGCTCGCAATTATAGGCGGCGATCCGAAGCGGTTCAAGCCGTACGTCGATCTCTATCACCGCACGCTCGAGCAGCTCGGGAAGCCGACGTTACCGATCGGCGTCCACTCACCAGGTTACGTCGCGCAAACCGACGCACAGGCAAAAGACGAGCTTTGGCCGGCGTTTAAGATCATGCGCGATCGGATCGGAGCCGAGCGGGGTTGGGGTCCGATCGAACGCGCAGACTTCGACCAGGAGGCCGATCGAGGCTCGCTCTATTGCGGTTCGCCCGAAACGGTGGCGCAGAGGATCGCCGCAACCGCGAGGACCCTCGGCATCGCCCGGTTCGACCTGAAATACAGCGCAGGTCCATTGTCGCACGAGAAGCTCATGCACAGCATCGAGCTCTACGGCAGGAGAGTTATTCCACTCGTTCGCGAGATGCTCGCCTGATCTCGCGTCAGGCTTTGAACGGTTTGCTAACCGAATCGCCGCTGAACTGCTCGACCGTCTTGCCCGTCTTTGGGTCGACCGTGTAGAGCAGGTCGGCGATCTCGTCGGCATGATCTTCTTCGTCCTTGAGAATTTCCTCGAACATCCGCCGGCTGACCGGATCCTCTTTGCCGAAGAACTTGACGATGTCGCCGTAGATCTTGATGACGACGCGCTCGGCAAGGAGATCTTCGCGCAACAGATCCGCCAGCGTGTGACCGCTCTCGAAGGATGAAAAGGCTCGCTTGCTGATACCGTTTGGATCGAGGTTTGGGACACCACCGAGCTGTTTGATGCGATCGGCGATGAGTTCCAGATGCTTCTCTTCATCGAGCCAGTGCTCTTTGAAGAGTCCTTGCAGCTGCTCCTGATGAATCGACGTGGTCATATAATAATGCTGCTTGTAGCGCAGCACGCAGATGATCTCCGAGGCCAGCGCCGCGTTGAGCACTTCGTAAACCTTGTCGAGCGGCAACGTGTAGTACGGTGTGACTGGACCGTTCTCCATGGCCTCACGTACCTTGGCCTGGATCTCTTTGACATCGGATAGAATCGACATGTTCACCTCTCTTGAGCGGTAATGGATTCTCAGACGTTCTGGCCGTTGGGTACTTCCAACTGCAGGTAGACCAGACCCCGCATGTCGAGCCAAATGCGGCCTCGGTCTTTTACGAGCCGAACCAGCGGATGCTCGCAGGCGGCGCAACGAACCACTATCCCCGGTTCAAATGCGTAGAGATGCCCTTGCGCCAGCGAACGGATCGCGCCGCACGCCGCGCACTGACCGGTTGCGGCGGTGATATCCATGGCAAACACCTCGCGCAGCTCGCCTGCGGCGGCACTTCCGTCAAGATAGGAACGAGTGCTCATGGTGTCCCTCCACTGGGCCCGAAGCGTTCGGTTTTAATGCGGGAGGCATCGTAGCCGGCCTCCCCGAGAAACCCCGCAGCGGCTTCAACGAAGGCGGTCGGCCCACAGACGAAACAGGCTGGGTTTTGCTTCGCGGGTAAGGCGCTTTCGCCAATCAGCACGGCGTCGACGCGCTGCGCAGCTCGCGACCAGCCGGGCGGCGTCGCACGAGTATAAACGTAGGATACGGCCAGGCCATCGTCCTCGGCAGCACGTTGCCGTAACTCGGCCGAGTAAATCGTCGCTTCCGGCATACGCACCGAATAGATTAAGCTAAAAGGCGCGTGAAGATGCGTTTGCGCCCGCGTGCGGATCATCGCCATCAGCGGCACGATGCCCGAGCCGCCTGCAACGAGCTGCACCGGCTCCAGCGAGACGGGGCGCCAGACGAACCACCCGCCCAGCGGTCCGCGGATCTCCAACGGGTCGCGTGGCGAGAGCGTGTGAACGAGATAGGGAGAGACCTCGCCGCCACGGATCACCATAGTTGTTGTAACCCAGGCTCTCCCAAAAGCCCGGGGTGTCTTTGAGCATGAGGGTGATGCCGTTGACCCATTTGGCGCTCTTCCACAGGTACAAATGTGGAACGAGCAATCGCGCCGGGCCACCGTGCTCGGGCGCGAGCTCCGCGCCGTCGTAGCGAAATGCAATCCACGCCTTGCCGTCGCGCAAGTCCGCCAGCGGCAGATTGGCCGTGTAGCCGCCGTACGAATGCGCCATCGCAAAGTCCGCGGACGTTTGTACGCCTTCCAGCAAGGTGTCGACCGAGACGCCCTCCCACATCGTGTTCAGCTTCGACCAGCGTGTGACGCAGTGAATATCCGTCGTGATCGGCACGGCGGGTAGAGAACTGAACTCCTTCCAACTCCACTTGCGGACCTCGCCACTCTCCGTGGTGAGCGCAAACTCCCACGCCTCGCGTTGCACGTGCGGCGTCGGGCCCGCGGAAAGCACCGGAAAATCTGCGGTGAGGTATTGACCAGGCGGAAGACCAGCGCCGGCGGTGCGCCGCCGGCCGACGAATCCCGGCGAGACGATCTTCTCGTCACTCATGGCGGCGGCTACACGACGTCGTCGGGTTCTCCATGATGGACATCCCACTGATCTTGGCGGTTTTCGTCGAGGCTGCTCTCGCCGTACTTCTCCTGTTCCCGCCGCGCAGCTTGGGAGGGCTCGAGCGGCAGCTCCTTTTGCGAGGCCACATCGGGTGCGATCTCTTCGACCTCGTCGTCCGGGTAGGGCAGATTGTCATCGTTCATGTCACCTCACATCCGCAACAGCCCAAGGCGATTCCTGTATTGGATTTCTACGCGTCCAGTCGAAGAGCCCGCATCCATATCCCAAGGGCTCCCAGTTCGAATTTGAGAAAGCGCTGCAAATGCCGCCGAGAGCAGGCTCGCGATGGGCGCCGTTCCGGTACGGGACGCCGATCCTATCGCGTCCGATCGACCATCGAGACGAAGCAGCCGAGTGATACGCAACGCGTCGAATGCCGCGGCTACGCGAGACGTTCCGTTTGGTTTCGCCGACGTAGCCGTCACGCTCGGTGTATTGACGCTGCTCGCCACGATCGCGAAAGTTGGCGCCGGCGCGTTCGTACCGTTTACGGCGAAGATCGTGCCGCACGTCGACCTCGACCCGCGTAACCTTCCATACTACGCCGCGCGGTCGACGCTGCGCATGTTCGTAGCGCTGGTGTGGTCGACGCTCTTCACGCTCGTCTACGGCTATTTCGCCGCGCGCAGCAAACGCGCCGAACGAGTTCTCATCCCGCTGCTCGACATTCTGCAGTCGGTGCCGGTGCTCGGCTACCTTTCCGTCATTATCACGGCCTTCATCGCGCTATTTCGCGGCAGTCTGCTCGGCCTTGAGTTTGCCGCCATCTTCGCGATCTTCACGAGCCAAGTATGGAACATGACGTTTTCGTTCTACCAGTCGCTAAAGTCGATCCCGTACGAGTTGCAGGAAGCGGCTGCGCTCTATCGTCTATCCGGTTGGCAACGATTCGTTCAGCTCGACGTCCCCTTCGCTACGATTGGACTCGTGTGGAACGCCATGATCAGCTTTGGAGGTGGCTGGTTCTTTCTCGCCGCGAGCGAAGCGATTACGGTACTGAATCATAACTACACCTTACCCGGCGTGGGATCGTACGTGGCGGCCGCTATCGCAGCGCAAGACATGAGCGCATTGGGCTGGGCGATCGTCACTATCGCGGTAGTGATCGTGCTAGTCGACCAACTCTTCTGGCGTCCTGTCGTCGCATGGGCGGATCGCTTTCGCTTTGAGCAGAGTGCAGCCGCGGAGGCGCCTCGCTCGTGGGTCTTCGACGTGATTCGCGCGGCAAACGTTCCCGTGCTGCTGGGACGAGCCTTGGCGCCTGCCGCCGATAGCGTCGGCCGGCTCCTCTCCGCCGTCACGGATGCCCGGTTTGCGTTGCGACGGCCGGCCGGAGAAGGGACGCGAGGCGAACGGCTCTTCAATGCGGCGGTGATCGGAGTCGTGATCGTTCTCTGCGCCGTAGCCCTACGTTTCATTTTGACGACCGTGGGATTCGGAGAGATCCCCAAAGTCTTCGGACTGGGGCTGGCTACGATGGCCCGCGTCGCCGTACTCGTCGCGTTCGCGACCATCGTGTGGACTCCGATCGGCGTCGCGATTGGGTTCAACCCGCGCCTCGCGAGCACGCTTCAACCCGTCGTTCAGTTTCTCTCCTCGTTTCCAGCGAATTTCATCTTTCCTTTTGCAACCCTTGCGTTCATTCGGCTCGGCGTTCCGATCAATCTCGGAGCTATTCTGTTGATGGCACTAGGTTCGCAGTGGTACATTCTTTTCAATGCAATCGCCGGTGCGCAGAGCGTCCCCACCGACCTTCGGGAGATGTGTGACGATTGCGACTTGCAGGGCTGGCGTCGATGGCGACGGCTCATCGTTCCGGGCATCTTTGCCTCACTCGTCACCGGCGCGATTACGGCGAGCGGCGGCGCGTGGAACGCCTCGATCGTCTCGGAGGTCGTCTCTTGGGGCGGCACGACCCTGACCGCTACCGGACTTGGAACCTATATCACCGAAGCGACAACCGGCGGCGATTGGCCGCGCATCATTCTCGGGGTTAGCATGATGAGCGTATTTGTCGTGGCCGTCAATCGGATGGTCTGGCGCCCGCTCTACGGTTATGCGCAGAAACGGTTTACGCAATGAGCGATGAGTTGATCCGCTGCGAGCACGTCTATAAGCGCTTTCCACTTCCCGGTGGAAAGGGTGAGTTCACCGCGTTGAGCGACGTTTCGCTCTGCGTGTGCAGCGGCGAAGTGCTGGCGCTCCTCGGGCGCAGCGGCAGCGGAAAGAGTACGCTTTTGCGAATCATGGCGGGTCTCATTCCGCCGAGTTCGGGAGAGGTACTTAGCGGCGGCGAGCCGGTCACGGGCGCGAACCCCGACGTCGCGATGGTCTTCCAGACGTTCGCGCT
>PMTY01000194.1 GCA_003167155.1 Candidatus Cybelea tumulisoli
GCGAGCTGCGCAGCCAGGCGCCGGTCGGATCGTCTTCGCGCATCAGCCACGCCGAGCGTAGATGCTCTCAAAGGAAAGCGCTCCGAGGTCTCCCTGGCGCGCGAGTTCATCCTCATCGGTGAGGAATGGCACCTCGCGCCCCTCGGCGTCGGAAATCTTGGTCTTGCGCAGCTTGCGAAGTTTCGAATCGTCGCCGGTGTGGACGAATTCACGTTGAGCTGTTGCTCGCTTCGCGATCTCAGAACCGGCGCGCGAACCACGGACGGCAACCTCAATCGGCTTATTGCCATGGACCTGTACTAACAGGACGCGCGGAAGATTATCGCTTTTCTTTGCCATGTAGCGGCCGCCGGCGTCCTTACGCAGCGCCGAGCCGCCCAAGCGAACAACGGTGCGCGGGGAAACGCCGTACTCGGTCGCCGCGCTCGTGAGCGACACGCCCTCGCGCATGCGTGTGACCACGTGCGCTACGTTCTCAATCGCCAGCTGCGAGCGACGCGGCAGCTTGTCGAACTGCGCGAGCGTCTTGGGAAGGCGCGGGCGCCGGCAACGTTGACCGCCAGCGCCGCGCTTTGGTATCTTAGCCATAGTTCAACTGCAAGTAGAAGGGGCCGAGGCGGGCATGCCTCGGCCCTTACTCGTTAGCGGTCGCTCTCCGCGAAGTAGAATGCCTTGCCGGATTGGCGCAGCCGCACGTTGGTGATTTTGCCCCCGCGAGCGAGATACGCCTGAGCATCTCGGAGTTGCTGGTCACGGCCGGGATTCGAGCCGAGGCTCAGAAGTTCGGGTGCGCCCTCTGGGAATTTGACGGTAATAAGCCAGCGGTCTTGGTTTTGGTAACCTCGTCCTGGATCGAACTTGATCTCCAGGATGTCGAAGCGGAGACCTTTGCTCGCGAGCTCCGCATTGTCCAGATACGCGTTTCCGGAACCGAAGGAGAACTTCTCCACGGTCTCCGAGACGGTCGATTTTCCACGCTGGGAATCAGGTGTAGTCGTCAATGTTTCTCCTTTCAAAGAGAACGTAGGGTGTACAGAAGGAAGTCAGACTCATAGATCGGGCGGAGGTGCCCACCGCGAACCAGCCCAGATCGCGAGTACGATCGTTGCGACAATGCCGCCGAAGACGAGCCAGCCGGTTACCGGAGAAACTTCATCAGGCGGAATCTCGTCCGAATGTGATCTGCGCTGCCGCATCGGCCGCGAATCGCCGTCGAGTTCGCGCGCGACTTTGCGGATCGTCCAATCGCTGATCCCGAGTTCTCGGCCGATCGCTCGGTATGAGAGCCTTGGGTCTTGCAGCAGCTCCGCGATACGCTCGCGATCGTCTGGACTCATTGTGGCACCGCCGGAATCCGAAGAAGCATGTCGGCAGCGCGAGCACCGAAGACGGCCGCGAGCTTGTCGGCCTGAACTAGCGATGGCCGTAGACGCCCCGCCTCGATCAGACAGTACGCCGACAGGCCGAGGCCGCAGCGCCGGGCTGCGTCAGATTGCGTCAGGTTGTTGGTGAGCCGCCAGAGCTTGAGATTCGTCACATGATCCTCCGTTGTCCTTAACAAAGATTTTCGCAGAAAGGGTGGTGAATATCTCGTCAAAGGCGTTTGCTCATTAGCGCGCTAATGAGCAACTAGAAGAAACAAAGTGGCAAAGACTGCATCGATCCTTACCGGGAAAGACTGGAAAAAGAGCTTTGGTGAAGTGCTCGCAATGGTCGCGCGCGAACAGAGCATAACGGCCGAGGAGATCGCGCGCAGACTGGATCGTCTTCCCGGTTCGACGGGCCGAAATCGCGCTGGCGACTGGTCGCGTTACGTCAACCGGGCGCGCATTCCGACTGAAGGCCAGCTGGAGCCGCTTTCAAGCGCGCTCAAAGTACCGTTACCGGTTATGCGGGTTTGCGCCGGTTATGTCGATGATTTGTTTGAGTGCGTTTATGCGCTCGTGTCAGGCGAAGGCCCTAAGAGCTGGGCGTTTTGTGTAGACCCTATTCGGGCCTCGTTAGCGTTCATTTTCGCGTTGTTTCCCGATGAAGACGGCATGCACATCGGTAATCGAGGATCGATATTCCACTGGATACTTGGGGACACAGTGCGATCAAACCTAACGAGCGAGGAAGGCTTTCTTACGGGTAAGAGCTGGAATGCGATCTGGCTGTACCCAGTCCGATCGGCGCAACATCTGATCGCGCATCACGAGAGACCGGACGATCCAACCGTAACATGGGTGTGGACCGGAGAACCGCGTACCGAGCCTTGGACATGGTACTCGATGCAAGCGTTGCTTCAAGTGGACCTCGCGTCGCCGGTTGCCTCGGCGATTCTTAGCGGCAAGCGCGTTCCAATCCCAAAGCAACATCTGCTTTATGAAGCTCAGCGTACGATGCACCGAGACGCGCTCCCCCTTTGGATGCGTGCGGGGCAAGCGGCTGAGATCGTGCATTACTGGGCCAACACATTCAACAAAGATCTCGCGGCGGAAATCCGCGAGTACATTCATCCGTGGTGCGAACGAACGATTACCGAGGACGCTGCACGCTGGGTGCGTGGAGAACGAATAGAACCACCCGATCCCTCCACGCTACCACCAGACACACCGCGACCAGTCCATATGCAGTTCTTATTCCTGGGACGGCGATGGGCGGCCGTACACGTTCTGGGTGTGAGCCCCTTGAGGGCACTGCCAAGAACTGCGTCGAAGTTGTTCTAATACAAAGATGCCCCCGGCCCGCACCAACGGACCGGAGGCGTCGCACTCGGAGGGATTAGCTCCAGATGCAACAGCAGAACTTTACGCCCTTATATCCCCCGCTGCAAGTCCGGGCGGGCGTCCTGGTCGTGGACGGCTTCGGCATTGCGCTGCGCGTCCTGAACCGCGGCAAGCTGCGCGTGGAGGACGGGATCGGCAGGCAGCGCCGATCGCTGNNCGCTCGATCGCGCAGGCTGCGGCCTCGAACGCCTGGTTTTGATCGGCCACGAAGGTTGGGTGAGCCTCGCGAGTCTGGCATGGCTACGCGCGATCGGCGCCGCCTTGGTGCAGATCGGCCGTGATGGCGAGGTGCTCGCGCACTCCGTGCCGTTCGGCTACGACGGTCATCCCATCCGTCGTGCGCAGGCGCTCGCGGTCACGAACGGCTTGGACCTGGCGATCGCGCACGAGTTGATCGCTTCCAAGCTCGAAGGCCACCGCCGGATTTTCGTTCGGCTCAGCGCCAATCTGCGCGAGTTCGACAGGCTGCGAGCGTCGCTCGCATCGGTCGATTCGATCGAGCGCGTGCGCGTGATCGAAGCCAATGCCGCGGCGCTGTACTTTCCGGCCTGGCGCGACGTGCGGATTCGCTTCCGCGAACGTGACCTCCCACGAATACCTGCGCGCTGGCTTCGATGCGACTCGCGGGCATCGCTGCTGACCGGAGCACCTCGCGCGGCAACCTCGCCGATCAACGCCATGCGGAACTATCTTTTCGCGTGCTTGGAGTCAGAGGCGCGCCTCGCATTGCTCGCACAGGGGCTCGATCCAACGCTGGGTGTCCTCCATGCCGATCAGCGCAATCGCGATTCGCTCGCGCTCGATGCGATGGAGCCGGTGCGCGCGGACGTGGATGGCTTTCTGCTCGACCTCTTGGAGGATCGCGAGTTCACAGCTCGCGACTTCGGCGAGCTTCCGAACGGCATTTGCCGGATTGCGGCGCCGCTGACACACGAACTCGCGCTTACGCTGCCGCATTGGCGCGAATGCCTGCGGCCGATCGCGGCTGGCCTCGCGCAGACGTTCCGTGAATCGCTGGTCAATCAAGGCGCATCGCCTCGCACGCTCGCAGCTAAATCTGGAAATAAGCAGCGTAGCGTCTCCGGTCCGAAGCGATCGCCGCTGCTCGCTACGCCTCGCAAGGCCTCGCAGCCGCGACCGTACGTGACGCGCGCATGGCGTGCGCCAACCGTCGAAGCGCGCCCGGCTAATCCGATCGCGTGCGCGATCTGCGGCGAGCCGGTGCTCAAGCGCAGGCGCCGTCACTGCGAAGCCTGCATGCCGAAGGCTCGACGCGAGCACGGACTGCGAGCGATCGAGTCGGCTCGCAAAGTTCTCGCAGCGCAGACCGCCGCGGGCCACGATCCACGGCGCAACGCCGACGTGAACCTTGCGCGAGGCGAGGCGATCAGCGACGGACACCGCCGCAATCGCAGCTGGGCGCGCGAGCACCTTGGCCAGCGAGACGAGGCGTGGTTCAAGCGCGAGATCGGGCCGAAGCTCGACGCGTTCTCGCTCAAGGAGATCGCGGCGGCGACGGGCTTATCGCTCGCAGCCTGCTCGCGCATCCGATCGGGGGTGAAGGTCCCGCATCCGAGGCACTGGGTCGCCTTACGCAAGGTCGTCGGCCCCCGAAAGGAAGAGTAACAATCTGCCCGCAAGACCAAGTCGGTCGCCTGAAAGGACGGAGGTGTTGCTAGCATGAGCTCGCGCGCAGTCTGGATCGCCCTTGCAATCTGCGCTCTTTGTAGCGGCGTCGCGATCGCGCAGGAACAGGGAGTTGACGCCATTAGAAAGCTCGCGTTCCTGGCCGGATCGTGGCATTGCGTGGTTCAAGGTGCAAAGGTACCGAGCGGCGACGCTGAACGCCTTAGCTATGAATTCGCTCCGGATTGGTCGTGGATGGTCGAGCGATCTAATCTCCGTGAGAACGGTCAAGAGCACTGGGCCGTGCAGCTCTGGGGATATGATGCGCAACGTAAGAAACTGGTCGCGTATCAATTCAATTCTGGTGGCGTATTTACCAAGAGCGTTGACGGTTGGATCGGCGGTCGATTCCAGAGCAAACGCGACGACAGCGGCGCGACGGTCTCGCTCGTACCCATCAGCAAGAGCGCCTTCGATTGGGTGATCGAGGCCGCCGATAACTCATACACTGTGAAGGAAGCTTGCACCCGTTGAGCCAGCGTAACGTGCAAGCTTATTTGGTAAACCAATTTCAACGCGTCAACACTAGGCGCTGCGCTGCTCGCTGCGTGCGGCGGATCGCAGCCGCCGATCGGCGCGCCCGGGCGCGATGACTCGAAGGTTCGCCATAACTCCAAGTCGCCGCTCACGTTGGATTTGCTGAATAATTCATTGCCGCAGGACGAACTCGGTTTATGCCACTAACACAAGCGCGAGCCCCAGGTATCGCATTGAGGTTTCTTGTGCTTTTTGTGATCTCTATTGCGCCTTGGCCGTTCACACTCATCCTCACGCACAATGCATCTTCCTCTGACCTCGAAGGAGACTATTACTTAACCGGGTTCGTTGGTGTCTTGTCTTTCGTTCTAACCGGCCCACTAGCAGCAGTAGCGCTTGGACGGCTTCTCCGTGAAAAATCGTTAGCATTTTCCACCTTCGCGGGATTGTTATTCTTGGTTAGCCTACCAACGCTCAGCTTTCAAGTCGTCGCCTTCAGTAGTTCAATCTTGCCCGCCTTCATGCTCGGCGGACCTTGGACGATATACAACATGACGCCTTATTATATTCAGGCAACGTTGATTGCTTTCGTAGTATACTTTATCTATTCGCTCATCCTGTACTCGCAAGCGAGGAACGGGGCTGGGCGAGGAGTCCTGGCCGCTGTCGCGTTGTCAGTTGGGTCATTTGCCATCGTCGTTTTTCGCGTGCTTCATTCGTAGCGCTAGCCGGGCCGGTAAGTTAATCTCCCCCGCCGCCGCGCCCGCGAGGCCGCACCGCACTAGGAAAGCGTCGTAGTTTAGCCGAGAAGCCTCGCAGCTGCGGCGCCGATCGCGTGGCCTAGCTAAAGCGACACCGATTGGCGTTGCGACTTTGCTGCTGCGCGGGGGCTTAGCGAGGCTAAGCCGAAAAGTTGCTCGGCTCCGTGGTGTTCACGGGGCGAGGAGCGGAGAAAGTGAAGGGCTTGGGCTTCGTTGCCACGCTTTATCTATTAGCTGGATGAAGGCGTTTACCGCGATCTGGTATTTGCTAATGCTTGTCTGGGTCGTCGGTGGAGCTGGCGTCGGTACGCTCACGTTTGCGTGAGTCCTGCTGGTTCCACTCTTGTATTGGGCTGCTCGATTCCAACTATCTCGGAAGTACACGCGGATGTGGAACGGCGTAGCGCTTTGCTCAACTGGGCTCATGGTTGTTATCCTTATGCTCGCCGTTGCAGACACTGCACTAACTTTTTTACCGCCGACACGATAAGGCCACCCCTTAGAGCTGAGCGCCTTGACTTTAGCCCCGCGCGTCTGCCCCTCTGCACGGCTTCGCGATGGCGAGGCCGTTGCGCATTTGCGGCTTGCAGCCTAGATCGGCGCGCGTAGCTCGCACTGCGGCTGCGCATGCCTCGCAGCGCGGAAGCGTAGCTCGCAGCAGCCTCGCAGTTGAGCGGCTCAGATCACTACGCTTAACGCGTTGCAGTTTGGATCGCGGCGGCTTGGACTAGCGGCTCAGCAGCCGGGCCGAATCGGCAGCCGGGAGGGGCGCCATCTTTTTGCGGCCAACCCCTATCCCGCGCCGCAGCATTGAGGGATAGGGGTTGGCGAGCCCAAGACGAGACACCCGGCCCGCTGGGCTCCGACTCGGCTCAACTGCAACTATCCAAGCCGCCGCGATCAAAGCCGCAACGCGTTAAGCGCCGCGATCTGAACTGCGAGGCTGCTGCGAGCTAAGCGGCCGTGC
>PMTY01000114.1 GCA_003167155.1 Candidatus Cybelea tumulisoli
CTTGCCGTATGCGGGCCTGCTCTACATAAAGGACACGCTCTACGGCACCACCGGCCAAGGCGGCAGCGCAAGTGTCGGCACCGTCTTTAAGATCACGACCTCCGGCACGGAAAGCGTGCTTTACAACTTCGCGGGCTATCCGTCCAATGGCGGAACCCCGACTGCGGGCCTCATCGACGTGAACGGCACGCTCTATAGCACCACCAACGTGGGTGGCAATAGTGAAGCATGCTATAACTACTTCGGCCCGACTGGCTGTGGGACGGTCTTCTCGTTATCGTTGTGATCGAAATAGCACCGAGTGCGGCCATCCGTTCGACCGCAATCGGCGCTAATGAAAAACTTCGGTTTTAGGGATTCGTTTAGTGATACGTGCCGGCCGGGGTCGTGGCGACGCCATACACATTTGCTTCGGGAGGCGTGAAGGTGTTGAGCATCTTGTTTCCAGGAAAGCTATACTCGACGATGCTCTCAGACGATCCACTTGCGACGTAGAGCCGGCTGTCCGTTGCGTTAAGCGCGATGCCCTCGGGGCTCCCGGCGGTTACCAGTTGCCCGTTTAGCTGGCCGGAGACGAACGTGTCGACGCCGGGAATGGCGTTGTCGGCCACGAGGAACTCAAACGGCTTCCTTTCGCCAGGCGATTCGGCAACGGCAATGCCGCCAGTCACCCCGAACGTGTAGCCAGCCGACTTGCAGGCTGAGTTTCCGGGATAACAGGAGAGAAGCTCACCGGTTCCACCGCTCTGGACTGCGGCGAACTCGAGCGCGTAAATTGACGTCTCACCCTTCTGCATCGGATCGAGCAATGCGATTCCCGTGATGACGCCCAGCACGGGAGCCGTCCAGGTGGAGCTCGGCTGCGACGCGCCCTTGGGATACTCTTGGATAAACGGGTCGGCCCCGTCCGGGTTATTGGCGACGTAGACGTTGCCAAACCCGTCGACCTTCACGTCGAAGGGGTCGTTCAAACCATTTTTGATCGTCGTCTTGGGCTTGCTGGAGTTCGGGGCGTAGACCGTGACGGTGTCATCGCCGAGGTTGGCAACGTACAGGTTTCCCGACTTGTCGGTCGTTAGGCCGTAGGGCTCATCGACACCCTCGGTGATCGTCCGCATCGGCGGCGGATTCTGCTTCTTTGTGGCGGCGTCGTACACTTGGATTCGACTGTTTTGATTGTCACCAACGTAGAGCAGCTGAACCTTCTGACTGCGACCGTCGGCCCGCATGCCGAAGCCGGCCGTTGTAGCTGACGGCGCGGCCTCGGGGAGAGCGGATGGGGCACCGCTACAGCCCGCGAGGGGATCGACCATCAAGGAAGCGATCGCGATGCTTGTAGCAGCGCGCAAGGTCAAGGTGGCGTTTTTCATTGACGGAGCCTTTCAAGCGAAGTGGGTTACCTCAACCCTATCGATTCGCGAAGCTCAGAACCACGAAGTTTCTAGAAATTTGCGTGCCCTCCACGCCTCTTGCTGCAATTCCGGTTGTTCCGTCAGACCAGCCACCCGCCGATGAGCTGATTGAGGCGCGCCGGTGCATCCAGCGGGATCCAATGACTGGCGCCTTCGATCTGCTCGTAGCGCCAAGACCCTTTCACGAAGCGCTCCGACATCTTCATCCGCTCTCCGTCGATATAGTGGTCGTTCGTCGACCAGATGCCGAGGGTCGCCGCCTGCACCGGCGGGAGACTCGCCGGCGGCCCCGGGGCATGCGGTGCGAGGTTCGCCCGGTACCAGTTCAGCGAGGCCGTCAGCGCGTCTCCGCGGGCCAGCTCTACGACGTAGCGATCGATATCGCCGTTGTCCCGGAGCAGCTCTCGGAACAGCGCCCAGTCGTTGTACTGCAGCGACGCCTCGGCGATTCCGGTGAACTGGAAGAACAGCTGATACCATGCCATTTCCCGTTGGCGCAACGTCACCGGACTGAGCGGGTGCGGCACGGAAACGGCTACGAGCTTGCGGACCCGTTGCGGATGCAGCGCCGCGATCGTCCACCCGACCGCCGCTCCCCAATCGTGGCCGACGACGTAGGCCGCGTCGACACCGTACGCGTCGAGAAGAGCCACCGCATCGCTGACCGAATTCTGCACGGCGTAAGCGCTCACGTCTGCCGGCCGGTCGGAGCGACCAAGAACGGGACTTGGTGACGCCAAAGGTTGGCCGAATCGGGCCAGCCATGCAGCAGGAGGACCGGCTTGCCGCTGCCGTGCTCCTCGACATACATCGAGATGCCGTTCACTTGAAGTCTGCGTGCGCCATCCGCCACGGCCTCGAGCGGACTTGCCACGGCTGCCGCCCCCACGGCGGCGGCGGTGCCTGCGAGAAAGTTACCCCTGGTGAAAGACGAGGAACCGGTGTTCACGCAACTCTGAGTAGCCTAACAGGGCGAGAGGTTCGGCTTCTACGGTCTGCCAGTTCGCCCTAGATCTGGGCCGATCTTCCCGCGGCTAGCTCGACCAATGCGCTTGCGGTTTGCAGCACTTCCAGTTCCATGCGACTCACGACATGCGGCTCCGTCCAAAGCACGCCGAGGTTACCTCGGTAACGGCCATTTACGAATAAGCCATGCGCCAGCGACGAACGCGACTCCAGCTTTGAATTCCATTCCCAGTAGTCGGCCGCGCTGACGATGGCGTCGCTTAAAACCCCGTCATTCTCTAAGGCCCGAGGCGAAGTGCTTTCACCCGTTGCATTCTGGGTGCACGGCGAAGCGTCTATGCTTACTAAGAACGAGCGGCCGTCGTTGGTCTGTTGCCGGAACGCAAACGATCCATCGACCGTATCCCGATAAGCCGGCCGGCTCTCGTTGAAGGTCGTGTGACCGTACCGGCTCGGATAGTTTGCGGCGATACACGAATCCGCAAACGCCGTACCCGCGAGGTGCGCGCGCTTACCGAACGCGATTACGCGCGGCGACTTGGCGGTCGGTAAAAAGGTCGCCACCGATGCGCAAGACGGCAGGAGAATTCTCCCGACTGCCTCTGCGGCGGCGCTTGCGGCCTCCTCGAAACTACTGACGGCGGTTAGCCGGCGGGCAAGCGCGCGAATTCTTTCTAAGCTGTACAAGGCTCGATCCTGCGCGCTGCGCTCGACCTGTTCAACGGCGACACGAACCTCCGGCACCGAAAGGCGAAAAAGCGTCGCGCGTTCGCGGTCGTTCAGTCGCAGCACTTCAGCAACTCGCTGCACGAACTCGACCGAAAACCTCCGATTCGGGGCACCCTGCTCAAACCGCTCGTACCAGCGGGTCGAAACTCCAACGAGTTCCGCGACCTCCGACTGTCGCAGCCCGGGCACCCGTCGAAGGCCACTTAGACCCAATCCGGCCTCTTGCGGAGTCAATCGGTTTCGGGCCGTCGTCAAGAGGTCGTGCAGCGCGAGACGTTCAGGCCTGGGATATTCATTCGTCATGCGAACTGCCGGACCGTAGACGGCCAAAGGTTTTCGCCGCTATGCTTTCTTGGAGAGGAGCGCGTTTTATACTAACCACCCCCATTTGGACGCCGCGAAGCCTTGAAAAAGTTGCGGCAGTCTCGGACGAACCATGTCGTACCACGAGGAGAAAAACGCTCCGGGCGAGCGAGATATGCATCCGCTTAACGCGGTGATCTGGCGGGCGCTCACGAGCGTACAGGAGAGCCTCGCCGAAGGCGACGAGCGGGCCCGCCGTTATCCGTCTGACGTTGCGCCCTTCGCAGCGACGGTCGACGCGGAGCCGGCGTCGTTCCGCTCTCCGCTGAGTCTGGTTGGTGGCGATGACCAGATCGCATTGTTCACGACGGAGGAGGTTGAGCCTCACCCTGCGTTCTCCGTGGTCCAGCGAGACCTCGTCGACCAGATGGTCTTGGAGGATACGGGCGCTTGTGACGCACGGCCCGGGGCTCCGATCGAAGCCCTTGGGGTGGCCGATGTGGCCGAGATGCAAGCGCTCGCGAAGGTGACTCAACCTGGGCCGTTCGGTCCACGGACCATCGAGCTCGGCCACTACATCGGAGTTCGTCAACGGGGCGTCTTGATCGGCATGGCGGGCGAGCGCATGCGCCTTGATGGATTCACTGAGATCAGCGCGGTGTGCGTGGAACCGGCGCATCGTGGGCGCGGTTTCGCAGCCGAGCTTGTCGGATCGCTGGCTTCATCGATAGAAGCGCGGTCAGAAATACCGTTTCTACATGTCTTCAGCTCGAACCATGCGGCTATCGCCCTATACCGTAAGTTGGGCTTTACCCTTCGACGGCAGATGCATCTCGCCGTGCTCAGACGCGCAAATGATGCCGGCGAGCGGCAAGCCTAAACCGCAAGGTGCAACTCGATCGTTGTCGTAGCTCATCGGCAATGCGATATCGGTTGGTACGGATCTGGGCTGTACTTACCATTGGACTGCTGGCCGGCGTACTCGGCGATGCGGGAACCGAGTTTTCCGCGATATTTGGCTGGCTGGGCGGCACGACACGGGACGTCGACCATCAGGGAATCTTGCCGGCGTTCGCGGTCGGTTTGACGCTAGCCCTCGGCCTTGCCGCTTACATCATCGGCTCCCGCATCGCGCCCGGCGATCCGCTTCTGCGTAGGCTCGACGATGCGCGCGCCCGCACGCTCGACGCGGTCGCGGCATTGGCAGGTAGTTGCGTCACCGTCGTTGCGATGGAAGCCTACGAGACGCATTTCGGCGGGTTGGCACCATTCGACGCAAACTCCATCGTAATCGAACATGCTCCGATTCTCGTCTTATCATTTGTAACGATCGCAGTCGCGGCGCGGATGATGCTTGGCGCGGCGATTCGCTGCGCGGCGCGCAGTGGAGCGTTGGCCGCAGCACTCTTGACATCGTTCCTGAGGATTTCGCGCTCGCACTCGGCGACACCTAAGCACGCGACGATGCCTCATCCAAACATGAGTTGTTCTCACGTCGCCCCTGAAGTCATCAGGTCGCGCGGTCTTCGCGCTCCGCCGCGCACGCTCCCAGCCTAGCCTAACTTACCCGACAAACCGCGGGCGTGTACCATCGCGCGCCGCCTGGGAGCGAGTTCCATGCAAAAGATCAGGTGCATTCTTTGCATTGTTTTTGTGTCAGCGCTTTCATTCCAACGCGGCGAGGGCGCCGAGTTCGTCACCGGGGCGATTTTGGGGACCGTCTCTACGACAAGTCGCACGCCGATCGCAAATGCTCGCATCCGGGCACTCGCGCCATCGGGCCGCTACGCGGGTACGACCGATGCCGGCGGTCGCTTCACGATCCTCGGGGTTGCCCCGGATACGTACGCCATTACCGTCGAAGCAAATGGTTTCGAACCGGCCAATGCAACCGTCGTCGTCCTGCCCGGCGAACACGAGCGCCTCGCGGTGATTTTGCTCGCCAAGCTCAAAGAGATCGCCAAGGTCGAAGCTAAGCATGAGGCGTTCGCGGTGGGAAGCACGAGCGATGCCTTCACGGTGCAAGGCGAACAGGCTCAAGCCGGTACGCCGCAAGCCTCCTCTTCGGGTCTTGCCAACTATTCGCGCGACTCCGTCCAGGGCGCAATCGCGAACGTGCCCGGCGTCCAGCAAGACTCATTCGCAAACGTGATCGTGCGCGGCGGAAAGGTGCAAGACACGGTCTACGACTACGATTCTGTCCCCGTACCGCAAGGCCTGATCGCCGAACCCGGAGGCAACATCGTCGGCGCACAACTCGGCACGGCGGGCGTCGGCTCGGCAACCGTCACCCTGGGCGGCTACAACGACGTGAGCCAAAACGCTTTAGGTGGCGTCGTCAACGAAGTGCCGCTCACCGGGACCTATCCCGGAACGGAGACCCTCGAAGTCGCCGACGGAATCGGGGCGCAGCTGGGTGAGATCAAGTTCACCGCGCAGGAGGCGACGCCGGACCTGCGCTGGCGCTATGCGCTCTCAGCAACGAGCGGCAGCGAGTATTTTGCCTATGGCGACGGGCACACGTTCTATCCATCGGAGATCGGAACGTACGGCCTGGGCTTCCAGACGCGCGCGCAGTATGCGATCGCCGGCAACGTGCACTTCGCCGCTACTCCGAAAGACGATCTCTCGGCCGTCTTTCTCACCGGTGCGGCGGCATACCAGCAATACGATTCGCCCTATCAGGGACTGGAGTGGTCGACGTTCAACAGCCCCCCCGCTACGTTCCCAGGCGAGCCTGCGGATCCGAATCAGCAAGTCGATACGCCTTCGATCGCGCGAGGAACGTATGGCGTCGAGAAGCTCCAGTGGGTTCACGATTGGCCGCACTCACTGGGCCGGCTTCAGCTCTTCCAATCGCAGGTCGGTGCCGTCGCCAATGGTCCCGAATGGGACGACCTCTCCTTTCCCGACGGCGTCATTTCGCTCTACTCGACGCAATACCAGCGCGAAGACGGAATCGGGTATGACTTCGAGGACGAGGCCAGCGACAAGACCGACTTTCGTGCCGGCGCACAATATGACGTAAATACGAGCAGCATCTACCAAGTCGTTCCAACGGTTCCGCAGATCGTTACCGCCGCTCCGCGGTTGAATCAATATCTCGTCTATATGAGCGACACCTGGAGCATAACGCCGAACTTCTCAGCCATGGGCTCCCTGCGTTATGTTGGCCAGCACGCACAGACGAGCGACAACCCACCCGTTATCTATGGCGACGGCGCCCTCGATCCGCACCTCGCGTTGGCGTACACCTTCGGGGGGCTTAGCGGACTTCGCGCAACCTTCGATCATAACTCGGTCCCTCCGCTGCCGCTCGAGGTTCAGCGCACCTGCGTACCCGCGAGCCAGTGCAGCAATGACTCCGGCGGTAACGCCAACGGTGCGGTTCCGAGTTACCCGCTGGCACCCGAGACCGCAGACGACTACGCTTTCTCCTACGAACACGGCGGCCGAACGCAGGTGCGCCTCACCTACTTCAGCGAGCTGGAGCAGAACGTCATCGACGTGCTGCCGACCAACTACCGCGATGCCCTCAATGCCGGTGAAAACCCCAACGCGATCGGCGTTCCCACCAATGCCGGCCAGCTGCGCTCTCACGGGATGGAGCTGTGGGTGCACAACGGAGGATTCACGCTCAACGCCAACTATAATCACACCCTCTCGTCGAGCATCTATCAGTTCGCATTCAACGATCTCAACGCGCCGGCGATTCTCGCCGGACACCTCTTCCCGGCCAACTACATTCCGAACTTCACGGCCACGGCCGCGTACGAGCTTGACTTTTTGCGCCATCGCTTGCGTGTCACGCCGATGCTCTCGTACGAGAGCGGCTATCCGTACGGCAACGGCACGATGGTCTGGGAAATCGTCAACGGGAAGCCCGAGCAGGTTCCCAACGACAACTACGTCAATCCGGGGTACAACTATTACTTCCTGAAGAACCCGTCGCGCCCGTACAACGCAACAGCAAACCCATACATTGCGAATCTAGGGACAAACGAGGGCGCCGATCCGAACACGTTGCGTACGACGCCGCAGACGCTCGCGTCGCTGCACGTCGAGGTGGATCTCTCGCCACGCGTGACGGCGATCCTGGACGTCGTGAATCTCTTTGCTACCGCTACGCCGACGCAGTTTCAAGGCAACCCCTATCTCATCGGTCCGCCCGGATACACCGGCGGCGACGTCTATTACGAGCGGGGATATGGCGCGCAGTACTGCAAGAAGTGCCTCTACACGCTCGGCAACGGCATACCGACCAACGACGGCCAGTCGCCTGCGGTACCTTGGCAGTATGGCCTTGGGGGATACGTACCCGAAGGCTACCCGATGGCACGCTCGGCCTTGATCCGTCTACGCTATCGGCTGTAGTCTTTTGCCTTGCCGAAGCTACGGCGTAACCTCGAAGACCACGCCGTTGGAATACTGGCCGCCGCCGCTGGTAAGGCCGTACAGGTTGCCGCTCGCGTCGAGCACCGGCGTGCCGTTCGGATTCCCGCCGTCGTTACCGCCGGTAAAGGCGTAGAGAATCCTTTCGTTCCAACCCTTGCGCGCCCGACTCAACTCGTACACGACGCCTTGGTTGTGCGAGCCTCCGAAGACGGTCGTGCCGAAGAGATTTCCCGACCCGTCCATCGCAAGTCCGGCATATGGCGAGCTGCCGTCGCCGCTCGCGCCGAACGCATGCAGCACCTTCTCCGTCCAATGCCGTCCGCGGCGCACCAGTTCAAAGGCCACGCCGCTTTCGTTCGCGCCGCCCTCGATCGTCGTCCCGTAAAGATTGCCCTTCGCGTCCACGATCAGTCCCGCGTACGGATTCTCGCCGCCCGGCGTCGCCTTGAACGTGTAAAGCACGCGATCTTTAAACAACGCCCGCGACTTCTTCTGCAGCTCGAACGCCACGCCGTCGTTGTCGCCGTCGTACTTATAGGTGGTGCCGTACAGGTTGCCCGTGCCGTCACGAATCACGCCGGCGGCCGGCGCACTGCCGTCGGTACCGCCGGTAAAATTATAGAGCACCTGCTCGTTCCACGCGCTGCCCTTGGGCGCGAGCGAGAACACCGTGCCGTCGCCGCTGCTGCCGCCGTACCACGTTGTGCTGTAGAGCGTGCCGTTGGCGCTCGGCAGCAGCACCGCGTTGGGAAACTGACCGTCGCTTCCGGCGAAGGTGTGCAGCACGCTCTCCGCCCAGCCGCTCTTCTTCTGCAGCTCGTAGATCACGCCGCAGCCGTCCGAGCACGAAAAGTTTCCACCCGTGCTGGCCGCGCCGTAAAGATTACCGTTCTTGTCGAGGATCACGCCCGCGTTGGGGAATCCGCCGTCAGATTGATCGTCGAACGCATAGAGCGGCGCTTCGCTCCAGCCGCTGCCGCTCGGGGACAGCTCGAAGACCACGCCGCATCCGCCGCCAACACCGCCGCCGCAGGAGTCGATGCCGCCGAGGTGCGTGGTGCCGTACGCATTATCCGACGCGTCGAACGTGATGCTTCCGCTCGGATCGCCGCCGTCGGTGCCGCCGGTAAACGCGTAGAGCACCTTTTCGGAACTCTGCGTTAGCCGCGTCGCCGCGGGCGCAAATCGCGCCGCCGGCAGCGACGATTGCGAGGTGACGCCGCAGCCGGCGATGAGTGCAGCTGCGGCGATGGAGATGACGAAACGGAGTGTTGCGGTTCTTTCCATGCTATGGATTGTAGCATGGTTTCAACGCGTCTTTGCGGGCGCCGGCTGGTCGGATACTACGGCCGCGCTGGTGGATAGACCGCCACGGCTTCCGCGGATAAGTGGTCCCCGAGCTTGCTGACGAAGGCGCCTTTCGGATACGTGTACAGCCCCGCATCCAACCTATCCGCAGCAAAATCGGCGGTACGCACGTGTTTACCATTCGCTTCGATCGCGAAGGTCACCGGACTCTTTGCGCGGGCGAGCGTCGTGACGACGGTTGGAGAACCTAGGGAACCACCCGAAGGCGGTGCGTAGGTGTAGATTGCCTGCTTGGTCACATCGCCGATGAGAATGTTCCCATCGGAGACCTGGACACCGCCCGGATACGAGATCGTGTTTCCGACGCTTAGCGTCGTAATCGACGTCGCCTTGCAGCCGCCGGAGATTTCGCCGACGAGTGTCGTACCGGCCGCAGTTTGTCCATCAATGAACAGATTCCCCGACGCGTCGAATGCATCGTTGAAGAAATATACCCAGTTCGGATCGGTGACGTTGCTGCATGGCTGCGTCGCATTCTTCGCGAAAAAGCTCACGCTCCCAGGCGCAAAGGAGCTGGTCAAGTAATTCGTGACGCCCACGAGGCCCGTCTTATCGACCGCGACGTCTTGCGTGTTCTGCCCTGCATCGTTTAACGTCGCCGTTATCGAGGTGTACGGCTTTGCATAGACGATGACGTTGCCGAAATTTAGGTTCGCGACGTACAAGTTCTGTGCCGCATCCGTGGTCAGGCCCTTAGGATCTGCGGTTATGCCGTCGAAAAGTATTGCATTGAGCTGGCCATTGGCGCCCCATACCGTGACCGTCGCCGTCCCAGCGTCTGTAACGAACGTAGAGTTGCCATGCGGCGCTTTAATTCCGGCCACATTGACGAACGGCGTCACATGGCCCGCGGCGGCAACTGCGGCCGCCGGCGGCGGCGATGCGCCTCCGGAACAGCCCGCGAGGAACGCAACGGCGGCCGTGCAAGATAGGGTGCGCATGGAATGAGTGCTCCTAAATGTCTTCACGTTACGGGCTCGCAGCCGGATTGACCGCGATGCCATATGCAGTTTCTAAGCCGGGCTCGTTGAACGACTTGACGAACCGGCCGCCAGAATACGTGTACTCTATCCGTCCGTAAGCTACGTCGGAGTGTGCGATCCAGAGATCGCGATCGTCCTGGGTCATCGCGAAACCCTCCATTTCAATTCCGGCCGAGAGCTTTGTCGTCGCAATCGGTGAGCCGAGCGAACCACCGGAGGGGGGCGCGTAGGTATAGATTTCCGGAGTGAAGGTGGCATAGTTTTGATTCAAGATCAGGATGTTACCGTGGACCACCTGCACCCCAGCGACGCCGGAGAGCGTGTTACCGACGCTAAGCGCCGTGACCGACTTGGCCGCGCAACCGCCGGAGAGTTCGCCGACGAGCGGGTTCCCGTCGCGGTCGACGCCGTCAACGAAGAGATTCCCGGAGGCGTCGAATGCCCCAAAGGACATCTCGTTCCAGTTTGAATCGCTGACATTTGCGCACGCCGACGTGGAGCCTTTCTTGTAGAAGGTCACGTTGCCGGGCCCGGACGGCGCCGTTGGATTCATCACGGCGACGAGCCCGGTTTTGCTCACCGCGACGTCCAAGGGATACCGGCCCGGTTCACTCAAGGTTAGGCTGACCGACTTGTACGGTTGCGAATAGACCAGCACGTTTGCATCCTGGGAGTTGGCGACGTACAGGTTGCCTGCCGAATCGGTAGTAAGGCCCAGAGGCGCGTTGATGCCTTTCTCGAGGCGCGTTTGCAAGCGCCCTTTGGCATCGAAGACGCTAACCGTGTTCGCGAAGCTGTCGGAAACGATGACCTGATCGGCGCTCGGCGCCTTCGCATTTGTATCTGGGGGCGCCACCGCCACCGGAGGCTGCGAGCCGCCTGCGGAGCAGCCGGCGAGCAATGCGACGGCCGCCGCGCTGCGAAGAGCGAAGCCAAGGTACGAAGATGTGCGCATGCTTAAAGGCCCTTTTGGCCGGGATCGAACGCGAAGCCGTACGGTAACGTGAACGAACCAGAATACGTCTGGAGACTCGTGCCGCCCGGGAAGGTGTACGACTGACCGTAGGACGTCTTATATGCAACGTAGACCGGACACCCGACGACTTTGCTGTTCCTCAGAACGCCAAAGTTGATGCAGTCATACGCCGTGGCGATCGAGTTACCGGTCGGCGAGCCCGCTTCGGTGTACTCCGTTATCGTCTGGGCGCTCTGATCGTCGACCAGAAGGTTGCCCGCATTGTCCGGCTTGACGCCGCCCGGGCCTCCGAGGCTGATCGGCAGCTGGCTGGCTCCGTGCTGCTTGCCGCGCGGAAACTCCACGACGCCGCCGTGGAAGCTTATGACGATCGTCGCGAACACGTTGCCTGCCGCGTCGCAAGTGAGGGCGTCGGTCTGCTCTGCTCCCGGATAGGTCAGGGAGCGGGTCGGGCTGGTGCTGCCTCGAGGGTAGACCTCGATGGCGGTGGAGTTTCCGCCGGCGACATAGACAGTGCCGTTCGGGCACATCGTCACGTCGACCGGTCCAGCGCCCGAGTCGTTGAGCGTATTGGACGGCGTCGTTGCACCACGCGCGAATTCGAGAACATTGTTTGCACCGCCGTTGGCGACCCAAAGGTTGTGTTTGGAGTCGACGAAGAGACCTCCCGGATAGCTGAGGCCGTCGATCTGACCTTCCGTGGTTCCATTGAGGTTAAAGACGGTCACGGTGTTCGCAAGGTTGTCGGAGATGTATGCGAGACGCATCCGTGCGTCGGGCCGGCTCATCCAGCTAGTCTTCTGCCGGTTTTGGCGGAAAACACTTTGCTGTTGCGGCACGTTAGCCGACGTGGGCGATCCGGGGATCCCGACTTGCGAGCCTCCCGAACAGCCCGCAAGGAGCATTGCCGTTAGGATGGTGGTCGACGCGAGGCCGGTTAGATTGTCACGAGGCATTCGATGTTCTCCCTTAAGCTAAGAAACTGATCAGATGCCCTTTCCCGGCTCGACGCGCGCAACATTGGCCAAAAGTGTCAAAACCATGTCATTTGGTGTCCTGGCCACCGCGTTACCCGCAGAAGTCTAAGTAGTCCAGCTTTCTGGCGGGGAGCTGGTTCAAACGAGCTATTTTCCGGTAGGAGCTGTCGATGCGGTGCACGTCAAATTTCGAGCAGCAGCCGGCGTTCGCGAGATCGACGGACTGCTTCATGACGGTAACGGCCTCGCGGCACTCGCCCGCAGCCTCCAACCCTAGGGCGACAACCCTTCCGGCGGTGGCGACGAGTCTTTGGTTGCCCGACCTATTCGCCCCCTGCAGCACTTCCCGCGCTTCAACCGCTCCCTGCTTAGCGTGACCCTGCCTAATCAGGATTTCAGCGATCGTTAAAGGGAGATGCTGCAGCGCGGGATGCTCTTCACCTTTTGCGGACAGGCAGCGGCTCCCAAACTCGGCGGCCGCACCGATGCAGCCCGATTCGAGCGCAGCAATTGCGAGGTTGTTATAGGTCCGAGCGACGACGCATTTATCGTCCGTCAGCGCAACACCGCTCAGCGCCACGTCGCGGTAGCTTCGCGCCAACGCAACATTACCGTTCATGTAGTAGACCGACGCTAACATCGACGATCCTTCAGCGACTATGCTCGTCCAGCCATTTGAAAGCGCGAGATGCAGCAGTCTTAGCGTGTGCGCCTCCATGTCGACGGTGAACCCGTTCTGCTTATACTCGCTAATTGCTTTCACCGTGTGGAGTGCGAACGTTTCGTAGCAGTCCAGATCGTTGAACTCTGGGCAGACGTCGTCGATGGCAAAAGAAACGGCGAGCATACTCCGTAAGTCGTCGGCGTACACGAACTTCTGTGCCAAGGCAAATAACAGTCGCAGTATCGTCCGCGATATCCATGGGTCGGCCGGCGCTTCCAGCGCTGCCCGCCGCACGAGGTCTCGGACCTGTATGTTCCAGATGTGCGTCCTGGCGGCTTGGCCAAGGAGTATGGTCAAAAGGTAGAGTGCGAGATTCAGAGGCGAGTCCGAGCGCGTGCACGTGGCTGACCGAATGCGAGCGTTTAACTCCTTGTACGTTTCTACCGCGTCGCGCCCTCTTTTAAAGTCATGTTGCATCAGCGCCAGGTTGCAGAGGCTGAACATGGCCGCCTCGGGAGCCACCTTTGCGACGTGCGCTCGAATCAGCTCGGCAGCATCGTTCGTTCGGCCGACGCGAAAAAGCGCAAGCGCTCGATTGTGCACGAGCTCGTGGAGGGACGCCGGCGTCAGATGCGCCGTTTTGGTTAAGATGTGCGGCAGCGCGCGTATCCACGCTTCGTGTCGCTCTCGCGCCAGCTGCCGAGGCGATATCGCAAACTCGCCCGCGAGGCTAGCTACGCTTTGGGAACCAAGGTCACACTGCATAAGGCAGGCCGATTGACGCTTACCGCGTTCAGATCGACCTAGACGCACATCTTCGTCACGAATCATGGTTGCAGCGCGGGCTACCCCTGCGCGAAGCTCCTGCCCCGTGAATTTGCCACCGAGCAGATCCGGGCCCACCAGCGGATTTTGAAGCAGCTGCTGATCGTCACGCAGGTGACGGAACAAGTGCTTCACAGCAATCTCACGAGCCGCCTGAGGATCGGTTCTAGGCATGTCGTTCACCTTTTGATCCGCCATTAGATGAGGACCAACTTGGAACCGGATTGGATTGGGCGGCTGGCCTCGTCAGGATGGCTGACCACTTAGCTTATCATGTTCGAGAGCCCCAGCATATCGGTGAAATTAGGGATGCGGACTGCAAGCTTTCCAATAGAGCGGGTGTGCTAGACTTCTCGTTAGCTAGAAGACTAACGGAGGAGCATTCGTGAAGGCAGGCATTCCCGCCGCTCTATTCCTTACGGGACTTTTCGTCTATGCAGCACCCAGC
Organism: Candidatus Cybelea tumulisoli; assembly: GCA_003167155.1. Taxonomy (GTDB): domain Bacteria; phylum Vulcanimicrobiota; class Vulcanimicrobiia; order Vulcanimicrobiales; family Vulcanimicrobiaceae; genus Cybelea; species Cybelea tumulisoli. The sequence continues at coordinate 14,047 of PMTY01000114.1, forward strand.
TTGGCGCAGAATGCGTCGCTTGGACAAAAAGTGCAGCAAGTCAAGCAGTTGATGGCAGCCAACCAGCAGCAGCTTTCGCACTACACGTGGCAGATGCAAGAGACGATTAGCGTTCGGGGCGACGTCAAGGAGCAGAACGTCTACCAGGTTCAACTCGGGCCCGATGGCCAGCAGGTTCGAACGCTGACGGCGCAACCCGTCGCTCCGTCCAGTGGCGGGCGGCAGCGCGGCATCATACACCGGGTGAAGGAAGATTTTAAGACCTATGCGCAGCAAGTTGGTGCGCTCGCGAAGAGTTACTCGCCTTTGAACCCGGCGAAGATTCAGCAGCTATACGCGCGGGGTGCGGTCACGGTTAAATCGGCTGGAACTCCCGGCTACTCGTCGATCCTGATTTCGAACTACCTCAAGCAGGGCGATGCGGTCGTGCTAACCTTGCGCAACAATCCAAAAACGCTGACTTCGATCGACGTTTCCTCGTATCTCACTCAACCGTCTGATGGCGTAACGATGCAGGTGCGCTTCGCGAGTCTGCCCGACGGCACGCGCTATGCCTCGACCGTGACGGTGAACGGGCAGAATAAGAACCTTACGATCGTCACCCGGAGCACGAACTTCACTACACGGACGCGATAAGGGAGGTAGCTCTATGTTCGCCACGCAGCCCAACGGTGAATCGTTCGACCGTACCATCCTGCCCATTCCCGATCTTCCGTTCAAGGGTATCGCAAACCGTACGCTCGCGGGCAGTGTGGCAGACTTTCCGATCCCGGCCCAAGCTCCCACCGGTGCGCCGAACATCCTTCTGGTCCTGGTTGACGATGCCGGATTCGGGAACCCGGCTACGTTCGGCGGCTCGAGCGCGAGCCCGACACTCGAGCGGCTCGCGCAGGAAGGTCTTCGCTATAATCGCTTTCACGTGACCGCCCTTTGCTCGCCCACCCGCGCCGCGCTGCTTTCCGGCCGCAACCACCATGCGGTCGGATTCGGTTCGATTGCCGAGTTCTGTGGCGGCTGGCCCGGCTACAACGCAACGTGGCCCAAGAGCGCCGCGTCGGTCGCAGAGATCTTGCGCAATAACGGCTATAACACCGCCGCCTTCGGGAAGTGGCACTTAACGCCCGACGACCAGCAGGGGCCGGCGGGGCCGTTCAGCCGCTGGCCCAACGGGCTTGGGTTCGACTATTTTTGGGGATTCCTCGGCGGCGAAGCAAGCCAATACGATACGGTGATTACCGAAAACAACACGATCCTGGGACCGCCGCAAGACGAGGATTTTTACTTCCCCGATGCGATGGCGGATAAGACGGTCCAGTGGATTCGCGGGCAGAAGTCGCAAGATCCCGATAGGCCTTTTTTCGTCTACTTCTCGACGGGAGCCAGTCACGCGCCGCACCACGTGGCGGGTAATTGGGCCGACAAATATAAAGGGAAGTTCGACGCCGGTTGGGACGCGCTGCGCGTGCAAACGTTCGAGCGGCAAAAGAAGCTCGGGGTCATTCCGCCCGACGCACGGTTGACGCCGCGTAACGAGGCAATGCCCGCCTGGAACTCGCTCTCCGCAGCGGAGAAGGCGCTCTATGCCCGCCAAATGGAAGTCTTCTGCGGCTACCAAGAGAACGCGGATTA